>CAZAQK010000043.1:0-207 GCA_964487265.1 uncultured Rickettsiales bacterium | reverse complement strand
GTTTTCCAGTTGAGGTTGGCCACGATATCGCGCACTTTGGCGAGGGCTTCTTCCTCATTCTCCGCGAAGTGATCGGCAACGCCGGATTGGCTGGTGTGCACATTCGCGCCACCTAAATCTTCGGAGGTAACATCTTCACCGGTTGCGGCTTTCACCAGCGGCGGGCCTGCGAGGAAAATGGTGCCGTTGCCTTTGACGATCACCGAT
>CAZAQK010000042.1:0-12343 GCA_964487265.1 uncultured Rickettsiales bacterium | reverse complement strand
GGTAATCCAGCGCGCGGCGAGCCTGCTGCGCGTTCACCAGATTCATATCAATCTCACGCGGATGCTCGAAAGCAGCGGTTACGGCTTTCTTCGTTATCTCATCAAAGGTCACGCGGTGGACGGAGAGGTTTTTGTGGATGGCCTTGGATGCCTTAAGTGCTTCCAGCACGTGCCACGAAATGGCTTCACCTTCGCGGTCCGGGTCGCTTGCGAGGAATAAACTGTCGGCTTCTTTAACGGCCTTGGCGATGGCGGAGAGGTTTTTTTTAGCGTCCGCATCGACCTCGTAGGTCATGGCGAAGTCTTCATCCGGGCGGACGGAGCCGTCTTTCGCGGGCAGGTCGCGCACATGGCCGAACGATGCAAATACCTGATAATCCTTGCCTAAATACTTATTGATGGTTTTGGCTTTGGCAGGGGATTCAACGATTACGACGTGCATGAAACCTGATAAATCTATTGACGTTAGTTAATGAATGGTAATAAATTTGCGCTCGCTAATGTAACCATATAGGCGCGAAAGTCTACTAATAATATACAGGCAATTCTTAAATGTCACTAAAACCTAAAGATTTATGGGCAGAACGCAGCGGTAGGATACTGACAGATGAGCAGTTTGAAAAACTCCGAGTAGCAGCGATGAATTTGCCAGATACTCTTGATGCCACATATGCCCATCTTGGTGGATATACGGCAACAGCGCTTGCACAGGATTTTCTCGATATCAGGGGCGTTGGTGCAAGCCGCACACGGGATGATGCGTTTGCAGCACTGCCAGCTATGACCAAAGATGATATAACCACCGCGACTGAGGAATGGTTCGGGAAGGTGGCACGCCTGTACCGGCGCATGGCGAATGCATTAATGTGGCGGTCACTGGATGAAACAAAGCCATGGGATGCATACGATGCGCAGCACGTGCCAGAAAAGACTTTAGAGCTACTGGGGAGGATTGTGTGTCACATGCAGCATATGGAAGAAGTATATCCGCCAGGTCGTAGCGCAGCTAAGCTATAGCTTAACGCCCTGAAGCTGCTGATGCGCCAGATGCAGGCAGGCGCACTTCCGCTTCAACGGCTGCTGTTACTTTCTGTGCAGAGATGTCTGACACTGCGATATCCCCAAATTTTCTTGTATTCGATAAAAAGATTCTATCCTTAGTACTCGCTTCTTGTGAAGATTGAGTCGGTAAATCAACAGACGGTAACACCGTATTAGCGATGATAGCAGCTACTTGAACAGGGCTTATAATATGTGCGATATCACCTGTATTAGCAGGAACATGATAGGAGAAATATTCTGCTAAGCGTTCATGGAGTGTTCTTGCACGGCCATCGTGGCCATGTGTTCTGTCCAGTATATTTTGTTCAGTAAATGCAGCACGTAAAACAGCCGATAAACTGCCAAGCCATTCATTGCCCGATCTAGCCGATTTGCCATTAGGCATTTCGGCCAAGGGTATTTCAAAAGTGAGGTGCCCTTGCTTGTCAATTTGAGAGATCAAGTCTTCGATCGCTAGTCTGCCGTTCTGCTTGTTTGCGCTTAGTAATTGCTGCTGTTCGATCAGGCCGATGATAGTTAAGAGATTGTTCTCGCGGCTATTACGATCAAACCAGTTGCCGGGATTAGTATCAGATATATTGCGCAGATGCCTCCGTATGGCATCAAGAGTATGTGGAGGAAGTAATTTTGCCGCCGAAGCACGATCTGATTCATCTAGCTGAGGTAAACGATCCTCTAAAGCCTTAATGAAGCTGTGATATGATTGCCCGTGTGACGCAGAAGGACCTTGTTTCGCAAAATACTCGGTAATAAGGTTCATGCTGCTTGAAGGTAACGCGCTAAGCTCATCATACTGTGCCCGTGTCAGGTTGCGCTGCATAAAGTTCACCGCACGGTCTTGTGATGAACTGGATTCGTTTTGCATGCTGTCATAGCTGTAATAAGCTAATCCATAGGGTATGGCCGCAGTTGCAGATTCGTGGTCGATACCGTTACTTTTTGCATCCTTAATGTAATTCAATAAGGCATAGTATGTATCTTCGGTAATGAAGGAAGGCTTGCCTCTTAAGAACAATATTTTACGCGCTTCATCAATGTTATTATTGCCAATGGCAGTAGTGAATGCTTTTCTTTCTTCTGGAGACAATGCAAACAGATACTGCAAGGTTCTTTTTGAATCGGCATTGAATGCGCGAGTCTTCGGGTCTAGCAATGCCTCCTTAGCAAAATAAATGAGCTGATCTGGTTTGCTCAGCTCTGCGTCAACGTCCCTAACGAGATTCTCTACCCCAGCCACTGCTCTGGAAATTGCCTTTAGCTGGGTAATTTGGTTTTTGTCAAATGCGATGCGGAATACGACAGTTTGGTTTGGATCAAGATCAATCTGTTGTTTACCTGCTGCAGACATTGAGTGTCTGGAGGTAACTGAAATATCCTGTGATCTCATATACTGTGCATCGAGGTTGCCAAGATAAATATCCTCACCTGTTTTAATGCATTCACGGCATCGTTGTAAGGCGTCCTTGATGACATTCGGCGGAACGTTTGATTTTAAAACATGTAATGGGTCATAGTTGGGGGTAGCGGTGGAAATGGTAGTATTGGCATCCGCGCTCTTTACTGGGTACGCAAAGATTGTCAGTTCTTTTTCATCCTGGGTCAGGTACAATTGATGGTTTGCAAAGTTTGCCGCATCCATTTCAATTAACACACCTACTTTTTCAGGAGCCGCTGGCACCGCCGTGCGTTCTGTTCTTTCAACGCTGATGCGATCCGTGAAAGAACGTGTTTCTCTATCCGCTAAACTACCGGTTTCGCCGGGGTTAAAAGGTGCCGACGCAGGCGGTACCGATACATTAGGTTCAGGATCATTGTTTGCATTTCTTGCCACGCCCTGCATGGTGGCCAATGCACCGAGAACGGTGCTGCCTCCAATTCGTGCCCACGAATATGGAACGTCATGCTTGTGTTGCCAGCGTATCCTGCCATCGGCATCTCTGCGGCGGTCTTTCCTGCCTCTAACAAAATCGGCTGCGGCTTGGAGATGTCGTTTAACCATTGTATCCGTTGAAGTGTGTAAATTTTTGATAAGTAATCATAATCATCTGTTGCAATTATGCAACCAAAAGAATTAACCAATTGTTTCTGAAGGAGTATTCGTAGCTGTAACTTTACCGCCACTGCTGCGGCGCAAATGGCCTGCCAGTTCCAGCTCAAGAAGCACGGTAAGCACGGTCTGTGCTGGCAGGTTACATTGGGCTGCCAGTTCATCCATGCAAACAGGTGTTAAGCTTAGTTTTTCGATTATGGCACGACGGGCTTGCTCCAGTTCCGAAATATCGTCTGTCGTTTGCGGCAGTTCAAACTGTGCTTTTGGCATTTCACCGAGTGCAGCGTTTCGTAAATGATTGATACCTTGCAGGATGTCGCTTGCGGTTTCCACCATCACAGCGCCTTGTTTGAGCAGCTGGTTGCAGCCTTTGCTGCGCGGGTCAAGCGGTGAGCCCGGCACGGCGAATACTTCACGGTTATATTCCAGCGCAAGGCGTGCGGTGATGAGCGAGCCGGATTTTGGCGAGGCCTCCACCACCACGCTGCCCAAACTCATGCCTGCGATGATGCGGTTGCGCCCCGGAAAACTTCCAGCGAATGGTGCAAGGCCAAAAGGTTGCTCGCTGATGATGGATCCACTTTCGCGAATTTGTGCGTAGAGCGATTCATTTTCGGGCGGGTAGATATTGTCGATGCCACCTGCGATGACACCGACTGTGCCAGAAGCGAGCGAGCCTTTATGCGCGAATGTGTCAATACCGCGGGCAAGGCCGGAGACGACGGTGATGCCTGCACTGCCCAGATCTTTCGCAAGCTTTGCAGCGAACTGGCAACCGGCGGCGGAAGCATTGCGCGCACCGACCATGCCGATGCAGTCTTTTTTCCAGATATGCGCATGACCGAGCACGCTGATGACCGGCGGCGCATCGGGGATGGAATGCAAAATAGCTGGATAATCCGCCTCGCCGTACATGATAAGGCGCGCGCCAAATTTTTCCGTAAGCGCGATTTCTTTTTCAGCGTCAGATTTATTATATGCAACCAGCGGATTTTTGCGGCCGCCGCGAATGGATAATTCCGGCAGGACTTCCAGTGCTTTTGCAGCTGTGCCGAAACGGCGCATGAGCTGGAAGAAGGTGACAGGGCCGACATTTTGCGTGCGTATCAGGCGCAGCACATCAATGAGTTTTTCGCCTGCCAGGCTTTTATGCTGCATGGAAAAGGCAGGAAGCATCATTTTATACCCACATCTGTCATTCCCGCGCAGGCGGGAATCTCTTTTGCTGCTTGTTTTGCGGATAGTGAGATCCCTGCCTTCGCAGGGATGACAGTAATAATATTTTTCATGCTTTTTTCTTCCCTATTTTGGGCTCCGTACCAGCGCGGATGCGCTGCATATTGGCGCGGTGCTTCCAGGTGATGAGAATGGCGAGCGCGACAATGAATAATAACATTTCTGCATTGCCTGCGATAAGTGGTGCAATGAGGAGAGACCAGAATGCGCCGATGGATGCAACCGATACCATGCGCGTAATGAGTAATTCGATGAGCCAGAAAATGCAAAGTGTTGCGCCAAGCCCGATATCCAGCGCGAAGATAACACCAAATGCCGTGGCAACCCCTTTGCCGCCTTTGAATTTCAGCCACACTGGAAACACATGGCCAAGCACGGCGATGAAAGCAGCGGCATAAAGCCACATGCCTTCCAGCCCGAAATGTTTGGCTATCCACACCGCGAGGAAACCTTTGCCAGCATCCAGTAGCAAGGTAGCGATGCCGAGTTTCTTGTTGCCCGTGCGCATGACATTGGTGGCACCGATATTGCCGGAACCAATGCTGCGCACATCGCCAAGCCCGGCGGCGCGAACGAGCAATAAGCCGAAGGGAATAGAGCCGAGGAGATAGGCGATGATGAGTATGAGGGCTAAGAGTTCCATAATTTATGTGTTGGTGCGGGTGCGAGTGTGGGTGAAGTAATTAAATATTTTGCACACTAGCACTAACACCCGCACTCACACAATACTATCCAAAAACCCCTGAAGCATATAGCTTGCCGCCAACTTATCAACCAGTTCGGCGCGGCGCGCGCGTGACATGTCGGCTTCATCTGTCATCATGCGCTGCACGGCCATGGTGCTCATGCGCTCATCCCACAGCAGCATGGGAAGCGAAATAATTTTCCCAAGGTTGGACACGAAGGTACGGGTGGACTGGCAGCGCGGGCCTTCCGAACCATCCATATTGACCGGATAGCCGATAACGAGGCCTCCAATTTTTTGTTCGGTGGTGATGGTTGAAAGCGTTGCTGCATCCTTAGTAAATTTGCTGCGGCGGATGGTATCATAGGGCGATGCGATGGTGCGCAACGCATCGGATAATGCGAGGCCAATGGTTTTATCGCCCACGTCCAGCCCTAAAAGGCGTGTGTGGGCGGGAAGGCTTGCCGTGAATTCAGCGGGGTTTTTGCAGGTTGTCATTCTGAGCGAGCGTAGCGAGTCGAAGAATCTTATGCAACATTCAAAAAGATCCTTCGATTCCGGCCTTACGGCCTCCACTCAGGATGACATTATCACTTGTCTTTGAATGATATTGCCATTAAAACCAGCACCTACCCTATAGACAAGGAATTTTATGTCTCTTGATAAAGCAACCGTAACCAAGATCGCAAGGCTCGCCCGCATTAAACTGGATGATGCCGAAAAAGAGCATTACGCGAAAGAAATTACCGGCATCCTGAACTGGATCGAGCAGCTTTCCGAAGTGAAAACCGACGGCGTGCCGCAGATGACATCGGTGGCCAACATGGCACTGCCATGGCGCAAGGACGAAGTGACAGATGGCAACCAACAAGAGGCGGTGCTCAAAAATGCGCACGGTGCTGAGTATGGGTGTTTTTCCGTGCCGAAGGTGATTGAGTGATGGACGATAAAACCTTCATAGCTTCTTATGTGGCAGGTGAGGCGGAGCGTATCAACCAGCGCTTAAAAAAAATGGTGCAGTCTGACACGCAGCCAACCGACGCCGAGCGCGATGAAGTGATCAAAGATATAGAAACAACATTGGCGCGGCTGCAAAGCGCGCTTGCACAGATTTCGATGGAAGATTTGGAAGAAGAAAAGGAATATGACAAGATCCCTCAATAAACTCACACTCGCGGAAATGCGCGATGGGCTGAAGGCCAAACAGTTTTCCGCTGTGGAATTGGCTGATGCGCATCTGAAAGAAATTGAAAAAACCAACGCGCATTACAATTCCTTCATCACCATCACGCGTGATAAGGCGATGGAAATGGCCAAGGCTTCGGATGCAAAATTAGCAAAGGGCGCAGGTGGGCTGATCGAGGGCATACCTGTTGGCGTGAAGGATCTGTTCTGCACGAAAGATGTGCTGACCACAGCGGCTTCGCATATTCTGGATGGCTTCAAGCCGCAATATGAATCGACCATCACGCAGAAGATATGGGATCAGGGCGGGGTGATGCTCGGCAAACTGAACCTCGATGAATTCGCGATGGGATCGGCAAATATCACGTCGTATTACGGCAAGGTGAAAAGCCCGTGGCAGAAAAAAGGCAGCTCTGAGCCATTGGTTCCGGGCGGTTCTTCCGGCGGGTCGGCATCCGCTGTTGCAGCGGATCTCTGCCCGATTGCGCTTGGCACCGATACGGGCGGCTCGATACGCCAGCCAGCATCATTCTGCGGTATCGTGGGGATTAAGCCAACCTATGGCCGCTGCTCGCGCTGGGGTGTGGTTGCGTTTGCGAGTTCGCTTGACCAGGCAGGGCCTATCACGCGCACGGTGCGTGATTCTGCCATTATGCTGCGCGTGATGTGCGGGTATGATGCGAAGGATTCCACATCCGTAAATATGGAAGTGCCGGATTTTGAAAAGGCACTCACGGGAAATATCAAAGGCAAGCGCATTGGCATTCCTAAGGAATATAGGCCAGATGGTCTGAACGCGGAAATCGCCGCCATGTGGGATAACGGCATTAAATTGCTTAAAGAAGCGGGTGCAGAAATTATTGATATTTCGCTTCCGCACACAAAATATGCGCTGGCGACGTATTATGTTATTGCGCCGGCGGAATGTTCATCGAACCTTTCGCGCTATGATGGCGTGCGGTATGGCCTGCGTGTAATGCCAGATGGTGGCGGCCTCAATGATCTGTATGAAGCAACGCGCGCAGCTGGTTTTGGTAATGAAGTGAAACGCCGTATCATGATCGGCACCTATGTGCTTTCTGCCGGATATTACGATGCGTATTACAAAAAAGCGCAGAAAGTACGCTGGCTCATCGCCGAGGATTTCCGCAAGGCATTTGAGAAAGTGGATGCGATCTTAACACCAACCGCGCCTTCTGCTGCGTTTGGATTTGATTATAAACCGAGCGATCCGGTGGAGATGTATTTGAATGACGTGTTCACGGTGCCGACCTCTATGGCTGGCTTGCCCGGCATTTCCATTCCGGGTGCGCTCAACAAAGACGGCCTGCCACTTGGCCTGCAACTCATTGGTAAGCCATTTGATGAAGAGTGCGTGCTGAACACGGCCTACGCGCTGGAACAGGCGATCGGTTTTAATGCGAAGCCCGCATTGCAGGAGGCAGCATGACACAAATAATCAAAGGAAACACGGGTGATTGGGAACTGGTCATCGGGCTTGAGGTGCATGCGCAGATAACCACCAACTCAAAATTATTCTCCGGCGCATCTACTGAATATGGCGCGGAACCGAACGCGAACGTGTCATTCATTGATGCTGGCATGCCGGGGATGCTTCCGGTTATCAATCAAAAGGCGATCGAGCAGGCGGTGCGCACGGGGCTTGCCATCGGCGCGCAGATAAATTTGAAAAGCGTGTTCGACCGCAAGAATTATTTCTATGCCGACCTGCCGCAGGGTTACCAGATTTCGCAGTTCTTAGATCCCATCGTGGGCAAGGGCGAGATATTGCTCGATATGCCGGATGGAACGGTGAAAAAAGTGGGTGTCACGCGCATTCATATTGAGCAGGATGCGGGTAAAAGTTTGCATGAATATAACCCGAAGAATTCTTACATTGATTTGAACCGTGCTGGTGTCGCGCTGATGGAGATCGTGTCGGAGCCGGACATGCGCTCGGCGGATGAAGCGGCGGCGTACATAAAAAAACTGCGCTCCATTGTGCGATACATTGGTTCATGCGATGGTGATATGGAAAAAGGCAATCTGCGCTGCGATGCCAACGTTTCCGTGCGCAAGGCCGGTGAGCCTTATGGCACACGTTGTGAAATCAAGAACGTGAACTCGGTGCGCTTCCTGCATAAAGCGATTGAATTTGAAGCGATGCGACAGGTGGAGATTTTAGAATCCGGCGGCAAGATCGATCAGGAAACGCGCCTGTTCGATTCCACCAAAGGTGAAACCCGCACCATGCGCAGCAAAGAAGATGCGATGGATTACCGCTACTTCCCAGACCCAGACCTGCTGCCGCTGGAACTTACACAGGCTTATGTGGATGATATTAAAAAATCCCTGCCGGAACTGCCAGACCAGAAAAAGCAGCGTTACATGAGCGATTATGGATTATCGGCGTATGATGCCGGTGTGATCGTGGCGGAGCAGAATTATACCCAGTATTACGAGGCGCTCGCCGCCAAGCATAACCCGAAGCTTGCCGCCAACTGGATGACGGCAGAACTGTTTGGCCGCCTGAACAAACTCAGTGTGGATATTGAAAATTCCCCCATTGATGCGGCGAAATTCTCCGGCCTGCTGGCACTGATTGAAGATAACACTATCTCCGGCAAGATCGCCAAAGACGTGCTCGATTTCATGGTGGAGACTGGCAAGGATGCTGCAAGCATTGTCGAAGAAAAGGGCCTGAAGCAGGTGACCGACCTCGGCGCAATTGAGAAAGTCATTGATGAAGTGATGGCCGCAAACCCCGACAAAGTTGCCGAGTATCGCAGCGGTAAGGATAAGCTATTTGGTTTCTTCGTAGGCCAGACGCTTAAGGCCTCCGGCGGCAAGGCAAACCCGGCGGCGGTGAATGAGCTGCTGAAGAAGAAGCTTTCTTAATGTCATCCCCGCCTTGCGCGGGGATCTAGAGCCAAACATTTAGACCTTAGCAAGAGTCCCTAGACCCCCGCGTAAAGCGGGGGTGACAATACTTTAGGCAAATCCTGCTGCGGTGAATGAGCTTTTGAAGCAGAAACTTTCTTAAAATCTCTCAGCTCCTGTGGGAACACTGATTATGTCAGAAATAAGACAGGAACCATGCAATTATTAATGATTTCGTAACAAAAAATTAACAAAATATTAATTTTTATTATTTGTTTATGTGCTAAAATGTTATCTGTAAGGTTCAGATAATAACAAAAATCAGGAGTTGTATATGAAGAAACTGGTTTTATTGGCTGCCATTGCCGGATTGACATTTTTACAGTTCACTCATGATACGTTAGCAGACGTATCTCAAGATGATAAGTTTGCGCATCCGACTTGTTGGACGCTTTATACTGACATTATGTCTATATACGCCGAAGTTGAGATACTGCGACAGTTGATTGTCCTCAATCGGCATCTTCCAGATGAGTACGCAAGATTACTAGCACAACTTGATAATTTAAGAAATAGTTTAGACGTTATGATGGAGCACTGGGCGGCATTAGGTTGTAATGGCAAACCGATGCGCGACCCCAAAAACCCTGATAGCCCGGTAACAGTAACATTCTTCGGAAAGCTAACCTTCCCCGTGTTCTAAAACGAAGTGCAACACTTGTGGTAAGCGAATTAATAAGCTGGCATAGGTGGTTCTATTTATGCCAGCTTATTTTTTGAAGAAGAAGCTTTCTTAACGTCATCCCCGCCTTGTGCGGGGATCTAGATCTGCACAGTATACGGCCTGAGATCCCCGATAAATGCTGGCGCATTTTCGAGGATGACGGGAGCCTAAGGCAGCAAGCTGCCAAGGCTTACCGTCATTTGGCATAAAGTTTGCTTTTATTGCTCGTGAACATAGGAGCAATGCGTGCGCATAGTAGTCGTTTTACCGTTTCTGATGCTTACTGGCTGCGGTTTTGCGCCGACTGATATCGCTATTGGTGCCGGTGCAACATATGCCCTGTTCGGCGATGAGATCGAAGAGATTGAAACTGAAGAGCTCAAAGACCCCCAAACCTACCGCGATGCTGTGCCGCCGCAGGCCAAAAGCAGTGCTAAGCGTGTAGCCACCAACGTGCGCGACAATGTACGCCACAATTCCAAGAAGCTGAAGGAATGGTGGTTCTATGACCCCGAAAAAGACAAGAAACATGCCCATGCCATTCCCGCGTCTTACTGTTACTCGGTGTTCCAGGATGTGGTGTGCTATCGCCAGCCGATGGCGGGTTGGGAGCATAAGCTGGTAGGCTATCAGGGCACGGGTGCGTTGCCGCCGCCGGTTGCAACCACCGAACCATTACCGAGCCTGGCGCAGAATGCGGCAAGGCTGCCGGAAAACAGGCTGACAAGCACCAAGCCGGTATTCAAGGAAATTCCTGCCGACCTGGAAAAAGATAAAAAAGATGCGGCAGATGCAGGCATGCCTGAGAATAATTCGGCTCAGGAGATTCTGCCGGATCCTACCAACGCACCGCAGCTCTAGCATTTTCCATTTAGCCCTGTACGTCGTTATACTTCGGTCTCGGTGTGCTCACGTATTAGTTATACGTTCCGCGCACCTCGCCTTGGCTGCCTAGTATAGGACTAAAGCGAAAACGCTATCGTAAAAATTTTAGGATTCAATCTTACCTCAGCGTATCAAACCCATCACAGTTCGGGCAGTGCAGGTGCCACTCATTTTCACTGTGGCCGCAATTGCTGCATGTCCAGAGCGCCGCGAGATCATTTGCATGTGCGCCGATGGTTTGTAATATGCGTGCATATTTCTTACGGTTGGTTTCGGCGAGACTCTGGATGGTGGTGGCAAGCTGGGCGTGATGGGTTTTGCGCCATGCCTTAAACAATAGCTGCACCGCTTTATCAACGCGCCCTGATGCTGCATGTACGCGTGCAAGCAGCAGCGTTGCAGGGATGAAATCCGGCAGCAGCTTGCCGGCACGTGTGGCTTGCCGCAGTGCCTCTTCCATGCGGCTTTCGGAAAGCAGTGCTTCGGTATACATGAGATGGGTCAGGCCGTGCAGGCGTTTATGGTCGCTGCGCGTGAGGAATCCTTTGCGGCCCTGCTGGTCGAGCGTGCGCAGGGCTTCCTGCCACTGCCCAAGCCGTATGTGCAGGCTGATTATGGAAGAAAGCGTATTATTATCACCCGGATTGATCTTATGGGCACGTTTGGCGAGGTCAAGTGCCTGCGGCAATAGATCCTGCTTGGTGGCAGCATCACTGAGTGAGGTGGCGGCCAGATATTCCGTTTCCTTATGGTCGAGTAATTGCTCAAGCAATAGTTTGGTTTTATGGTCATCGCCCTGCGAGCGGGCGATCTGCGCGGAAAGCAGCAGGGTGAGGGGTGTTTTGCCCAATAGTTTTTCTGCCTTGCGTGTGTGCAGCTCGGCACTGCGTACATCTGAAGCGGCAAGTGCGGCCACACTGTAGGTCAGCTCGGTCAGGCCTTTGCGGTGATATTTAAGCTGGCGTCTGGTGGACCATTCTTCCGGTGCTTTCAGGAGGGAACGCAGGATCGTAAACAGCAATGCCAGGAATATCGCAACGAGGACGCCAACCAATACGAGGAAAGCAACGCTGGTATCAACGCGCCAGCTTTCCCAGATCATGGTGACCTGTCCAGGATTTTCGGCAACCCATGCCGCCGCCATGCCAAACAGCAGGAGCGCGATGAAAAAAAGCAGGAGGTTTATCATTGTACGTCTTCGCTATCGGCAGATGTGTCTTCAGTGGCGTCTGACGGTGCATCAGGTGTTTCTTCATCGGCGGGTTGTTCAACCGCAGTTTCAGCAGCAGGTGCTGGCGGAGGTGGAGCTTTTACGTCCGGCGCGGCAGGAGGGGCGGCCTGCATAACGAGCACCTGCAGTGATGACATGGCATTGCGGACACTTACCGAATGCTGGGCATCCTGCGACCATGTGGCAAAGGTTGCGGCGGCTGGTGGTGAAAGTTCGCGCAATGACAGCAGGCAATCATCTACATTACCGTTCTTCAGGGCGTTTTCTGCACGGGCGATGATGGCTTCGTCATCGGTGCCTTCCGGCGTGCCTACCTTGCGTATGCGCACCAGCGTTTTGAGGTTGCCCATGACAGTACCTGGCTTTGCATCTGGCGAGAGAGCCGCAGTGGCAGCTTTCTCAAAA
>CAZAQK010000041.1:0-12479 GCA_964487265.1 uncultured Rickettsiales bacterium | reverse complement strand
TCCATAAACGCGCGGAATACACAGGTTCCTGTCCACGGAAGAAAATATGCGGGTCATACGGCACTTCCTCGAACATGCGGGCCGGCCCAAACAAGAAATTACCCACCAGAAATGCCGTGAGCGACGGTGTTTTCTGCCAGTTTTCCTTTTTATATATCCAGCCGCAAAGCGACACGGGCTGAAATCCATCATGCACCCATAATGCCCCTACATACGCCACAGACACGCTGTTTTCGCATTCCTGCAGCTTATCAGGCGGGTCATAATTTGGTGGCGGCGCAGTAAGTGCCGCCTTGTTGCTAGGGCACGTGGAAAGCACCCTGAGCACCTCCTCATCCCAGTTCAGCACAAAGCGCATATGCGCATCTATCATGAGCACAAATTGCTCATCTTGCCGCAGCGATAGTGCCTGCGCACGCGCCCAACAGCCACCTTCCGATTGCGACGCATGATATTGCACCATGCGCACCTGATCGGGATATTGCGGTGGATACTCGAAGCAATCAGCGTCCTCTATTGGGTCAAACTGCCAGCAAATCCCTACAGATACGCGCTCCGGATGCTTGGCTTTAGCAAATAAATCACGCACCGTATGCTGGCATTCCGGATCACGATAGCTGGCAATGGCCACAAAAATTTTGGGCAGCGTAATGGACGTCGTAACATTGATTTTGGTACTGTAAGACGAGGTTTGCATGCGGGTAATATGCCTAAAAACAAGGAAATACGCAATTCACAAAAGAAAGTGAATGCAAATTAATAAATTATCCGCTAACCAGAATCTGTCTGAAAAAAAAGCATACTCTATGAAAAAAACAGGTAACGAAAACGTAAAACGCCTTCTGGGTGAATCTTCTTCAACATTGAAGATGACACCAATTCGCCATATTGGCCGCGCCGTAACAGAGTTGCGCAAAGAAATGGATGTGGTTGGGTCAATCATGGGCGAGCCAGACCATGCCGTATTTGCTGATGGCATTATGGCCGCTATTTATGCCAAGGCAAAGAAATTGGATTATGAACGGTTAAAAGTCTTTTTGCAGGCAGAGGAAAAAGCAAAAGGGAACCCAAGCTCAATAGCCACTGCAGAATTCCGCGCAAAGCAATTATTTGACGCTTTGGCGCTAGACTGCAACCAGAAAAGCGGTCCAGGTGGTTATGGCATGACACAGGGTGAACCTGATGTTGTGAAAGATATTGCAGAGATCGAATCCAAACGCTTTAACACACAGATTCATCCAGATAACATAATGATCTGCAATGGCGGCAACCATGGCATGTATTGCACCATGGTAGCGCTTGCCGGCAAGAAACGCCCGATTGTAGTGCATGAGCCGTGTTTTCCTGTATACAAGGATTTTGCTGAGGTCCTGGATGCGCCGATGGTGGCTGTAGATACCTCACACACGAACTTTGTACTAACACCAGAAAATCTGGAACATACCGTGCAAAATACCAATCGTGGCAAATGTATTGCCATCATCAATTATCCGAATAATCCAACCAGCAAAAGCCCTGATACCGATACATTGCATGCCTATGCCAGTGTTATTGAGCGCTGTAAGGATGCTTTCTTTGTAGATGACGCCATCTATGCCGGCCTTACATACAATGGTAAGCCAGTAACGATTTCCGATTTCCTTTCTGATGAAGCGCGTGAACGCGTCATCACCATCCGTGCCGCAACCAAAGAACATTCACATGCCGACGCACGCGTAGGCCATGTGGTAGCCAGTGCAGATGTTATCCAGAAAATGCTACCGCACGCAGTATATAGCGGTGTGCATGCCAACCGCTCTGCGCAGCAGGAATACCTTGCAGATATGCGTGCATTCAAGGAACACCAGCCAGATGTTGCAAGGCATTATCGTGATAAGGTCACAGCCATTCAGGCACGACTGCAGAGTGCCGGCCTTGTTGAGATTGGCCGTGAACCAGAGGGCGGATTTTTTATCACATTAAATCTAGCTGCTGCAAAGGGCAAAACACTAGATACAAAAGCTAAAAAATTCCTGCGGACGATTGGGGCAGAAATTCCTTATGCTGATGCAGGAAATGCAATGAATGTGCAAAATGATTATCAGGCAGCAGCCTTACTAGCTACTAAGGCCGGTGTACCATCGGTGCCGCTTTCAGCCTTTTATGTCAATGATCCGGAAGGACATGCCAAAGACATGCGCGTGCGCCTGACCGTAACCGGTGAAATTGAACAACTACAGGAAATCGCCACACGACTGGAAGCATTCCAACGCTGGGCACAAGGGCAGGAAACTGCGCAAGACAAGCAATTATTTGATCGCGTAGCACAACCACCAATCAAAACACAAAGACGATAAGGAAAAAAGTATGGTTACAAAACCTGGCGAGAGCCCAAAAGATAAAGCAGCACGCAGGCATGAGCTTGCTTTGAAGGCAGCAAGGATGCGCGAAGATGGAAATGGCAAGGCAAATCACCATGATGATCCGCACAGCCACGCTGGAGAATTGCTCCAACAGGTCAAGGTACGCGAAGAACAGCTGGCTGGTAAACTTCGTGATTCAGGATTGCTTGAAACATTATTCAGGAAGATCGAAGTCAAAAAAAATGCTGGTGGAGTTGTTGCACAATTCAGCATAGCGGGGACAGCAGATAATGCGCTTGATACCATCCCAGGAATGAGTGAATTAGTGGCATTGGTTGGTGCAAGGCCGCAGTTTCGTAGTGCCGATTCCACGTATATCTTTACTAAGCCAGAAAAATTGATTGCAAGCCTAGAGCGCGCAGGATTTAAAATAACCGGACAACTGGCAACCCACCGCGAAGAAATCATGGCTGCCGCCAAAGCACCAGGAGCCACCAGAGCTTAGTTATTTTCTTTTATTCATCTCATTCTGGTACATTGCCGCTACCAAGGCTTCTGCTGCGTCGCCGTCTCTTTCATCGATGGAAACCAGCCGTTTTTCATCGGCGTGATTCTTAAAAACAATTTTTGCTGCTTGATTGTGCGTAATCGTCATTGGCACATAATACATACTTGCTTCATGATCGCGAATGGGTTCTGGCATGGTGCGTCTGGAAATATCGGCAATTGCTCGGGTCTTATTCATTCTACCGCGTTGTTCCAAATCATCTTTATTTAAGAAATATTGGTAGACTATTCCCTTGTCCTGACCAAACTGTGTTACAGTATCGGCCATTATTTTGGCATCAGCATAGTTCGTGAACACAGCGATTGTTGTAATGTCTCCAGCTAATCCAGTAACCATTATAGCTTTCTTGGCAGCTTCCAGCAGCCGAGGCATATTACCTGTGTTGCAATAACGCAAATGCATAGATATTTACCAATTATGAATTACGGCAAAGTCACCCGTATATTCTACATTATAAATATTAACTAATTTAGAAGACTGGCTTTCTGCCTTTTCTCAACATAATCTTTATCAGAGTTATAGTTAACAATTTGATATTCCTTCATGAATAGCTGAAGCAATAGTTTGGCTGCCTCGCCACGGCTAGTGGCTAATTCAGGGTCTTTTTCCAGTAACGCGATAGCCTCGTCGCGGGCCTTTTCCAGCAATTCCTGATGGTAGAACAGATCCATGAAGATAGTTTTAGGCAGGCCACTCTGGCGCGCGCCCAGCAATTCCCCTGCTCCACGATTGGCCAGATCCGCCTCAGCGACCTTGAAGCCATCCTCAGTTTCACGGAGAATTCGCAATCGCGCTTCCGTTGATGAAATTTTTCCATCATCCATCATTTGCCTGCTACTATCAGTATACAACAGGACGCACGCGCTCGGCTTATTACCACGCCCAACACGGCCACGCAGCTGGTGCAATTGCGAAAGCCCAAAACGCTCGGCTTTTTCAATGACCATGATAGTAGCATCACGCACATCCACACCCACTTCCACCACCGTGGTGGCAACCAGCAGTTTGGTTTTGCCTTCAGTGAATTTCTGCATTTCTGCGTTGCGTTCATCGGCTTTCATGCGCCCATGCACCAGCCCCACCACATCGCCAAAACGCGCTTTGAATTCCGCGTAGCGGGATTTGGCGGCGGCAATATCGTCATCCATTGAAAAGATCGCATTCTCGGATACTTGACCATCATCATCAATTAATGGGCATATCCAGTAAGCTTTCTCTCCCCTATCCAGCGCAGCTTTCAAACGTTCCATAATTTCATCAAACCGGCTGGAAGGAATAAGACGCGTGGCGATCGGCTGGCGGCCGGCTGGCTTTTCCGTAAGCTTGGAAGAATCCATATCGCCATACAGTGTCATCGCCAGTGAGCGGGGAATGGGTGTTGCGGTCAGATGCAGCAGATGCGGATTGTTGCCTTTGTGGCTGAGTGCCATGCGCTGAGCAACACCAAAGCGGTGCTGCTCATCTATCACCACCAGCGCAAGATTATGGAATTCCACATGCTCCTGGAACAATGCATGTGTGCCAATCACAATACCGGCTTTTCCATTCTGGATAACTTCCAGTGCTTCCTTGCGCGCCTTGCCTTTTACGCTGCCGGTGAGAAGCACTGCTTGTGCTCCGCCCAACAATGCATTGATAGTCTGGAAATGCTGGCGCGCGATAATTTCGGTTGGCACCATCAGTGCCGCCTGCGCCCCCTGCTCAACCGCACGCAGCATGGCAAGCAAAGCCACTATGGTTTTGCCGCTGCCGACATCGCCCTGCAGCAGCCGTGTCATGCGGCTTCCCGATTCCATATCCTGATGTATTTCTGCAAGCACAGCTTCCTGCCCTTTGGTTAGCTTGTAAGGCAAAGATTTTTTGAGAGCATTCGTGAGTACGCCCGTACCTTTTATTTTTTCGCCGGTTTGTTTCTTGGTCTGGTTGCGCAATAGGGCAAGATGCAGTTGTGTGGCCAGCATCTCATCATACGCAAGGCGTGAGCGTGCCTGAGTGGTGGGCAGTAAATCCTGTTCTGTTTCTGGATTATGGACAGCTGCCAGTGCGGCTTTCCATGAAGGCCAGTTACTGCTTGCAATCCATTCCGGCAATTCCGGCAGCTTTGCCAGCGCATCCGCCACCATGCCATGGATGCGGCGCGACGTAAGCCCGACGGTCAGCGGATATACTGCTTCCACTTTCTGTGCATCCGCCAGCTTATCTACCGTGGTGATGATATCCGGATGCGTCATCTGCAACTGGAAATCGAAATGCTCCACCTTGCCGCTGATAACGCGCTTTGCACCCACCGGCAACGCCTGCTTGACATAGTCATCACGTGCATTGAAGAACACCAGCGTAATGCTGCCCGTATCATTGGAGCAAAATACTTTATAGGGTTGCCGACCATAACGTTTTTGTTTTGGTGGCGCGTGCTCACCCACCTCCACCACAAAGGTGGCAACCTTGCCATCCGGTGCCTGCGAGAGTGGGCAGGTAAACCGCCTGTCTATAATTCCAACCGGCAGGTGAAATAAAATATCGCGGATGGTCGGCAGGCCGCCCGGGTTAGTGGCCGCAGGCAACAGCCGCTCCAATGCCTTGGCCGTGCTTGGCCCAACGCCTTTAATGCGTGTTACCTGAGAGAACAGGAAAAATAACAGCTCATGCCGCATGCAAGCAGCATAACTGATTAAAACAATATGTCAGCTAATTAGAGCTTAACACTACGCTTATCAGCTTCATCCACTTCTAGAAGCGCATTAGCAGCATTCGCCCCCAGCGTATCCATGGCCGCCGCACAATCATCGATCAGGTTACGGTCAGCGATCACACCGCCGATGCGGGCAAATGTAATACTCACTGAAAGACCAAGCGTGGCTTTATCTGGCAATTCAAACGGGTTGGCGGCGATCTGCCAGCGCAGGCGGTTGAACACCATGCGGGCGGATTCCGGCGTGGTATCCAGCAGCAGCACTCCAAGACGGCGTGCAGATACACTGCCCACCACGTCATCAGGGCGCAGGTTCTGCCGACACACCATCGCTACATGCTTCATGATGGAAACACATACATTGTTGCCATACTGCGAAAAATAATCATCAAAATGATCTACCTGCAAAATAGCAAAACAGGTGCGCAGATCGCTCTTGCTGTTGTAATAGCCCATCAGCTCGATGTCTTTACCCAGCGAATATTTATCCGGCAGGTGCGTGGCGGGATCCAGCACCTCATGGCCCTTGAAGTTTTCCTGAATGGCTTGGCGCAATGCTTCATTTTTGCGCAGCCCCATACGATCCTGCAGTACCAGCTTGAAATTGATGGTCTCACCACTTGATTCAGACCGCACAACTTTCAGACGATACCCGGTTTCTTTGCCTTCTTTGCTGATGACCGCGAAGCTCTGCACCTTGGAAAGCACCTCGCCGACATCATTTGAGTCATGTGTATATTCCACATATTCATTCATCATCTCTGCAATACGCGACGGCAGGATACTGCCCAGTGTTTTACCCCTCAGGTCACCGTTTTTATGGCCAAGCATATCCTCGGCGATCTTATTTATATCGGTAATTTCTATCGACTTTTTGGGGTTATTCTGGCAGATGGTGATGACGGCGTCATCGCTTCGGTAGCCGAGTAGCATAGGATATGTCCGGAATTGTTACGGTTTCTGGGATTAATTGTACGCCCAGAATGATAAAAAATGATTAATTTTGAAGGTTTTATGGAGCAGGATTCGCGCCTTAAGCGATTGTTATACCGTAGCTGGCACCGTGGCTGCAAAGAAACGGATACTGTGCTGGGGCAATTTGCCGAGGCAAATCTGGGCACGCTGCCTGCCCCGATTCTGGACAGTTTTGAACTGCTGCTCGATGAGCAGGATTGGGATATCTGGAACTGGCTGACTGAGAAAAATTCTCCCAAACCGGAATACACACAGCTTATTGCCATGTTGAAAGGCTACACGATACCAATATCATGACTGCACAAACGCGAGAGACATCACAGCCCATAAGCCATATGAAACTGGCTGGCATTCCCGCCAGCGCAGAAGGCCTGGCTATTGCTGAGCTGATGGCAGGGAAATACGGCGATCCCCCTTCATGCCTTGTGCATGTTGTTGTCAATGACCGCGCACTGGGCACGCTTGCATCCGCACTGGAATTTTTTGCTCCGGAACTCACTGTGCTGCATTTTCCCGCGTGGGACTGCATGCCCTATGACCGCGTATCGCCACACGCATCGCTGATGGCCGCACGCATGGAAACACTCAGCCAATTAGCGAATGGCAATGTAAAAAAGCCGTTCGTGTTACTCGCCACTGCATCAGCGGCCATTCAAAAACTTCCACCTAAAAGCCTGATGCAAGCGGTAACATTGCACATCAATAAAACACAGGCACTGTCACAGGATAAAATCGTGGCGTTCCTCGCAACAGCTGGTTACCGGCGTGTAGCCAAGGCCATTGAACCGGGCGAATTTGCCCTGCGCGGCAGCATTATGGATATTGTGCCGCCGGCACTCGGTGAGGGCATAAGGCTTGACTGGTTTGGTGATGAGATCGAATCCATCCGCCGGTTTGACCTGCTCTCACAGGTCAGTAGCGGGCATATGGATATGGTTGCATTGCATCCGGTAAGCGAGGTGATCATCAATGATGATACGGTGCTGCGCTTCCGCGAGAATTACCGCGAGCTTTTCGGTGCGATAAGCAAGGATGATCCGCTCTATGAAGCCATTTCTGCCATGCACCATTACCCGGGCATGGAACACTGGCTGCCGCTCTTTTATAATGAAACCAATACTCTCTTTGATTATTGCCCAAACGCCTCCATCAGCATGGATGTGGAGGCAGCAAAGACCCTGGAAGAACGTCATGAAAGTATTCTTGATTATTATAATGCGCGCACGGAAGCACTAAGCCTCACCAGCAAAAAAAGCAGCTTTGCTGCGGGAGCAGTTTATCATCCCATTCAGCCAGAGCTTGGGTTTGTGATGGCGAAAGAATGGCAATCCATCACACTCAAAAATACCACCATCCAGTTTGATACGTTTAGTGCGCCAGATAACAAGCCCCTCTTCCGTCCAGCCATTCGCTTTGCCCACAATCAACCGGATTACACACCGTTTGATCAACTCAAGGAGCGTGTGAGCAACGCCTCCGAGCAAGGAAAAAATGTGATCCTTGCGTGCTTTTCCAGTGGCTCACGTGAACGCTTGCAAACATTACTTTTAGAGCGCGGCTTTCATGTGGTGCGAGTAGAATCATGGAAAGATAAAAAAGATATTCGTGGCAAAGCCATTGGCCTTGCCGTGTTGCCCATCGAGAATGGCTTTGAAACGGAAACCACGCTCATACTCAGCGAGCAGGATGTGCTGGGTGAGCGCATCGCCCGCGCCAGGCAGCCCAAACGTAAATCAGAAGTATTTTTACAAGAAGCAGCCAACTTTAATGAAGGTGAGCTGCTGGTGCATAAGGAGCACGGCATTGGCCGGTTTGAAGGACTCATTGCCATCACTGTTTCCGGTGCAGCACATGATTGCCTGAAGCTGGTTTATGATGGTGGTGACAAATTATTCCTGCCGGTGGAAAATATTGACCTTGTTTCGCGCTTCGGCATGGATGAGGAAGATGCCAAACTGGATAAGCTCGGTGGCGCATCATGGCAGGCGCGTAAAGCTCGCCTCAAAGAAAAGATCCTCATGGCGGCGGAAGCCTTGCTTAAAATTGCAGCAGAACGGCAGGTAAAGCCCGGCACCATCATCGAAACCCCTGCCGGTACCTATGATGATTTTGTGGCGCGCTTCCCTTATGCCGAAACCGATGATCAGGATAAAGCCATCACCGATACGCTGGAAGACCTGCACTCCGGCAGGCCGATGGACAGGCTCATCTGCGGCGATGTGGGCTTTGGCAAAACCGAAGTGGCACTGCGCGCAGCATTCGTTGCTGCCATGGGTGATACATCCAAGAAAACGCAGGTAGCAGTCATCACCCCAACCACCCTGCTCGCCCGCCAGCATTACAAGAATTTTACGAAACGCTTTGAAGGTTTCCCGCTGAATATCCGCCAGCTTTCCCGCATGGTCACAGCAAAAGAACAAAAAGATACGCGCGAATTATTGGCCAAAGGCGAAGTGGATATTGTTATCGGTACGCACGCGCTGCTTTCAAAGCAGGTGCAGTTCAAGAATCTGGGGCTAGTGATCGTTGATGAAGAGCAGCATTTCGGCGTAGCGCAGAAAGAAAAACTAAAAGAACTTAAAACTGATGTGCACGTGCTGACACTTTCTGCCACTCCTATCCCGCGCACGCTGCAAATGGCACTCACCGGAGTGCGCGATTTAAGCCTTATCACTACCCCGCCGGTAGACAGACTGGCCATCCGCAGCTTCGTGATGCCGTTTGATCCGGTGGTTATCCGTGAAGCAGTATTGCGCGAAATGCACCGTGGCGGCCAGACATTCCTTGTTACCCCGCGCATCAAAGACATTGCCGAACTTAAGGTGCAGATGAAGGAATTGGTACCTGAAGCACGCCTGGCAGTGGGTCATGGGCAAATGCCGGCCGCTGAGCTGGATAAGGTGATGAATGATTTTTATGACGGCAAATATGATATTCTGCTTTCCACTGCCATCATCGAATCCGGTCTGGATATCCCAACCGCCAACACCATGATCATCCATAATGCCCATTTGTTTGGGCTGGCACAGCTATACCAGATGCGCGGCCGTGTGGGCCGCGGTAAACTGCGCGCCTATGCTTACTTCCTACTGCCACACCATAAGCTGCTTACCAAAAATGCCACGCGCCGGCTGGAGGTGATGAGCACACTCGACACACTTGGTGCAGGCTTTACCCTTGCTTCGCATGACATGGATATTCGCGGCTTTGGCAATCTGGTGGGTGAAGAACAATCCGGCCATATACGCGAGGTTGGTGTGGAGTTGTATCAGCAGATGCTGGAAGAAGCTGTCGCCAGCCTGAAGTCTGCCAATAAAACTTCTGCGACCATTAGCACGACAGATGACTGGAGCCCGCAGATCAATCTTGGCCTATCCGTGCTGATTCCGGAAACATACATAGAGGATTTATCGCTGCGGCTTGGGCTATATCGCCGCGCGGCGGATCTGAAAACAGCAGAAGATATCAGCGCGTTCGCCACCGAGCTGGTGGACAGGTTTGGCGACATGCCGGAAGAAACCAAAACACTTATAGCCACGCTCGATCTGAAGATCCTCTGCAAAAAAGCAGGCATAGACCGCATCGATACCGGACCGAAGGGTGCGGTGTTTTCATTCTACAAAAATACCTTCTCCAACCCTGATGCCTTGCTTGCCTACATCGCAAAAAGCGCGCGCAACCTGAAAGCACGCCCCGACCAGAAAGTTGTATTCACTCATGAATGGAAAAAAGGCGATGATAAAATCGCGCTGGTGAAGAAGATTATTTCGGATATCGCAGCCTTAACTTAAGGCATGGAAGGCCGTTTATCTAGTAACGGCGAGTTTTCCAGTCCTGCTCGTACTGCTTCATCTGCTCATATTCGCGGCGTTGCTGCTCCATTAGTTTCGCAGCATTTTCTTCCCGCACGCAGGTGGCATAATCCTTGGTGCCAGCGGTATAGCCCATGGTTTCGCATTTCGCGATGGTTGCACGATCAGGCTCCGGCGCACAGGCACATATCAGCAGTCCTAAGGCAATTATCGTAGATTTATGCATAACTATCCCCTTTCATATTGTTATATGTCATGCTCGGGCGCGCATCAGCGCGAGTCGGACATCCATACCTAATAGATCCCCGGACGGCACTATGTGCCGCCGAGGATGACAAAAAATCAATCCTTGCGCGAAATTTCGGTATATTCCGCCTCAATAATACGCACGCCATTTTCTGATTCAGTGGCGTTTTGCTTGAAACGCCAGCGTAGCCAAGCTTGCTGGCCATAAAAAATCAATGCGGTTACGAATGCCACGATGAGTATGGCCCCCATCAGTGCAAGCCCAAATGTCAGGGCAATCCCCACCAGCAGGGCAATAAACATAACCGAAAGGATGGTACCGATAATATGCATCAGACTGTCCCAAAACTCTTAATCAGGCTGCCGCAGATCATATACCAGCCATCCACCAGCACAAAGAAAATCAGCTTAAATGGTAGCGATATCATCACCGGCGGCAACATCATCATACCCATCGCCATCAGCACGGATGCTATCAGCATATCAATCACCACAAACGGGATAAAGATCAAAAAGCCGATTTCAAAAGCGCGCTTCAGCTCGCTGATCATGAAGGCAGGAATCAGGATGCGAAACGGTGTATCTTCCGGCTTTTCAATTTCCACATCCTTGGACATGCTGACAAACAGCTGCAGGTCTTTCTCGCGCGCATGCGTCAGCATGAATGCATGAAACGGGGCCCCAATACGCTCCAATGCCTGTTTTTCATCAATCTGTTCTTCCAGCAGCGGCTCTACACCTTCGTTATAAGCCTGCTCAAAGGCAGGTGCCATAATGAAAGCAGTGAGGAATAATGCCAGCGAGATAAGCACGGCATTAGGAGGTGTTTGCTGCAACCCAAGCGCACTGCGCAGGAATGACAACACAATCACAATCCGCATGAAAGATGTCATCATGATTAGTATTGATGGCGCAAGCGTTATGATGGTCATCACCGCAATCAGCTGGATCAGCCGCGCTGTAGCCGTGCCGCCGCTGGTATTGCCCAGATCAACCGTCATGGATTGTGCAAAGGCACTATCGCTAAAAAATAACGCAGCGCAGAAAATGATTATCCATTTAGTCATGCGTTTTTTCTTCCATGTCAGCCGTTTTGATACCAGATTCAATCACTGTTTCCCTGCCATCGGAGAGCAGCAGCAGATGCTCCACATCATCACGCCGCACCAGCATCAGCCGTCTGCGCGCATCAATAAAGCGTGATTCAATCACGTCCAGCCGGCTCTTTTCGCCTTCCTTGGCTTTATAGGTTTTATAGGCATTGCCATAGCGTTTCAGCACAGCCGAGAAGAGGCCTATAAGGCCCAGCACAAACACAAAGGCCAGCGCAAAACGGCTGTAATCAACCGTTTCCATGTTCATCCTTTTTCTTGCCGAATGCATCAGTGGCATCGGCATTGGTATAGGCAACATGCGCTTTGCGATATTCCGTCAAACCATGCATCTCAGCCAATGTAGCATCGCGCTGCCTGGCCATTTCATCACCCAGTGCCGCAAGGCCAGTGAGCATGGCCTGTAATTTATCCGCATAGTTTTTGCGCTGATCCGGCGTCAGTTGCATGGCCGCATCGCACAGCCGCCTCACTTCATTATCAAGCCCATCAAGTTCCATCACTGCACCGCGCGACAAAAGATCGCGGCTTTCAGCAATGAACTTTGAAATATCATCAAATAATTTGTCCGGTGCAGATGTGCTCATGGCCTGGCCTTCATAGCATCATTCTTGCGGTAAATATAGGTCAGTATCTCTGCAACAGCAGCATAAGCCTCCAGCGGTATGGGCGTATCGATCTCCAGTTTGGAAAGCAGCGTAGCAAGGTCGGCATCACTTTTAATTTCCACCC
>CAZAQK010000040.1:0-12757 GCA_964487265.1 uncultured Rickettsiales bacterium | reverse complement strand
ATGCGTTTCAATTAGGGATTTTGCTGTTCTTTGCCTGCCTGAATACTTAATAAGCTATTATATTATATATATAATATTAGATAACTTTTTCCTGCCCGCATTTTAATAAAAATTTACCTTTTTTGCGTAGAATCAATAGATACGTAAGCAAAACAACGCGGGCGGGTGTAGCCATGTTTCATCAGGAAGCTTATTCCGATCGCGGCAAGGAAGATAAAAAAAAGACCACTATGGAATTGTCGCCAAAATCCGAGAGCACAGATGTGACTGCTGGGTTTAATTACCCTGGCAATTTTGTTGCCATGCTGGACGCTTCCATCAAGCAGGTTATTGATAACCATACCTCTGGTTCGCTTGTGCTGGTGTCCATCAGCAATCTCGCCATGATCATCAATGCCTATGGCCATGACACGTCGGAATGCGTAATGGCCGACCTCGCCGGCATGATACGTGCCATACTTTCCGAGAATGATAGAATTGAACGTGTGCAACGTGACCAGCTTGGTATCATCCTTATCGGCAGCTATCCGGAAGAAACACAGGCCATCGCACAACGCATCCACAATATCATTGTGAATTTTGGCCGCGATAATTTTGACACGGCATCACTGCATATCATTGGGGTTGTCGGCAGCGTGCATTTCCCTCTGGAAACCGCGAGCGCGCATGATGCGCTGGATAAAGCTTATATCACGGTAAACAGCGCAAACAGCATTCCATGCCGCACGTTCGACATGACGCGCGATGAGGCAGACCAGAGCCGCCAGCAGATGGGCCTTGCCAATTACCTGCTGCGCGCCTTCAAGGAAAAACGCCTGCGCCTTGCCTACCAACCCGTCATTGAAAGCAAGACAGGCAAGACCGCACATTATGAAGCACTTTTACGCATGGTGAGCCAGAGCGGCAAGATCAGCTCAGCTGGCGCGCTCATTCCGGTTGCTGAAAAAATGGGACTCATCGATATCATCGACACGATGGTAATGGAAATGGTGATTGAAGAACTGCGCAATTCACCCGATGTGACACTTGCCTTCAACGTGTCCAACCATACGACGGAAAATGCTGTGTGGCTGGAAAATATTGCAGAACTACTCAAAGAAACACCGGATATCGCACAACGCCTGATAGTGGAAATCACCGAAACTGCTGTGCACCGCGACCTGCGCCGCACAGCGTTTTTCGTGGCATCATTGCAATCGATGGGCTGTCAGGTGGCTCTTGACGATTTCGGCTCCGGCTACACCTCATTCCGCCAGCTTAAGGCACTTTCAGTAGATATGGTAAAGATCGACGGTATCTTTATTAAGGATCTGGCGCACTCCGCCGATAATCAGTTCTTTGTGAAAACCCTGCTGGATTTTGCACAGGGCTTCGGACTTACCACCGTTGCCGAGTTTGTGGAGAATGGCGAGATCACCAAGATCCTCATGGGTATGGGTGTGGATTACATGCAGGGCTATTATTTTGGAAAGCCGGAAAACCACAGAAGCTGGCTCAAAGAAGGTGAATATAAACGCGATTAAGAATGCTACCGCGTTTTATCATCCTGTTCTTTATCCGTCATATCATTGAAAGCGCGTGCAAGCGACTTACTGTTTGCAATTACGAGCAATGCACCGATTGCAATCGTGGCCGCAGTAAATCCTTCCAGCAGGGCTTTGTGAAATTGCGGCTTATAAATATATTCGGACTGGCGTTTAATTCCATTCAGCCCATATTGCTTCATGCGATCACGTATAGCTTCCGTATATTCCTGTTCAAACGGGCGTGTTTTCAATGTCAGATCATAAACATCCTTGGAATGGCGAACATGATCCAGAGCTGCCATCGTTTCCTTTTTCAGGACATTATCTTCATGCTTACTGATTACATCGGCAAGTCCGCCACGATCACGCAGTTTCTGAAATGTATAATGGCGTATCTGGTTTCTTGTAACCCACCAGCCGGAAAATGCGCCAAGCGGATAGGCTGCAACTTTAAGCAACTTGCTTAAGAGGCTATCTGCTTCATTTTGGTGTTTGCCGTTTCCGTTTTGCATGATGTGCCCAGCATAGCTGATTAACTAATGCTTTGCTCCTGCTCATTGGAAAAAAGATGCGAAATGGTTTTGTTGTTGGCAACTGTGAGTAATGCACCAATGGCAATACCCGCCACGGTCATGAATTCAATGATCGCGGCCTGTTTCTGGTCGGTGCGCAGAAAACCCCAGCGTTTGCGGGTCGAACCGAGCCCTACATCTTTGAAGCGTTCCAATACTTTATCTGTATGTACTTTGTGAAAAGGAATAGATTCTTCTAGGATTTCATATTCTGTTTTTGCTTTAGCGGCGGCTACTGCTTTTGCCCCGATTCTTTCCATGCCCTGCTTGCGTTCACCATTGATAAGATCCCTGAACAAACCATGCTCTTTGGCGTTATCGTACGCATTCACGTAAATACGACGCGCCGCCACCCAATAACCGCTGGCAGCAGCTATCGGCATAGCGATTACTTTGATGGCTTTGGCTACAAAGCCTTCCGGATTACCGTTATTTTCCACGTGTGGCATATACAGGGATTTTACCTAGAAAACAGGCACAGACACACTATTTTTTTGTTACAATTCAGCGAAATACCCAAATTATTGGTATTTTACCTAGAATCAGTGGGTTAATCTTCAGAAAACTGTTGCTTATTTCGCTGCATTACCATAATCGGTTATCCCTTCCCTTTCGTGCCGCTTTAGCTCAGGGGTAGAGCAACCGCCTTGTAAGCGGTAGGTCGCCAGTTCAAATCCGGCAAGCGGCACCATCCTACGCTCTTAGAGCTTCGGATGACGAAGCCATTATTCCCTTCAATGGATTTTCCTACCTATTTCAGGCATCTGCCTGTGAATTGCTTTTATAAGCATCTGTATTTTAATATTTTTTATTGATGTTTTTGGCATAGGACTTGCTTGTATATCCTCTCAGGAGGACACTATGCAAATTCTGGATCGTAACGCCGCCGCTATCTTGTTTGAGAAGGCCAATGATTTACGGGCAAAACCCCATAATAGCTGGCGGTGCATTTATATAAACCTTGCTGCTCATCGCCTGCGCCACAACCATGGCCTGCTTGCGCACTTTGTGGGCAAGGCCGTGCGCGAACTGCTGGCCGAAGCGGAAGGTTATATTTACCTGTGTCAGGACGGCGATATTTTTATCCTGTTCCAGGGCACGCTGAAATCGGTTACCAGCAAGCTGGGTGAGCATTTTGAAATGCAGCTGGATGAAACCGGCCAGCCGGAAGATACGATGTTCACTATTCTGGATCTGGGCACGGACTGGGATGTGTTCTTCAATTTATGCCGCACCAAATCGCGCCAGCAGGTGCCTATGTGGGCAGAAGCACCCATGCCATTTGCTTATCCGGGAACTAAGAACGGCGGTAAACTCGCACTGCAGGAATAATCAGCCGGCGGCTGTTTTCTTCGCGATCACTTCTACAGGAACGGGCGGTGAAAACAGGTAGCCCTGGAATAAATCCACGCCGACAGATTTAAGCTGTTCATGCATCTCTTCTGTTTCGATACCTTCACCGATGACTGTTCCATTTGCAGCATGCGTCATCTCCACAATGCCTTTGATTAGTGCACGCTTGCCGGCATCGGCGGCCTGGCGTGCAAGCTGCATGTCGATCTTCACGAAATCCGGACGAATTTCTGCTATGAGTTTTTTGGCACCATCAAGCGATTCCACGTCATCAAGCGCAATGGAATAGCCCTGCGTATGACAATAATCACAGACGCTTTTTAAATGCGCCATATCACGCTGTGTTTCAGCGCGCGTGAAATCCAGCACGATATGCTTGGCAAAGATACCGTATTGCTTGGCGGTTTCACTTAACCCTTCCAGATACACCGCCGGGCGGTGAATGAAGCCCGGGAAGAAATTGACGAAGAGATAGCCATTGAAATTGCTGGTGGCGAAGGTGTGGATGGCCTGCACATGCAGCAGCCTGTCAATCATGAATTCAATATTGAGGGCGCGGCTCGCTGCCATGATCTTATCACCGGCTATCACGCTGCCATCTGGCATTTTTACGCGAGCGAAAGATTCATAACCAAATACTTTGTCTTTGCTGCTCACGACCGGCTGCAGGTAACACACTACACGGTTTTCCAGCAATGCATCACCCAGCCAGAGGCTTTCAGCAATAGCATGGATATTGGCCGCCGGCCTGCGATCGGCAATTTCTGAAGGAAGCGTATCGCCACTTACCACCGCAGCTTCAAGACCCGATACCGCCCCTGCCTGCTGCAATGCCTTATAGAGCAGATCCCACGCTGTTTTCCATTTACTGGGCACTTTCATCGCCAGCCCGCCACCGGCCACCGGCTGCAAACCGGCATCGGTCAATAGCTTGGATGCAGTCGCAGAAAAATTGCCGCTGGTTGGAAAGAAAACAATCCAGTAATTCGTGTCCTGATGCCAGGGCAGATTAAAATTTTTGAGCTGAATTGAGGGCATACATGGCCTATGGCATAGACAATAAGTAACTACTCTAACAGGTTGTTTCTTACTTTTTCCTTAAGAATAGATGGTTTTTTATGGATCAGGCGGCCTGCCTGAATTGCAGCGATACCAGCCGCTGGTAAAGCGGGCTTATTTTCAACAGTTCGGCATGAGTGCCGACCGCTTCAATCACCCCCTCATTCAGCAATACTATACGGTCTGCCTGCATGACTGTGGAAAGCCGGTGGGCGATGACGAAGGTAGTGCGGTCTTTCATGATGTGTGTGAGCGCATCCTGAATCAATTGCTCGTTTTCAGAATCAAGCGCGCTGGTCGCCTCATCCAGCAGTAAAAGCTTGGGATTACGAAGGATAGCACGGGCAATGGCAAGCCGCTGCCGCTGGCCGCCGGAAAGCTGGATACCTTTCTCGCCTACCTGTGTATTAAATCCTTGCGGCAGTTTATCAATGAATTCGAGAGCTGAAGCAGCACGTGCCGCCTCCACAATCGCTGCATTATCAGCAGTTATATTACCCAGCAGGATATTATCACGTACGCTGCCGGAAAATATCACCGGCTCCTGCGGCACAATACCGATCATGCCGCGCAAGTCATGCAGCGCGTAATCGCGGATGTTGCGGCCGGCAATCGATATGCTGCCGCCACTGACATCATAAAACCTGAGCAACAACTGGAAGATGGTGGTTTTTCCTGCACCGGAAGGCCCGACGATGGCAACTGTCTCACCCGCCTTTATATCGAGCGAGAGATTATTAAGCGCGTATGTATGGCTGCGCGCCGGATAGGCAAATGATACTTTATCGAAACGTACATCCGCACCGTCTATGGGTGCTGACACAATAGCTGCAGGGTGCGAAATGATTTCAGGCCGCATGGCAAGCAATTCACTGAGCCTTTCAGCTGCACCCGCCGCGCGCTGCAAATCTGCAACAACTTCGCTGATGGCACCGACCGCACCTGCCACAACAATCGAATAAAACACGAACGCCGATAGATCACCCGCTGTGATGCGGCCTGCCAGCACATCCTTGCCGCCAAACCACAGCACGGTGACGATGGCACCAAACATCAGGGTGATGACAATGGCTGTTAAAAATGCGCGGGCGCGGATGCGCGATTGCGCTGCTTTCGTTGCAGCCGATACGTGTGATTCAAAACGCGCGCGGTCATAATCCTCCAGCGTAAATGACTGGAGCGTGCGCACAGCATTGAGTGATTCTTCAGCATGCGCCGAAATATCTGCCACTTTGCTTTGCGCATCACGGGCGAATAACCGCACGCGCCTGCCAAGCACAACGATGGGAACGATGACGAGTGGTATCATCATGAATACATAACCTGTGAGCTGCGCACTAGTGACTAACAGCAGTATAATACCGCCAACCAGCATCAACGCATTGCGTACGGCTACCGATACTGAACTACCAATCACCGTTTGCAGGAGTGTGGTATCGGTGGTGATGCGCGACAGCAGCTCGCCGGTGCGCATGGTTTCAAAAAAACCGATATGCATGCTCATAACGTGCCGGTACACATCGCTGCGTATATCAGCAACCGCGCGTTCACCTATCCATGATACAAGGTAATAACGCACATACGACGCCGCTGCGAGCAACAGCGTGACGGTAAGCAAAATTAAAAATGCTTTATCGAGCAGGTGCGTGTTACCTTTGCTCAAACCTTCATCCACCAGATAGCGCAGCCCCGCACCCATCGCAAGCACTGCCGATGATGTAAAAACCAGCGCAACGGTTGCTGCCGCCACCTGCACGCGATACGGCTTCAGGTAACGCAGCAGCGGCCAGAGGTTTTTTACACTTCCCTTTGGCCTGTCAGGTGTAGGGGATGATTTTTTCATATCACATCAGTTGCAGTGAAACGCCAGACAGCGCATGCAGCTCTTTTGCCAGCAATTCAGGTAGAATACAACCATTCGCCAATATCCAGCTGGCAGTTTTTTCATCATAGGAAAAATGCAGCCCACCGCTTAGCGGTGAGGAAAGCCACAGCTGCCGGCTGGGCGTGTGCTTGCTTATGAGCAATACCTTGCCGTTTGCCAGCGTGATGGTGAGGCTGCCGTGCGCATACTCAATATCGAGCACCCCTTCCGTGTCAGCCTCTTCCAGTGCATCCTGGGCATCTGCCAGCCATGTATCCGCCAGCTGGTGAAAATGTGATTCCTGCATATATTTCCGGTTTTTGTTGTTTACCTTTTAGTAACTTTATGTAACTACCTAATAAACAAGACGATATGGATATACCAAAAACATACAATGTTACTAGGTTTTAATGCTTTTTTTATGCCCAGTGCGGTAAAATGCTAGGGTAAATGAATATTACAACTAATAAAAAAGTACATTCGGGGGAATAATCCACATGCGTGAGAACAGCCATTTATATCATTGGCACGAAATGCACTATGCTGCCATTGCACCGCTTAAGATGTTTGCCATGGCAAGCAAGGCGATGCATCGCCATCCGCTCAGCCCTATTACCTATACTACTTATGGTAAAAGCATGGCCGCTGCGGCCGAACTGGTTGAGCGCGCCACCCACCGCTACGGCAAGCCGGATTTCGGCATCACCCATGCACGCGTGGAAGGACGGAATGTCGGGGTGCATCAGGAAACCATCGCGAGCAAACCGTTCTGCGACCTGATCCATTTCAAGAAAGATTCCAACATCAAGCAACCCACCATGCTTGTGGTTGCACCTATGTCAGGCCATCATGCCACCCTGCTTCGTGGCACGGTTGAGGCATTACTGCCGCATGCGGATGTATATATTACGGATTGGAAAGACGGCCGTAACGTATCACTCGAGTATGGCGGTTTCTCGCTCGAAGATTACATCGCTTATACCATTGAGTTCACACAAACCATCGGCGAAGGCGTGCATATGCTTGCTATTTGCCAGCCTTCCGTGCCGGTGATGGTTGCCGCAAGCGTGATGAATGAGGCGAAAGATCCGTGCGCCCCGCTTTCGATGACACTCATTGGCGGTCCGATCGATACGCGAATCAACCCAACCAAGGTGAATGCACTGGCCGAACAACGCCCGCTCAGCTGGTTCGAGCAGAATGTGATCACCCGTGTGCCATTCAATTATCCGGGCTTCATGCGCCGTGTATATCCAGGGTTCCTGCAACTTACCGGCTTCATGTCGCTTGACCTGAACCGCCACATCAATGCGCATGTTGACCTGTTCAAACATTTAGTGGTGGGAGATGGCGACAGCGCAACGGCACACAAGAAATTCTATAACGAATATCTTTCCGTATGCGATCTGCCGGCGGAATTCTACCTCGATTGCATCGAGCAGGTGTTCCAGAAACATTTGTTGCCTAAAGGCGAATTCGAATATGAGGGTCGCCGTATTGATACCAAAGCCATCACCAAAACCGCCCTACTCACGCTGGAAGGTGAACTGGATGACATATCCGGTGTTGGCCAGACGGAAGCCGCACAGCGACTGTGCAGCAGCCTGCCTGAAGATATGCGCCATCACCATGTGCAACAGGGTGTAGGCCATTACGGTATCTTCAACGGCCGCAAATTCCGCGAGCACGTGGTGCCGATCATCGCCGGGTTCATCAACAAGCACAATAAATAATACACACACTTGCATGCAGCGCATCTGAAGCTATGATGCGCTGATGCTACCCGCCACTTCCACACGTTATACTCTCTGGATTCAGGGGTTCTGTTTTTTTATAGCTGCCGCGTTTATCCTCACTGGCGGCGGCTATAACATGATCATAGATTCCGACCCGCTGTGGCATGTGGCGGCCGGTGACCTGATACGTGCGCAAGGCACTATTCCCGCAAGCGACCCATGGTCGTTCACCGCAGGTGATTACCGCTGGCTGAATGTGTCGTGGCTGTGGGATATGCTGTTCAGCATTATCGTGCAACATCTCGGCTGGGAGGGTGCCGCTGCAATAAACGGTATTATCATTGCTGCGTTACTGGCTATTACTTATGTGCATTGCGTATTGCGCTCGGGTAATGGCATGGCCTCGTTCTTTTCGGTCGTGCTGATATTCATCATGTTCCACCTGCACCTGCGGCCCGTGCATGTCACCCATTTCATGATCGCACTGTGGATGCTGATGCTCGGGCTTATCATACGGAGTGAGTGCAAGGCATACTGGCTTGCCCTGCTGCCTGCCAGCATGCTGGTGTGGGTGAATTCACATGGTGGCTTCATACTCGGTTTTGTCATACTTGGTTTATTCACAAGCGAAGCAATCTTACTGAAAAAACCGCAGCGTAACGCACTGCTTGCAACCTGTGCAGCATGCGCCATTGCAGCACTGTGTAACCCCTATGGGTTTGGTATTATTGAAACGGTGCTGCGTCCACTCACTACCGTCGCCAACCAATATATCACTGAATGGCAACCCTTTACCACCAGCCCGATGAACCTGCTGACCTGTGCATTCATTGTATTGTTCGTTGCACTGGTGGTTGGCCGTAAAACCCATGCAACTCCGGCAGAGGCCACCCTTGCCTATCTGTTCCTGCTCTATGGGCTGACCACGAATCGCGCACTATATGCCTTCACATTGATTGCGGCACCCATGCTCGCTTATCATCTGGCACCTTTCATGCGCGAAACAAAAGCCCCGAATGATTCTGCCCTGCGCATCCGCCAGTTCTTTCATGATGCTTCTCAGCAAAAGCACTGGCTGTTTGTAGCTTTATCAATAGCTGTGTTTACCCCACCTGCCCTGCTTGTATCAGTGCGCGCAGGTATATTCCCGCAACAAACGGGCTGGCCGGATATCAAAGAAGAAATTGCCTTTGTAACCAAGCATTATCCCGATAACCGCTTCATCACCGATTTCAATTTGAGTGGTTATATCGTGTATGAAACACGCGGGAAGCTGCCGGTGTTTGTAGACCCGCGCACGGAAACCGCCTTCCCGCGCGAGGTAATGGCCGATTATTTTACCTTCCTGGATGGCACGCCAGACTGGGATCGCATACTCGATAAATATGATATTAAAGGCTGTATCCTGTTCAACAAAACAGACCAGGCCCTGCACGACCGCCTGAAAAGCCGCAAAGGCTGGAAAACTGCCTTTAAGGGCGATGCCGCCACGATTTATGTACGCACGTCCGATTAAGTATTGACAGCCGCCTGCTGCCTCCTTATTGTCCCGCCAATTTGCCTGCCGCCAACCGGAGTGATATACAGGAAAAATGCCGCATACCAAAGACACTGTTCCTGCACATTGTGATGCCTGCCTGCTGATGGCGGATGGAACCATGTTTTTTGGACGCGCCGTTGGCAAAGCTACAACCATCACCGGTGAAATCTGCTTCAATACATCCATGACCGGCTATCAGGAAATCCTGACCGATCCCTCTTACGCTGGCCAGGTTGTTACCTTCACCACACCGCATATCGGCAATGTAGGCTGCAATGCTCAAGATATGGAATCAGGTAAGGTACAATCCGCCCATCCGTGCCTGGGTGCTGTTGGGGTTGTATTGCGTGAACTGCCCACCGAACCTTCCAGTTTCCGAAGCCAGACGTCGCTTCAGGCGTGGCTGGAAAAAAATAATATCGGCGGCATTGCCGGTGTTGATACACGCGCCATCACACGCCATATCCGCAAACATGGCGCGCAGAATGTAGTGATATTCGCTGCTGATAATGCAAAATTCAGCACACAGCTTGATGCTGCCAAACAGGCCTTGTCCAAAGCCCCGAATATGAAAGGCCTGGATCTGGCGAAATCGGTGACCACACAAAAACCCTACGAATGGTCAGAAGTTCTGTGGAGCCTTTCCGGAGATCGTAAACCCGCAACGGGTAATTATCATGTGGTCGCTATTGATTACGGCATCAAGCACAATATCCTGCGCTGCATTGCCGAGCGCGGCTGCCGCATCACGGTGCTGCCTGCCACTTCCAGTGTGGACGATGTGCTGAAGCATAATCCTGATGGTATTTTCCTCTCGAATGGCCCGGGCGATCCTGCGGCAACCGGCGTGTATGCGCTGCCTGTTATCAAGCAACTGATGGAAACCGGCATTCCTATTTTCGGCATTTGTCTTGGTCACCAGCTGCTAGGCATCGCCATGGGCGGCAAAACGGAAAAAATGCCGCAGGGGCATCGCGGTGCCAACCATCCGGTGAAAGATTTAAAGAGCGGCAATGTCATCATCACCTCGCAAAACCACGGATTCGTGGTGAGCAAGGATGGCATGCCGGCGGATGTGGAAGTAACGCATGTTTCGTTGTTTGATGGCACGATCCAGGGTCTGCGCCACAAAACTAAACCCATTTTCTGCATGCAGGGCCACCCTGAGGCATCGCCTGGCCCACATGACAGCCAATATCTGTTTGATAGTTTCGCACACGAAATGAACCTTTTTAAAGCTACCCGCCACACACCGGCGAAAGGTGTTCGCAATGGCTGAGATGCATCAACGAACTGATGTGTTTCCGCGGTATAGTTTTATTTTTTTTGGCAGTATTATTTATCTGTGTGCATTGCTGGCAATAGCAGCGGCAGGCGGCGGCATGCTTGTTGATACCGACCCGCTCTGGCACCTTGCCGCCGGCGACTGGATTCGCGCCAATGGCCAGCTGCCATTCTCTGACCCATGGTCATTCACCACTGCTGGCTATCAATGGCTCAATATCTCATGGGGCTGGGATAGTATTTTCAGTCTGATTCACCAGCATCTCGGCTGGCACGGCGGCTTTGTGCTGAACGCCATTACCATGGCTACCACCATCATATGTTCTTATGCGCTATGTGCTAAACGCAGCAGCAGCATTATTGCTGCTCTTATAACGCTAGTGCTGCTGATGCCGATGCTAGTCATCAATCTCAGGCCGTTGCAGATAACCGCGCTGATGATGGCTGCCATGCTGCTGATTTTAAGCAGTGTATATCGCAGGCAGTGCCATATGTACTGGCTGCTGCTGATACCGCTTTTTACTGCCCTGTGGGTAAATGCGCATGGTGGATTTGTTATCGCACCCATTATGGTTGGTACTTATTTCCTGCAGGCACTTTATGAACGCAATCACACCATGCTGCGCATATTGCTGGCAACGGGAATTGCCACTTTGATTGCCATTTTGTGCAATCCCTATCAGCTTGGCATCATCGAAGCGGTGTGGCGGCCGCTTACCACCACCGCTAACCAGATCATCATTGAATGGCAGCCGTTGAGTACCAGCGCAGAGAATCTGCTGCGCTACTGCCTTGTCATTTTCTTTGCGATATTTGCGAACAGAAAAAGCGGTGATGTACTGCTTATGGAGCGCATGCTCGGCTTTTTCTGGCTGGTGATGGCACTGACATCGACGCGACATATGATGGTGTTTGGCGTTGTAGCCGCGCCGATCGTTGCCTGCGGTATTGCTACCTTCTGGGCGGATATGTGCCGCAAATATCCGCGCCTTCCGGCAGCTTTCGCCAGTCGCTATAACAGCGCAATTGCAGCGCGTGCGAGCGTGATACTTTGCGTGCTGGTTACACTGTGGCTGCCTACTCCGCATGCCGCTGCCATTTATCGGCACACAGAAATAAACCTGCCAACGCTTAAGCCGGAACTGGATTTTATCAGTGCGCATTATCCGCGCGCGCAATTGCTGTTTGATTTTGATATTGCAGCCATCGCCGTGTATGAATCACATGGGGAAGTGCCGGTATTCATCGACCCGCGCACCGAAACCGCTTTCCCTCCTGAAGTAATTAAGGATTATGGCCGTTTCCTGAAAGCCGCAGATGGGTGGGAAGACATATTTACGAAATATGATATTGATGGGTTGGTTATAGCAAACCAAACCATCCCTGGCATGTTGGACCGGTTCACCCAGCGCAAAGGCTGGAAAATAGCCTTTAAAGGGCCAACTGCCACTGTATTTGTGAGGACAAACCATGAGAAGCATTGACAAACATGGCTCTTTGCTTAGGTTCTGCCCTATATGATGAGTTGGTGCAAAACATACAAAGCCTTATGGGTGCTGGCGGCGGAAAGTATTTTCGCCGGGGCGTTGGCGATTATGTTCTTGCATTACGTGATGCCGTTTGCAGAACATCCGAAGATCCTCAATACATTCGGGCTGATGCTTGATATTGTCGGTGTTACCTACATTGCCTATGATATATTCCCGTTCAGTGGCGCAGAAGAATACGGCGAAGACGCACTGCATAAAAGCGGCATTGAAACGCCGGAATATAAAGCATTTAAACGCAGCCATGTCAGCATGGGCCTGCGTATCGTTGTCATC
>CAZAQK010000039.1:0-12964 GCA_964487265.1 uncultured Rickettsiales bacterium | reverse complement strand
CTGCACACTATGAATTTTTATGGAGGACCATATTATGACACAAGTAAAAAAAGCCGCCAATCAGGGCGCACCCAGTGCAAAGCTGGCATCCAGCGTTGCTGATAAGATCCAGAAAGATACGTTCTCTGCCGTGGAAACAACCCGTAACGCAGCTGAAAACGTTGTCAAAATCGGTAGTTCAGCTGTGCGCGATTTTATGAGCAGCAGTGCCGGCGAAGCAAAAAAAGCACAGGAAAAAGCATTCGAACTCAGCCGCGAAAACGCTGAACAGTTTGCAAAATCTGCTGATGCAGCCACCAAATTTATGTATGAAGCGGTTTCAATGTCACGCGGCAATCTGGAAACCTGCGTTGAATGCAGCAATATGAGCGCATCTTTCGCACGTGATTTGAGCAGCGAATGCTTTGAAGCCAGCAACCGCGCATTTACGGACAGCATGGAAATTTCCAAAGAATTTTTCGGTTGCCGCACTCTGAATGATTTCTTTGATGTGCAAAACCGCATGTTCCGCCAGTCGCTGGATACCATGTTCAACCAGTCTTCGCGCATTTCAAACATGATGTTTGAATATACCAGTGAAGTACTTGAGCCGGTTAATGAGCGTATCGCACAGGCAAGCGACCAGTTCAGCAAGGCTGTTTCTGGAGAATAATCTCCATTGCACAACAAAAAACCCCGCTTTCAGCGGGGTTTTTTTATGGCTGTTTTTTTAACGCTTGCTTTTGGCAGCCTGTTTTTTAGCGGGTTTGGCAGGTTTAGCTGGCTTTACCTGTTTTGCTGGCTTAGCCGCAGGTTTTTTCTCAGGCTTTGCCGACGGTTTAGGCTTTGCTGATGGCCTGGCGGCTACCTTCTTACCATCCGGTTTTAACAGCTTATCGTTTATTGATCCCTTTTTGTCAGACTTATTATCATCGACATCATCGATCAGGATCTCATCGCCAACATCATCATCTTCGAGAACGATGTCGTCATCCATATCATCATCTTCATCTACTTCCTCAAGATCCTCGATAACCTCGATCTCATCAACTTCCTCGATTTCTTCTGATTCCTCATCGGAATCAACCTCAGTTTCATCAAAATCTTCACTTGCAGCCTTGGCCTTGGCTTTTTTTGCATCCGCCTTTAATTTCACCAGCGGATCATCCTTATCAACAACAATAGCGGGTTTGTTGCGACCTCTCCTGGCACGCAACGGTACAGTAATATCATATACATACCGGCAACTGGGGCAGGCGGAAGGATTCTTCCCCAAATCATAATATTTACCACCACAACTTGGACAATGGCGTTTCAGACCCCAATTAGCTTTAACCACAATATTCTCCCCATAGCTGAATTTACGTATATTTTCCTGCTTTACTGTCTGCGATTTTTTTTGCAAGAGAATTCTATTGAAAAATGCCGATTGCGCTCCACATAAAGAAGCTGTAGCACATAACATTATAGCTGAGGAATCGATGGAAAAACCTGAGGAAACACAAGACAATGCACCGGATACTGACAGCCCGCAGGCCGACTCTGCCGCTGAAATGGATCCCAAAGATGCCGAGATAGAGCGTTTGCAGGAAGAGCTGGCAAGTGTCCGTGACCAGTGGGTGCGTGCTGCGGCTGAAGCGGAAAATGTCCGCAAACGTGCCAAGCGTGATATTGAAGATGCTGCACGCTATGGAATTTCCTCGTTCGCGCGTGATATGGTGAGCGTGCTGGAGAATCTCATGCGGGCATCAGAAAGCATCACGCCTGCTGCAAAACAGGAAAATGCTGTGCTTGCAAGCCTGTTCCAGGGCGTTGAGCTAACCCAGCAGGAACTGCTGGGTATATTTGAAAAATACGGCATCAGGCGTATCGATCCGCTGGGCCAGAAATTTGACCATAATTTCCACGAAGCCGTGGTGCAGGTTGAACAGCAAAATGTTGAACCCGGAACTGTGATACAGGTTGTACAGGCTGGCTATATCATTCACGACAGGTTGCTGAGACCAGCCATGGTTGCGGTATCCAAGGCGGCAAGCCAGCCTCCCAAAATTGAAAAGGTTGATACGGTAGTATGATGCATGGCAATTTTTAAGTTAAAGCGCACCGATATTGATTTTTCAGGCGATGATATTCATCGTTTCCTGCCTTGGCTTATCGGTGTCATGGCATGCCTCACAAGCCTGCTGCTCTGCCTTACCGTCAGTATTAATGGCTGGATCTCCACACGCCATACCGATTATTCCAGCAGCTTCACCGTCAATATCCCCGCATCTGTCAAAAAACCTGAAATGCTGGCAGACATCCGTAAAATCATTGAATCCAGCCCTGGGGTTGCCAATATCAGTGAAGTGCCGGAATCCACACTGCAGGAAAGTCTTAAAAACTGGCTAGGCAGCGGCGACGTATCGGCCCTGCCCCTGCCTACGGTTCTGGAAGTCTCGCTCAAAGATGATTCTATTTCTACATTCAGCCATGCAGCCCTGAAGCAGAAACTCTTAAGCATTTCTTCCAGTATTGAAGTAGATAGCTATGAGCAGTGGATCGCGGCCTTTGCCAGCTTCTCCAGTGTTGTTCAGTTGCTGATGGTTGTGCTGGCACTCATTATTATTGCAGCCATGGCCGCCGCCGTTGTGTTCACTTCACGCACGGCTCTCAAACTACATGCACGCAGTGTTTCGCTTTTGCATTCCATTGGCGCGGAAGATGATTATATCACCCGCCAGTTCCAACAGGATACCTTCTTCCTGGTATTACCCGGGCTGCTTGCTGGTGTAGCAATTGCAGGCCTGGTTTATTGGGGATGCGGGCATTACGTTTCAACCATTCCGGTTTCTGTATTTCCATCACTCAACATGTCTTTCGCGCATTGGATGGTACTTATCCTGATACCTGTTATATGTAGTGTCGGGGCAGCCTTAGTGGCGCGTTTTGCCGTGCTTAGCCAGCTCAGGCGCACGCTGTAATGGTCAGGCTGCTTGGCAGAATCATCACTTCGTTTTTTGTATTTGTATTCATCTGGGCTGCTGGCTTGATCTGGTTCGTTGCACAGATGCCTGAACAGCAAAACTGGCACGCCCCGCAAGCTGGGGCCATAGTGGTTCTAACCGGCGGCAGCGGCCGTGTGGAACATGGCATCAACCTGCTGCTTGAAGGCAAGGGTGAAAAACTTTTCGTCAGCGGTGCGCATGAGGAAGTGACCTATGCCGATATCATCAGGCTGACTCCACAGAAGCACCGTGATAAAATCCGTAAACTGGCCGGCAGAAAAATCATTCTGGGCAGTCATGCCGAAAACACCATCGGCAACGCCGAGGAAACCAAGCAATGGCTGGCAGGCCAGAAATATAAAAGTATTTTGCTGGTGACCTCGCATTATCACATGCCGCGCAGCCTAAGCGAATTTAAGGCATTGATGCCGGGGTTAGTGATTATCCCAGAACCTGTGATCGTGAATGGCTTTAAGTCACACTGGTGGCTGGCCGATGAATACCGCAAAATCGTGCTTTCAGAATACCACAAATATCTGATAAGCAAGTTCCGTCACTGGTTCATCAGCAGCCCACTGTTCAACATCACATGATTTTCCTGCGCTCGTTCATTTTTAATATCCTGTATTTTTGCTGGTCGATGCTGGCATCAATCATTTTTGCACCGCTATTCCTCGTTTCCAGCAAAGCTTCGCTCATGGCTGGCAGGCCGTGGGCAGTTGGCGTGCTTTTCCTTGCGCGCATCATCTGCGGTATCCGTTATGAGATCCGTGGCAGGGAATATCAATCTGCCCAGCCGGCTATCTATGCATCCAAGCACCAATCCGCATGGGATACGGTGATATTCCTGGCACTCCTGCCCCATCCTACCTATGTGTTGAAGCGTTCACTGCTGCGTATCCCGCTGTGGGGCTGGTATTTGTGGCGCATGCAGATGATAGCCATTGACCGATCCGGTGGCGCCAGCAGCCTGAAACAGATGGTGAAAGATGCGAAGAACGCCATCGCTAATGGCAGGCCAATCGTTATTTATCCGGAAGGCACGCGCACACGCCCAGGTGCCGCTCCACAATACCACCCGGGTGTTGTGGCGATGTATAACCAACTCGGCGTGCCCGTGGTTCCTGTTGCCCTTAATTCCGGCTTGTTCTGGGGGCGCGATGCATTCATAAAACGGCCAGGCACCATTATTCTGGAGTTCCTGCCCCCTATTCCTGCTGGCATGGATAAAAAGCAGTTTGCTAATCTGCTTGAAAATACCATAGAATCAGCATCCAACCGTTTAATCAGTGAAAAATAAGGTTATCATGCGCCCATCGAACCGCAAGTCAGACGAATTACGCAACATCATCATCGAGCCGGGCATCAGCCGTCACGCTGAGGGTTCCTGTCTTATCAGTTGCGGCAACACACGCATCATCTGCACAGCAAGCGTTGATGCCGGTGTGCCTTCCTTCCTGAAAGGCACGGGTAAAGGCTGGATAACGGCGGAGTATGGCATGCTCCCACGCTCAACAAACAGCCGTATGCCGCGTGAGGCAGCCAAAGGCAAGCAATCTGGCCGCACACAGGAAATTCAACGCCTCATTGGCCGTTCGCTGCGTTCGATCGTCGATCTCAGCAAATTGGGCGAAAAACAGATCATAATTGATTGCGATGTCATTGAAGCAGATGGCGGCACACGCACCGCTTCCATCACCGGAAGCTATGTGGCACTGCAACTAGCCATACGCAATATGATCAGTGCCGACAAACTGGTGGCCAACCCCATCATGGGGCAGGTTGCCGCCGTTTCCTGTGGCGTGTGTAAAGGTGTTCCTGTGCTCGATCTCGACTATGAAGAGGATAGTGCCGCCACCATGGATGCCAATTTTATCCTCGCTGCTGATGGCCGTATCATCGAAGTGCAATGCACAGCTGAACAGGAGCCTGTTGCGGAATCCGTTTTTCATGAACTCATGGGCCTTGCCAAAAAGGGCGTTTCAGAACTGGCCGTTATGCAGAATAAGGCTTTAGGCATTTGAACACAGCGCGCAAACATAGCCACACCATGTTTCCAGACAGCACCCTTGTCATAGCCAGTCACAACAAGGGTAAGATCTCAGAGATCAATGCGCTTGTCAGTACGCTGGGTATTTCTGTGCATTGCGCGGCGGATTACAACATCGATGCCCCGGAAGAAACCGGCAAGACCTTTGCCGAAAATGCCGCTTTAAAAGCCCACACCACCAGCCAGCAATGTGGCAAGGCGGCTCTGGCTGATGATTCTGGCCTCGTGATTCCAGCACTCGGCGGTGCACCCGGCATTTATTCTGCGCGCTGGGCGGGACCGAATAACGATTTTTCCGTGGCATTCGACAGGATACACTCTGAACTAGGCGATAAAAACCCTACAGCACATTTCGTGTGTGTGCTTGCCTTACATGTGCCCGATCAGGATACACATCTTTTTGAAGGCAGGATCGACGGCACCATCACCTTCCCACCTCGCGGCAGTAAAGGTTTTGGCTACGACCCCATTTTCATTCCAGATGGTTATGATAAAACATTTGCGGAAATTGACCCGGTGGAAAAAAACCGCATCAGCCACCGTGCACAGGCATTTGCAAAATTTGTTTCATTCCTTAAAGGTAACGCATGAAATTTCTTGTATTTGCTGCTTCTCACAGAAAATTATCTCTCAACCGCAGGCTGGCGGTGCTTGCGGCATCCGCTGTTGAGAAAGCAGGCCACACAGCACTTTTCAAGGAATATGCCGAGCTGGATATGCCGGTGTTCAACGATGAGCTGTGCTCAACACAAGGTGTATCTGCAGTGGGCAATCCTTTTGCTGAATGCGCCAGCAGCGCGGATGGTATTGTGCTCAGCGCGCCGGAATATAACTGGTCATACCCGGGCTCGCTGAAAAATATTCTCGACTGGACATCCTGCATCAAACCGCAGCCTCTCTCCGGCAAGAAAATTTTCCTGATGTGTGCTACCCCGGGTGATCGTGGCGGTGTTGCAGGCATCATGCATCTCAAGGCACCGTTTGAAGCCCTGCACTCCCATGTTTATCCACGTGCTTTCACACTGAGTAATGCAAACCAACGCCTGAACGGCGAACAGCTGAGTGATGAACGGCAGCAGGCTGCTTTCAACTCGCTCATTAAAGATTATATTGAATTTACCCGTAAACTGTCACACTGATTCAGGAGGTTTTATGCGTCTGTTATCCTCACTTTTCTTATTTGTTGCCATGCTGATTTCGCCAGCTTATGCCGACAATAAATTTAGCTTTGATAAATCACACACCCGTATTTTATTCTTCATCAATCACATGGGTTTTTCGGAAACGGTGGGTGAGTTCACCTTGTATGACGGGCATTTTGTGTTTGATGAGCAAGACCCCACAAAAAGTTCAGTTGAAGTGACGCTAAAACCTGAAGGCATCCGCACCCCAAGCCCTGAACTGGACAAGCACCTCCAGAACCAGGATTTCTTCAATGTCGCAAAATTTCCTGATATCACCTTCAAAAGCAAAGAAGTAAAAGTCACAGGCAAGAATACGGGTGAAGCCCTTGGTGATCTCACCATGCTGGGTGTTACCAAACCGGTTACGCTTAAAATCACCTTCAACAAAGCGGATTACCACATGATGACCGGTTCATATGTGGCTGGTTTTTCAGCTGAAGCCATGGTGAAACGCTCAGAGTTCGGCATGAATTATGGCATTCCGATGGTAGGTGATGATGTACGCCTGCTGGTACACACCGAAGGTGTCAATGAAAGCAGGAAAAAACCTGTAAGCCCTGAAGCACAGAAGAAGCAGTAATAGCCAATGTTCGCACGGGTTTTACCATATCTGTTATGTATGCTCCTGCCGTTTGCTGCGCAGGCAGCAGTCAGTGTGCAGAATGATATCACCCGTGCCACACTGATCACCGACACAGGCAGCATCAAGTCAGGCACGCCATTCATGGCAGGTGTACTGCTTGAGCCCAAGGATGGCTGGCATACCTACTGGGAAAACCCGGGCGATGCCGGTCTTGCCACCGTCCAGACATGGCAACTGCCCAAAGATTTTTCGGCTACAGGCATATTATGGCCTGTTCCGGAGCGCATCAATGAAGGACCGCTTACTATTTATGGCTATCATGATACGGTGATGCTCCCCGTGCGTATCACGCCGCCGGATACGCTCGATGCCACGCAACCTCATACAATCTCCGTAAAAGCAGATTGGCTGGTGTGCAAAGACATCTGCATCCCAGAATCAGCAATACTGGATATTGCGCTGAATGCAGGCGAACCTGTGGCTAACACATATGCATCGCTTTTTGCCCAGCAACAGCAAAAATTTCCCAAGCCAATTAACGAGCCCTTCACTTTCAGCCAGACGCCAAGCCATATCACTCTTTCCATACCGGCTGAAGCACTGAGCGTCGGTCAAATTTCTGATGCACAGTTTTTTGTGCGCCAGTCCAATGCATTGCGCTATTCTGCCAAACAGGAGTTAGTGTCGAATGCCCATACGCTCTCTCTTACAATTGAAAAATCCAATACGGATATTCCAGAAAAGCTTTCTGGCATTCTTTCAGTCAAAACACATACGGGTACAGAAACATCCTTTGATATTTCAGCACAAGGACAACCGATAGCCGCAGTAGCTTCATCATCAAAACCGATGCCAGATCATAGCGGGCAGGATATGTTCTTACCTGCCGTTCTGGCATTTGCGCTGATAGGCGGCTTGATACTCAATTTAATGCCGTGTGTATTGCCTGTCTTATCACTCAAGGCGCTGGCACTGGTTAAAAAGATAGATAAAGAAAGATCCGAAACCAGAAAGCATGGGATTGCTTACACTCTCGGCATACTCGTTTCATTTGGTGTATTTGCGGCCATACTCATTGCGCTGCAGCAGGCTGGCGAACATGTTGGCTGGGGATACCAGATGCAATCACCGGTTTTCGTGGGCTGCCTTATTTTTCTGCTCTTTGCTGTCGGCTTAAATCTTTCCGGCCTGTTTGATTTACCCGTGCTGCTGGGCAACACAGGTAGTAAATTGGCGAATGAATCATCAGCGCGCGGCAGTTTTTTCACCGGTGTGCTGGCAACTGCCGTTGCAACACCATGCACCGCGCCTTTCATGGCTTCCGCCGTTGGCGTGGCACTCACGCTTCCGGCATGGCAGGCTTTCCTAGTGTTTGAAGCACTAGGTCTTGGCCTTGCCCTGCCCTTCCTTCTTATCAGTTTTTTACCTGCATTATTGAAATACCTACCCAAGCCTGGCGCATGGATGGAAACATTCAAACAGGTACTGGCTTTCCCTATGTATGCTTCAGTCATCTGGCTGCTGTGGGTTCTCACGCTCCAGACCAGCACATCCGGCATGGTGTGGATGCTTGCTGGGCTGTTGATGTTCGCCCTTATCATCTGGATGAAGCGACTTTTCACTAATGCTACCACATATCGGCTGATAGCTACAGTGCTGCTGGTGGCAACGTTTGTTTTCACACTGCATACTGTGAATGCTATCGAGCCGACTAAATCGGAAGCCATTCACGGTGAAACGAAAGCTATCCCCTACTCGCCTGATGCGCTGGCCGATTTACGTGCGACTGGCAAGCCCGTCTTTATAAACGCCACCGCTGCATGGTGCATCACCTGCCAGGTGAATGCCAAAACTGCCATCCATACGGATGCGGTAATGGCCGCGTTTGCAAAACATAATGTGACATATATGGTAGCAGACTGGACACGCAAGAATCAGCACATCAGCAACCTGCTGGCAAGTTTCGGCTATCAGGGAGTACCACTGTATATTTTTTATCCGGCAAATAATGGCGAACCTGTTATTCTGCCGCAGGTGCTGACGCCTTCGATTATTCTTGAAACGATCAACCCAAAAGGAGATTAATAATGATACGCTCACTGATAACCGCTGTTACAGCCCTGATGCTTATGGCTACCCCCGCCACCGCTGCACCTGAAGTTGGCAAACCCGCACCGGATTTCACGCTAAAAGATACAAGCGGTGCTGATGTAAAACTGTCTGACCTGAAAGGTAAAATAGTAGTGCTGGAATGGCATAATGCTGAATGTCCTTTTGTAAAAAAGCATTATGAATCCGGTAATATGCAGCGTCTTCAGGCATCCACGAAGGAAATCCAAGTGGTGTGGCTTACCATCAACTCCTCAGCATCCGGCAAGCAAGGTTATATGGATGCAGCAAAAGCCGCTGAATTTGTAAAATCGACCACCCACATGTCCAGCCACTATCTGCTGGATGCTGATGGTAAGGTCGGCCGCCTCTATGAAGCAAAAACAACACCACATATGTTTGTCATCGATAAATCAGGCAATATCGCTTACATGGGTGCGATAGACGACAAGCCAAGCACTGACAAAGCAGACATAGCTAACGCGAGAAACTATGTGAATGATGCACTGGGCAGCCTATATATTAATAAAGCTGTGGCCGTAACAACTACCCAGCCATACGGCTGCAATATAAAATACGCGGATTAATTACGCGACATGGCAGGTTCTGTTGCGGGGGCTACTTTAAACGCCCTCGCAGCAACCGCCTGCTTGATGCCGGCATAAACCTGTTTTTCTGCCTCAACCAGCAAAGCACCACCAAAAAACGGACACATGGCACTGCCAAAATATTCCAGTTTTTCTGCAATGCGCCACGCAAACCTGCCTCTTACAGGCGGCATGAACAATGCGGATCGTGAACGTGTCACAGTAAAATCGTGTGAGACCAATAATCCCCTCAACTGGGCCATGCTGAATGGCAGACCATAACCAAACGGGCTATTGGAAGATCGCGCCCAGAGCCCCATACGGTTTGGCACCACGGCCAGCACGCGCCCCCCGGGTGTCAGCACACGCCACACCTCTCTGAGCATCCAGGCTAAATGCTCACTGGTCTCCACGCAATGCACCAGCATCAAACGGTTGATCGTATTATCACGAAGCGGCAATTCAGATTCATGCGCCAAAAATGCAAGATTAGCACGATTCGCTGGCCAGTATGCCGCTCCCTGGTTCGCCGGCATGCACGCCAGCACATCCATATGATTGCCGACATAAGGTAATAAATATGGCGTGGCATAGCCGATACCCAGTATTGCTTCATCTTTCATTTCGGGCCACATATGGCTGATGCCGTTCAGCACACGCTGGCGCACTGCCTCACCCATGTCACTGGCGTAGAACTCTTTCAGGCTTACAATGTTGGGAGCCAGCATACAGCTATTGACACCAGTGTAATTTTCGCAGAACTGTTATACTCATGTACGCCAATATACCCGTGATTTTACGCGCTGCCTATATTCTTTTATTTCTGCTATTGGTGGCATCCACGCCTGCGATAACGCATGCCAGTAGTGCCAACAAGGCTTTCAGAGCCGCTTCAGGTGAGGACTGGATGGTTGCCATCGCCGCGTCACAAAGCTCGGGCAATGATGGCCTTGCCACCCTGATGCAATGGCAATACATGCTGGATGCAGATTCCGGCGCCGGATTCAGTGAGATCATGGCATTCATTGCCCAGAATCCTGATTGGCCAGATATCAAAAAACTGCGAGTGCGGGCTGAACAATCACTGGTTGCTGGCTCAGTGGATGGCAGTGAACTTATCCGTGCATTTGCCAATGAATTACCAATTACCGGATTAGGCAAAATTCGCCTCGCACAGGCACTTATCGAAAGCGGTACTCCAGCAACCTCTGATAAAGTTACCACCCTTGTGAAAGAAGGATGGATACAAGGTGATTTTGAGACGCCGGAGGAGCAACGGATACTCCAGCAGTTCAGTGCCCAGCTCTCGCAGGATGACCATGTGGCGCGCACCGACCGCCTGCTGTGGGATGAAAAGGTAACTCCAGCCAAACGCATGATATCTTTTGTGCCACAGGAATATCACGCGCTTTTTGCTGCGCGCGCCGCACTCATCGGCAAGGAAAAATCTGCCCCCAAACTGGTAGACAAGGTACATGCCAAATTCCACAAGCATCCTGGCCTCCTTTATGACCGCATGCGTTACCGTGCCGCCAGGAATGATGATTCAGGTGTTCAGCATATACTGCTTTCTATTCCTGATGATGCCCCATATCCGGAAAAATGGTGGCGATACCGTGAACTGCAGGCACGTGCTGCCATTGATGATGGCGAATATAAAACAGCGTCTTCTCTCATCCGTGGTTATGAAACCCTTGAAGGTACTGACCTTGCTAATGGCTTGTGGCTGGATGGCTGGCTAAATCTTGAATTCCTGCGTGAATCTGGAAAAGCACAAAGCGTCTTCAGCAAAATGTATGATACGGTGAAATACCCCGTCAGCCGCGCCCGCGCGGCGTATTGGGCAGCAAAGGCCGCTGGCAGGAAGGGTGACGCGGGCAGTGCCAGAAGCTGGCTTGAAAAAGCCGCAAGTTATCCAACTACCTTTTATGGCCAGCTGGCCAATTTTGATTTGAACAGAAATACGCCCCTACGCCTGCCAGGCGATGTTTCTGCCTCCACTGCCGGCAGCGAAAGCACATTGCAAAAAGCTATCGCCATCAGCATTGAACAGGAAGAGTATTCGATGGCCAGCCGACTTATAACACATGCCATCGAGAATGCACCCTCCGATGATTATGCCGTCTCTGTTGCTTCTATAGGACATAAGCTGAATGTCCCATTCCTGAGCGTGCGCGCTGCAAAACGTGCATTACAACGTAATATCGTCATGCTCAAAATTGGCTATCCGATGCCGCAGACTCCAATCGATATTGCAACCGAACGCGCACTGGTGCTGGCCATAACTCGCCAGGAAAGTGAGTACGACCCAAATGCCAAAAGCTCAGCCAATGCATTAGGATTGATGCAGCTATTACCTGCAACAGCCAGAGAAACAGCGCGCAAGCTGGGAATGCCCTACAGCCGTGCCATGCTGCTTTCACCGGATTATAATATGACCATCGGCAGCCATTATCTTGGCCGGCTTATTTCGGCTTATAACGGCTCATACGTCATGGCTATCGCCGCTTATAATGCCGGTCCGGGGAATGTGAGCAAATGGAGCCGCCAGTTTGGAACTCCGGGCAACACCGTGGAAAGTGCCGTAAACTGGATCGAGAAGATCCCATTCTCAGAAACGCGCAATTATGTGCAGCGTGTACTGGAAAACCTGCAGGTATACAGGCAGCTAGAAGCAAAGGAATCCATACCGCTCGGGATAGGCGAAGATCTGGTTCGCTAATCAGGATATTTACTGGCAACCAAAGTCATCATCCAGGCATGATCCAAATGATCCGGATGTATAGCCAGAGTCGTTTTCGCGTTGGGATGCTTTTTTGTATACGCTGCTGTAATCAATATCTTCCCACTCGCTTCTGCCTTTACCGGCACAGGCAGAAAGCAGCACGCAAAGCGCGCATAACAGTGGCAGCGCCGCCACAAGCTGTTTACCGATAACGCTTTGATACACGTACATTTTTAGCCCTGAATCTCATTCGTTACGTATGCATATAAACATACTCTTCCCAAAAATGCGACCCTCAATTTTTCTTTTTAATATAATTATTTATCATCAACCTTTTGTTTACTAATATCTGTAATGTTAACTCACTGAATTACTAATAATAGGGAGCAACTATGGCTGTTGTAGAAAAGATGCCTGCCGCAAAATCCAATAAATCTGCTGAACTTATCATCGGGGATAAAAAAATAAGCATGCCAGTGTATGATGGCATCGAAGGACCGAGCGTTATCGACATCAGCAAGTTATATGCAGAAACCGGTTATTTCACATACGACCCTGGCTTCATGTCCACAGCTTCCTGTGAATCGAAGATCACGTTCATCGATGGCGACAAAGGTATCCTGCGCTACCGCGGCTATGATATTGACGTTCTTGCAGAAAAAAGTGATTTTCTTGAAGTTGCTTATCTGCTGCTCTTTGGTGAACTGCCCGATACCAAGGAGAAAGAGAATTTTGTAAAGCGCATCACACGCCACACAAT
>CAZAQK010000038.1:0-13352 GCA_964487265.1 uncultured Rickettsiales bacterium | reverse complement strand
CGGCCTTCGCCGGGATGACCAGACCCCGCAACAAGTGCGGGGTGACAATTAAACCATCGGCAGTTTAAGTCCCTTTTCCTTCGCGCAGTTGATGGCGATGTCGTAACCCGCGTCGGCGTGGCGCATGACGCCGGTGGCTGGGTCATTGGTGAGTACGCGCTCTAAACGCTTCGCGGCGTCATCTGTGCCATCAGCCACGATCACCATGCCGGAATGCTGCGAGAAGCCCATGCCGACACCGCCGCCATGATGCAGGCTCACCCATGTGGCACCGCTTGCGGTGTTGAGCAGGGCATTGAGCAGCGGCCAATCGGATACCGCATCAGAGCCATCCATCATCGCTTCCGTTTCGCGGTTGGGGGATGCCACTGAGCCGGAATCCAGATGGTCACGGCCGATGACGATGGGGGCGGAGAGTTCGCCGTTTTTCACCATTTCGTTGAATGCTAAACCGAGTTTCGCGCGTTCGCCAAGCCCCACCCAGCAGATACGGGCGGGCAGGCCCTGGAATTTGATTTTTTTTGCAGCCATATCCAGCCAGTTATGCAAATGCGGATTGTTCGGGATGAGTTCTTTTACTTTCGCATCGGTCTTGGCGATATCCTGCGGGTCGCCGGAGAGTGCTGCCCAGCGGAACGGGCCGATGCCGCGGCAGAACAGCGGGCGGATGTATGCGGGCACGAAGCCGGGGAAATCGAATGCATTTGCCACGCCCACTTCCATCGCCATCTGGCGGATGTTGTTGCCATAATCGGTGACGGGAATGCCCATTTTCTGGAACGCCAGCATGGCGCGCACCTGCGCGGCCATGGATTCCTTGGCGCGTTTTACCATCTCATCAGGGTTGGTGGCGCGTAACTTTGCAGCCTGTTCCATGCTCATGCCAGCGGGGAGGTAGCCATTCAGCGGGTCATGGGCCGATGTCTGGTCAGTCACCATGTCGGGCTTGATGCCGCGCTTTACCATCTCTGGGAAAATTTCCGCGGCGTTGCCGAGCAGGCCGACTGATACCGGTGTTTTAGCATTGTTGATGATGGCGAGTGCTTCATCCAGTGAGGTAGCTTTGTGGTCGAGATATTTGGTTTCAAGGCGTTTTTCAATGCGTGTGGGGTCGCATTCCACCGCAAGCATCGAGGCACCGGCCATGGTGGCAGCCAGCGGTTGCGCGCCGCCCATACCGCCGAGGCCGCCGGTTAAAATCCATTTGCCGGAAAGGTTGCCGCCGAAATGCTGCCGCCCCATCTCCACAAAGGTTTCATACGTGCCCTGCACAATGCCTTGCGAGCCAATGTAAATCCATGAGCCGGCGGTCATCTGCCCATACATGGCAAGGCCCTTGGCATCAAGCTCGTGGAAATGTTTCCACGTCGCCCAGTGCGGCACAAGGTTTGAGTTGGCAAGCAGCACGCGCGGTGCGTTCTCATGCGTTTTGAACACGCCCACCGGCTTGCCGGACTGGATGAGGAGGGTTTCATCTTTCTCGAGGGCTTTGAGCGTTTCCACGATGGTATCGAAACATTCCCAGTTGCGCGCGGCCTTGCCGATGCCGCCATACACCACCAGCTCGTCCGGGTTTTCTGCTACATCCGGGTCGAGGTTATTCATCAGCATGCGCAGCGGGGCTTCAGTCAGCCAGCTTTTGGCGGAAAGCTTGGTGCCGGTTGCGGCTTTGATGATGCGCTTATTTGAAATTGCCTGTGCCGCTTTTGCCGTTGCCATTGCTTCTTTCCTTCCTGTAGCATGTGCCGCATGGAAACATACCGATATATTCCGGGCACGGTGCCAATTATCCTTAGCATGCCGCATACGGGCACGCATGTTCCGGCGGGTATATTAGACCGCTTTACGGAGAGTGCCAAGCAGCTTCCTGACACGGACTGGCACATTGATCGGCTCTATGATTTTGCGCAGTTGCTGGGGTGCCATATGCTGATTCCGGCGTGCTCGCGTTATGTGATCGACCTTAACCGGCCAGAGGATGATGCAAGCCTGTATCCGGGGAAATTCACCACTGGCCTGTGTCCAACCACTTTGTTTGATGGGAGTCCGTTATATCGCGATGGATATGTACCAGATGCAGCGGAAATTACAGCGCGTAAAGAACAATACTGGCGGCCCTATCATAGCAAGCTTGCCGCGCTGGTTTCTGAACTGAAAGCACAGCATGGCAGGGTGGTGGTGTTTGATGCGCATTCTATCCGTTCGGAAGTTACCACGCTGTTTGAAGGGGTGCTGCCAGACCTCAATATCGGCACGGCGGATAGTGCATCAGCAGATATTGCGCTGAGCAATGCGGTGGTTTCGGTGTGTGATGAAAGCCCATATTCCTATGTGTATAATGGCCGGTTCAAAGGTGGCTACATCACCCGCCATTACGGCAGGCCGCATGATGGCATCCATGCCATCCAACTGGAACTGGCGCAGAAGAATTACATGGATGAGAACCCGCCCTTTGCCTATGACGAGGCCAAAGCGGTGGGGTTGCAGGCCACTCTGGCCAATGTGCTCTATGCGATTGGCAGCTGGGTTTCTCAATAAATATGAACAGGTTGCCATAGGTGGGCTGCTGTAACCAAAACTTCATATTCCGGCGGCGTATTGCGGTGGTGTTTGGGACATCTATAAGTTATTATAAACTATGAGTATTTATCGTTTTAGCGATTCGCCCGTTGCGACCGTTACGTTCCATTATGTGGACGGCGTGCCCACGGCTGCGTTAATTGAAGCGTCAAAAACCGCTACGGATGAGCAGATATCAGAAGCTCGCAAGGGGCTTGGTGAAAAAAACATATCCTCCGTTCCGGTAAGCGTCAATGAGCGCGACATGCTGCAGGTCAGCGGGTTTTCAACCGAACAGGCGGTCATCGATGCGCTGATGGCAAAAGGGAGTGTAAAAGGCGCACCGGAAATAACCCAAGAAGCAAGCGATCTTCCTGCACCGCCAGAGGGCAAAGTTAAGTCATTCCTGGAAAATAACAGTTTGAGACTCGCAGGTGGGTTGAATCTTATTGGCGATGTCATGATGCATATCGGCGGCTATGGCAAAGTCACAGCAAAAACCGACAAAACAACGGGCAGGCTTCTTTCACCTGAGGCTCGCAGGGAATCTGTAATTACTGGAAGAAATGAACTGATAGGCGGGGGCTTATACACGCTCGGCGGCCTCAACTCACTCGCATTCGGTAACTCCAAGAGAGAATTACCGCCACTTGCTGACCGCACAGCCAATTTTATCGCACATGCTGTGGATCCACAGGCTGTACCGTTGGACATACCAAAAGAATCCGGGAATTTTTTACGCCGTAACACGGCAGATGTCACGCTTGGAGCCTACACGGTAGGTGCCGGGGTGTTTCTTGCAGATGGTGCCAGAGGATACCAGGCACTCAGCAAAAAACTGCTATCAGCGAGTGCTGAAGAGGCAGAAAAGCTAAAGGTTGCGAAGAGGAAGAGCACGTCGCTGATGGCGTATGGCGCGAGCTCGCTCGTGTTCAAATTGCTTTCCCTTTTCATAAAGGAAAAACCGGAATCGGCAGAAGACAAGCCTAAATCCAGCAACCCTATCGTGCGGGCCAAAGATTGGTTTGTTGAAAAACCGCTGCGCATATTCGGCTTGGGTTCATTTGTTACAGATTCGCTCTATGCCAAACATACGATTGATACTTACAGAGAACTGAGAGGTACTCCGAATGCCAAGACTAACAGTGAAGTCATGCTTAAAGGCATCACAACACTTTCATACTTCGCATCCGATTATTTGTCCGCCATTTCCAGCAAGAATCTCGTCAGTAAGCCGCTCGATGCCGATGGCCAGCGCGAAGTTATTGCTCTTGCGGCACAATCAATAGCGGCGCAGCCACAGGAAAAGCGTGAGACACTGGTTTCGCAGACCGCCCAATTCCTTAGTGAGCAGCCGGAAATGCAGCAAAACAGTAAGAAAATTGCTGGTTCCCTCAGGGATCAGATCAAACGTCTGGGCGGCAACCTTTGGGCTAAGCGCGTTGAAACGCCAGAAAATCCACAGATCACGATGAGCCGCTAATGTTGTGGCGGCGAAAAAATCAATTCATCTTCACCAGTGATTCGAGCTTCTGAATGACACCCGTTACGCCGCCCTTTGAAGCCACCTGCGAAAATTCGCTGCGGTGGGTGGAAAGCAGGCTTACGCCTTCAATCACCACGTCGATGATCTTGTAGCCATCGCCATCGGGCTTCGCGAGATATTCCACGCTCATTTTTTTAGCGTTGGAGAGTTTTACTTCCGTGCGGGTCAGGAAGTTATCGTTAGCCTGGTCCTTCACATCGACCACTTTGATATCCACCACCTTCTGGTCATCACCGGTGGCATAGGTGGATACATAGGTTTGCACCAGGAAATCCCTGTACAGCTCTGCGTATTCAGCGCGCTGTTCTTCGGTGGCGCCGCGCCATGCCGCACCGATCACGAATTTGGCGATCCACTGCGTATCCACCACGGTGGCAAAACCACGCTTTAGCGATTCCATGCGATCGCCCTGTTTTTTGGACGGGTCACTGATCATGGTGAGCGTCATGTTGGCCATTTCGCGGGCGAGGGCTAAACGCTCTTCCTGTTTATCGGCGAAGGCGGGGGTATGAATGAAAGAAAGCACCAGTGACAATACGACAAGCGAACAAATATTTTTCATGTACAGCCCATGTTTATGATACACATGCCCCCTCTGGGAGGGGAAAGTTACGTTGCGGGGGAAATCTTCTCGGTACGCAGTGTAAACTAACCCAGAGGGGGCACACTCCCAATATATCGTATAAAAGTTACATCTTATTAAAAAATAAAGACAATTTGCCTTGCATTTGAGCTAAATTGTCGCCGGTTAAACCAAGGTGCTGAATATGGATGGTTATTGCCTATCCATCTGTTGAAAAAGGTACTTTCCTTGTTATGATGCCTGCTCTTATTAGCCTCAAACATAGGGTGGAAATCGGGTTTATGAGCACAAAACCAGCATGGGACCAGTACGGTAGCTACCTGCATATCGATAAAATCCTCTCAGCGCAGCACCCTAAAAGTGCCGAGGCAGGGCAGCCAGCGCATGATGAAATGCTCTTCATCCAGTTCCACCAGATATATGAGCTATGGTTCAAACAGATATTATTTGAGCTGAATGATATCACCGGCCGCTTTTCTAAAAGCCTGGTGGATGAGAATGATATGCAGCCGATCATGATCTATCTTGGCCGCATTGTGGAGATATTCAAACAGACCGAAAGCATGATCGATGTGCTGGAGACCATGCCACCGCAATCGTTTGTAGATTTCCGTGAGCATCTGGGCACAGCATCTGGTTTCCAGAGCTTACAATTTAGATTAATTGAAACACGCCTTGGTTTGAAACGTGGTGAGCGTCTGCCGGTATTCCACGGGCCGTTCGATGACAACCTGCTGGACGCCAGCAAGAAAGCCATCAAAGAAGCGGAAAGTACACCGAGCCTGTTTGAGCAACTTGATAGCTGGCTTTCGCGCACGCCGTTTGTGAATCTTGGTGATTATACGTTCTGGAAATCGTATCGCACCGCGGTGATGGGCATGTTCGACGAGCGCGTAAAGTTGGCTCAGACCAATTTAACAGGTGATGCGCTGAAAGCGGAGCTTGATGCCATCGAAAAAGGCCGCCAGAAATTTGATGGAATTTTCGATGAGAAGAAACATGCGGAAGCGGTGAAGGAAGGCCGCTGGCGGCTTTCATGGAAGGCGTTGCAGGCGGCACTCTTCATTACTATTTACCGCAATGAACCAGCCCTGCAGCTGCCATACGCGCTGCTTAAACATATCATGGATGTGGATGAGCTGCTGGCACGTTGGCGTTTCCGCCACGCGCTCATGGTGCAGCGTATGGTAGGCATGGGCATGGGAACAGGCGGTTCATCGGGCTATGAATATTTGATGAATACGGTTTTGAAACACCGCATCTTCAACGATATTTTTGCGCTCTCGACTTACCTCATTCCATCTCGCCTGCTGCCGGCGCTGCCCGCTGAAATCAGCGACAAGATGGATTATAACTACGCAAAGAAAGCCTAAGCCATGGACATGAACCTTAAAGGCAAACATGCGATCGTTTGTGGCGCGAGCCGCGGCATTGGCCGTGCGAGTGCGCAGGAACTTGCACTGCTTGGTGCGGATGTAACCGTGGTGGCACGCCGCGAAGATGCACTCAAAGACGTGCTGAAATCGCTGGATGTAACTAAAGGCCAGAAGCATGGTTATGTGATGGCGGATTTTACCAAGCCGGAAGAACTAAGGGCAAAAATTGAAGCGCATGTTGCCAAACATCCGGCGCATATTCTGGTGAATAACACGGGCGGGCCGCCAGCTGGCCCTGCTAATACCGCGAAACTCGAAGAATTCCAGGCGGCGTTTACGCAGCATTTACTGTGTAACCATGTGATGGTGCAGGCAGTGCTTCCGGGTATGAAAGCAGCAAAGTATGGACGCATCATCAATGTGATCTCCACTTCAGTAAAAGCACCGCTGAAAGGGCTGGGTGTTTCCAACACCATCCGCGCGGCGGTTGCCAACTGGGCTAAGACGCTTTCGATGGAAGTGGCTGTTGATGGCATTACGGTAAATAACGTGTTGCCGGGTGCAACGGATACTGACCGCTTGGATGAAATTTTCACCGGCCGTGCTGAGAAGCAGGGTAAATCCAAAGATGCAGTAATTAAGGAAGAACTCTCGCATATTCCAGCCGGTCGCATCGGCAAGCCGGAGGAGCTTGCGGCAGCCATTGCATTCCTTGCTACACCAGCGGCGGCTTACATCAACGGTGTTGCACTTCCCGTGGATGGTGGCAGGACAGGGAATCTCTAGATGAAAATCCAGAACTTCATCGATGGTAATTTAGTGCCGCCTGTATCCGGTGCGTATTTTGACACGTTCGAACCGGCGGTGGGCAAGGCATATGCTGAAGTGCCTGATTCGGATGCGAAGGATCTGGATATTGCGGTGGTAGCTGCTAAAAAAGCCTTCCCGGCATGGCGGGATACGCTACCAGAAAAACGCGCGCAGATGCTTGAAAAACTCGCTGCACTCATGGAAGCAAAGAAGGATGATTTTATCCGCGCCGAAAGTATTGATACTGGAAAACCATTATGGTTAGCAGCGCAGGTGGATGTGCCGCGTGGCATAGCCAATTTGCGAGTATTTGCCGATGCCGCAAGGCAGTTTGGCGGCCAGCAGTTTGAAAAACCTGATTCCAGGACCTATACGCTGCGCCAGCCTATCGGTGTAGTCTCCGTTATTTCACCGTGGAATTTACCGCTTTTGCTTTTTACGTGGAAGCTGGCACCGGCCGTGGCGGCGGGCAACTGCGTGATCGCAAAGCCCAGCGAAGTGACACCGATGACGGCTTTTATGCTCTCCGAACTTATCAATGAGGCAGGTTTTCCGCCGGGTGTTATCAATATCGTACATGGCAAGGGTGCTAAAATCGGTGCGGCTATTACGGCGCATCCGGACATCACGGCGATCTCTTTCACGGGTGGTACGGAAACCGGTATCACCATTTATTCGGGTGCGGCGAAGATGCTGAAGAAAGTGTCTCTGGAGCTGGGCGGCAAGAACCCGACCATCGTGTTTGATGATGCGGATATGGGAAGAACCGTGCCTGAGACGATGCGTGCAGCCTTTGCTAATCAGGGGCAGGTGTGCCTGTGCGGTTCGCGGTTGTTTATCCAGCGTGGCATTTACGAGAAGTTCAAAGAGCATTTTGTTGCGGCTGTGAAAATGAACGCGGTGGGTGATCCGCTTTCCGATGGCACAAAATTTGGTGCCACGGTTTCCAAAGAACATATGGAAAAAGTGCTCGGGTATATTGAACTTGCGAAGCAGGAAGGCGGGAAAATACTGACCGGCGGCAAACGTGCGAAAATATCTGGCCGCTGTGAGAATGGCTATTTCATTGAGCCCACCGTGATCGAAGGATTGCCGCATACCTGCCGCACCAATCAGGAAGAAATTTTTGGGCCAGTGGTGACGCTCATGCCGTTTGACACGGAAGAAGAGGTGCTTGCTATGGCGAACTCCACGAAATATGGCCTTGCTGCCTCCGTATGGACGCAGGATAAGGCCCGTGCTGAGCGCATGGCTGAGAAACTCCAGTCAGGCATCGTCTGGCTCAATGCCTGGAATTTGCGTGATCTGGAAGCACCGTTCGGTGGTGTCAAAAAATCCGGTGTTGGCCGCGAGGGCAAATGGCGCGCCATGGAATTCTTCACTGATGAAAAAACTGTGACTATGCCACGAGGAGAAGCTGCATGACATCCACTGCACATAATTCAAATACGGCCCCAGAACCAGTGGGCGCATATCCGCATGCCCGCAGGGTAGGCAATTTGTTATTTCTCTCCGGTGTTGGCCCGCGCAAAAAAGGCAGCAAGGAAATTCCGGGCGTGACGCTCGATGCCAACCGCAACATCATTGCTTATGACATCGAAGCGCAGTGCCACAGCGTATTTGCCAATGTGCGTGATATTCTGGAATCCAGCGGTGCCAAGTGGGAAGATCTGGTGGATGTAACGGTATATCTCACCAACATGAAGGCGGACTTCCCGACCTATAATCGCCTGTGGGCAGAATACTTCAAGGAAAACCCGCCTTGCCGCACCACACTTGAGATAGGTGCGCTACCAACGCCGATTGCCATTGAACTCAAATGTATCGCGGTGTTGAAGGAGTAAGCCATGAAAGCCCCCTTCAACTTCATGCAGTGGATAGAGGACAATAAAGAGAATCTGAAACCGCCTGTTTGCAACAAACAGCTTTATGATATGGGTGATTTCATCATCATGGTGGTAGGTGGGCCGAATAGCCGTAAGGATTATCACGATGATGCCGGTGAGGAGTTCTTCTACCAGATAATAGGTGATATGTGCCTGCGCGTGATGGAAGAAACTGGCCCGCGCGATATTCACATCAAGGAAGGCGAAGTGTTTTTGCTGCCTGCGCATGTATATCACTCGCCGCAGCGCACTGCGAATTCAGTAGGTCTCGTGATCGAGCGCAAACGCCGGGATGATGAACTGGATGGGTTCCTGTGGTTCTGCGATAAATGCCACAGCAAACTGCACAGCGAATATGTGTCGCTTAAAAGCATTGAAAAAGACCTGCCCGTGGTATTCAAGAAATTCTGGGATAGCGAGGAACACCGCACCTGTAAGAAATGCGGCCATGTGATGCCGCTGCCGGAGAAAAAAGCCGCGTGACGTATCCCTTCAAACCTAAGGAAAAGTGGGACGTCCATACCCATACCACGCTATCGCCGGATACGTTTGACGCGCTCGCGCGCTTTTCACACTACGAAGATTTCATCCGCGTGCGGGCACATGCAACAAAGCCCTGCTGTGCCGAGATGGTGAACCATAAAGGCGAAGTGCAGCGCGTTATTGAAGATAACGCCTATGATGCAAACGTGCGCGCGAAGGATTGCGAGCACCACCGTGTCACCATGCAGGTGCTTTCGCCCACACCCATGATGATCCCTGATTATGTGGATAATGCCAGCGATGCCACAGAGATCTGCCGCATACTGAATGATGACAATGCTAATATGCTGGCGCAGTTTCCGAAGAAATTTACTGCGCTGGCCGCACTGCCCATGAATGATGCGAAGCTGGCGGTAAAAGAGCTTGAGCGCGTGAAGGGGCTTGGTATGCGCGGCGTGGAGGTCAATTCTAATATCAATGACGTTGATCTGGATGATGCAAAATTCTTCCCCATCTTCGAAGCGGCTGAAGCTTTGAACATGGCTGTGTTCATCCATCCGTGGGGCGGGTTCATGACACATACGGAAGAACGCCTGCATCGCCGCATGAATGTCAAAAAAGGCTGGCGGCCATGGCTGATAGGGATGGGGCTGGAAACTGCACTGGCTTTTGATTCCATGCGTTCCGGCAGTGTGCATGAACGCCTGCCGAAACTGCGCGTACTTTATGCGCATGGAGGTGGTGTGTTTCCGTCACTGCTTGGGCGGCTTGAGCACGGCGCGTATTGCCGGCCGGATCTGTTTGTCGGGGCTTCGCATAAGAATGTGTACCGTACTATCAGGGAATGTGGGGTATATGTCGATGCACTGACCCATAACCCATGGACGCTGATGATGCTGATGAAAACCCTCGGCGTGAACCGCATCGCCATGGGTTCGGATTATCCGTATCCGCTGGGCGAGATGGGGGCGGGTGGCGACAAGGGCATCTATCCCGGCCATATGATCGAACACCTGCCGGAGAATGATGAGCATATGGAAGCAGCGTGGCAGCACTTCCACTGGTTCTCGCGCGAGACGGCGGATGGCGCGCGCCACTTGCCGTATTTAAGCAGCGAACGCAAAGAGCGTATGCTTTCCGGCACCGCGAAGGAGTGGCTGGCGTGGAACTAAGGGTTGGCAGTTATCGCCTGGGCAAAGCACATGACATATCGGTGCCGGTGCAGTTTGGCGGCGGCCTCGCCGAGTTTGGTGCAGCACCTGCCGAGAAACATGCCTATAAGGCAGGGGATTTTACAGGAAATGTGCATGAAGGTGGCAGCTGCAATTGCGATTACATCACTTTCTCGCCGCATCTGCACGGCACTCATACAGAATGTGTGGGACATATCGTGAAAGAACCTGTGACTGTGCATGATGTGCTGAAAGAAGCCTTTATTCCGGCGCAGCTTATAACCGTAAAGCCGCAGGCAGCAGGAGAGTGCAGCGAGCATTACGCACCTGTTTTGCGACCGGAGGATATGTTGATTACGCGCGCCATGCTGGAAGCGGAGAAACTATCCGATGCCGCACTGGTTATGCGTACAAGCTGGAAGCATGGTGATAAGCCAGCGTTTTTTACTATCGAAGCTATGGAGTATATGTTTCAGCAGAATGTGCAGCATCTGCTGGTGGATATGCCGTCCATCGACCGGCTAGATGATGAAGGCAAACTCACCAACCACCATATTTTCTGGAGCATAGCGCAGGGCAGCCATACACTTGCAGGACTTGCTCCATCGCCTAAAACAATAACAGAATTGATTCATGTGCCCGATACATTACCGGACGGGCACTATATGTTAAACCTGCAGGTGGTGGCGTTTGCTTCTGATGCCGCGCCGAGCCGCCCGCTGCTTTATGAGATTGTAAAATGAACTACCGCACTGATAAGAATTTTGCCGCTGAAATGGATGCTGCTGATAACCTTGCCAGCTGGCGCAAAGAATTTTTCATTCCGAAAACGAAAGATGGCAAGGAGTGTATTTACCTGTGTGGCAATTCGCTGGGTTTGCAGCCACGGCGTGTAGAAAAAGCCGTGCAGCAGGAGCTTACAGATTGGCAGAACCTTGGAGTGGAAGGGCATTTCCACGCTAAACACCCGTGGATGCCCTATCATGAATTTCTGACTGATAAGCTTGCCAAACTGGTAGGGGCAAAGCCCATCGAAGTGGTGGCGATGAACAGCCTTACGGTGAACCTGCACCTCCTGATGGTGTCATTTTACCGGCCTACCAAAACTCGCCACAAAATTATTATTGAGGGCGGTGCATTCCCATCCGACCAGTATGCGGTAGCATCACAGATCAAATTTCATGGGTTCGATCCGAAAACTTCGCTGATTGAGCTGAAACCACGCGCGGGCGAGCGTACGCTCAGGAGTGATGATATTGAGGCGGTGATTGAACGCGAAGGTGACAGCGTTGCGCTCATCATGCTGGGTGGGGTGAATTATTACACCGGTCAGTTATTTGATATGGAGCGCATTACTAGAGCAGGCCATAAAAAAGGCTGTATGGTGGGGTTTGACCTTGCGCATGCGGCTGGCAACGTGCCACTCAGGCTGCACGACTGGGATGTCGATTTCGCCTGCTGGTGCAGCTACAAATATTTGAATTCCGGCCCCGGTGCGCTGGCGGGAGCATTCGTGCATGAGAAACATGCAACCGCAGACCTGCCGAAATTTGCAGGCTGGTGGGGACATGACAAGAAAACGCGCTTTAAGATGGGGCCGGATTTCCATGTGACTGCTGGGGCAGAAGGCTGGCAGCTCTCCAACCCGCCGATATTATCTTTGGCGGCGGTGCGTGCCTCGCTTGAGATGTTTGATGAAATCGGCATGGAAGCTTTGCGCGGCAAAAGTCTGAAGCTCACGGGTTATATGGCGTTCCTGCTTGCGAGCCTGAAAACAGATGCATTTACAGTGCTGACGCCGCAGGATGAAAAAGAGCGTGGCTGCCAGATTGCTATCCTCATGCACAAAAATGGCCGCGCAGTGTTTGATAAGCTCACTGATGCTGGCGTGATCTGTGACTGGCGCGAACCGGACTGCATCCGTGTAGCCCCTGTGCCGCTGTATAATTCGTTTGATGACGTATATGAGTTTGTACGGTTATTTGCTGATGGGTTGGGGATGAAGTTATGAAAAAAGACCATGTGCATATCATCGGTGGTGGGTTGGTCGGCGCGTTGACCGCTGTTTTCCTAGCGGAGCGCGACTACACCGTGTCCATGCATGAACGCCGTAGCGACATGCGAAAAGGCAAGGTGGAGGCGGGGCGTTCCATCAACCTTGCGGTCACTTCGCGCGGGTTCAAGGCATTGGAAGAAGTAGGGCTGAAGCAGGATGTGCTGGATATTGCCATCCCCATGAAAGGCCGCATGCTGCATGACCTTGAGGGTAAAACCACCTTCGTGCCGTATGGTCAGAAAGAAAGCGAAGTGATATATTCGGTGTCTCGTGGAGAGCTCAATAAACTGCTGCTCACCAAAGCGGGCGAATATAAAAATGTCGACATCAGCTTCGACCAGCGCTGCACAGGCCATAACCTGAAAACGAATGAAATCACCTTCGTTGATGAAAAAACTTCCACGCAGAAAACCGTGCAGGCAAAGGTGGCACTGGCGACTGATGGTGCGTGGTCGGTCACACGTAAGGCGATGCTTGAGAATGTACAGAACTTCAACTATTCGCAGAGTTTCGAAGCGTATGGCTATAAGGAGCTGGTAATTCCGGCGACAGACGCTGGCGGTTTCCGTATTGAGAAAAATGCCCTGCATATCTGGCCGCGTAAATCTTTCATGATGATCGCGCTTCCCAACCTCGATGGCAGCTTTACCTGCACGCTGTTCCTTGCGTATAAAGGTGCCGTGAGTTTTGAGAAACTTAACACACCGGCGGATGTGGAAGCGTTCTTCACGCGCGAATTCCCTAGCGCGTTAGCACTCATGCCAACGCTTGTGGAAGATTTCTTCCGTAATCCCACTGGTGCACTGGCTACCATTCGCTGCGCGCCGTGGCATGCGGAAGACAAGCTGATGCTCCTAGGCGATGCAGCGCACGCCATTGTG
>CAZAQK010000037.1:0-13363 GCA_964487265.1 uncultured Rickettsiales bacterium | reverse complement strand
TCACCAGCTCACCACCTCGCTGCCGAAGTAGTTCGTAGGCATGTATCAGGAATCGTGAAGAATCCGCTCCCTGCCATTTCAGATCATCTGGTGGGAAATGCTGACCGATATCGCCCGCGTTGATCGCACCCAGTATGGCATCAACAATGGCGTGCAACCCGACATCGGCATCAGAAACACCCTGCAGGTAATGCGTGTGCGGAATTTTAATGCCACACAGCTTGATAACCTGCTGTTGTACAGGCGTATCGGCATCATGCGATTTCAGGGGATGTACGTCATACCCCATACCGGTACGTGTTTCAAAAAGTAGGCCAAGGGAGCCATGCATACGTTCCAGGTCCTTTTCAGTGGTGATCTTGATATTATTGGCATTGCCTTCCACCATTGTCAGGCTGCGGCCAGCTTTTTCATATAATCCTGCATCGTCGGTGAGGGATTCTTTTGCATATTGGCGGTGTAGATCCAGCAATTCTTCATAGATGAAACCTTGTGGTGTCTGCACTGTGTAGAGATTTTTGCGGTCGATGGTTTCCGGCTTTGCATCGTTTGCAATACGCTTCACCGTATCGGCAATGCTGAGTGCAGGGATAACGGCGGTGCCGGTCTGTATTTTTTCCAATACGCGGCTGATAAGTGTTTTATCCACCAGTGGTCTTGCCACATCATGAATGAGTATTTTTGCGGGCTTATGCTGGATCAGGCTTTCCAGCCCATGCCATACGGATTCCTGCCGTGTTTTGCCGCCAATGACACATGGGAAAAGCGTTAGCCCCTCGATAGCCTTGCGGTAAAGGGGGTGGTGTTCGCGGCGGATAACGACCCTGACCCCATCAATATCCGGGTGGTTAAGGAAGGCTTTTACTGCCCGTTTCATAACATTTTCATCGCCTATGGGCATGTAAGGCTTTGGAATACTTGCATTCATGCGCTCACTGAAGCCTGCTGCAACCAGAAGGGCTATGGTCGGGTTATCTTTCATGGCTGCGGCGGTAATCCTTGAAAAAACAGGCGTTTTAGGGTATTTATCCCGCCTAATCTAACGTGAGTGTGGCGGTAAGTTCAATGGATAATTCATCACAGGGCATTTCCATCGGGCCGGTGCAGCTTGAGGCACCTGTCTGGCTTGCACCGATGACCGGTGTGTCTGACCTGCCGTTCCGCCGACTGGTGAAGAGTTTTGGTGCGGGGCAGGTGGTGTCAGAAATGATCGCATCACGCGCGGCACTTATCGATAACGCAAATTTCAAGCGCATGAGCAGCTTCTCTCCGGATGAATATCCGTTCGCTATCCAACTGGCTGGTTGCGACCCTGAGATCATGGCGGAGGCCGCCAAGCTGAATGAAGACCGTGGTGCGCAGATCATTGATATCAATTTTGGCTGCCCGGTGAAAAAAGTGGTGGGAAGTTATGCAGGTTCAGCCCTGATGCGTGAAGTGCCGCTGGCCACAAGAATATTACAGGCCGTGGTGAAAGCCGTAAAAATCCCCGTGACGCTCAAGATGCGTACCGGCTGGGATGATGCCAGCCGCAATGCACCGGAAATGGCGCGCATTGCCGAGGATGCAGGGATACAATTACTGACCGTACATGGCCGTACACGCTGCCAGATGTATAAAGGACATGCCGACTGGTCTTTCGTGCGGAATGTGAAGGAAGCAGTAAAACTGCCGGTCATCGTGAATGGCGATATCACCAGCTTTCAGGATGTTGACCGGGCACTGGCGGATTCCGGTGCCGATGGCGTAATGATAGGCCGCGGTGCGTATGGCCGCCCATGGTTCGTTGCACAGGTGGCGCAATATTTGAAAACAGGCATTCGCCCGCAAGATCCGACGCTGGCTGAACAGATGGATATCGTGCTCAAACATTATGACGACATGCTGGGTGTGTATGGTGTGGAAACCGGCGTGATGGTGGCGCGCAAACATATCGGCTGGTATTCGGCGGGATTAAATGGTTCAGCCGCATTCCGCCAGCACGTGAACACGCTGACCAACCCGGATGACGTAAAGCAGGATATCCGCGATTTTTATGCGCGATTGCTGAATGAACATGCGCAGGGTGTAAAGCTGGCAGCGTAGATGATGTATGGCACAACAGGCTTCGCATAGCCCGCTCCCGCAGGAAACACTGGAAAAAAGTGTGGAACGGCACCTGCGCCAGTATTTCAAGGCGCATAGCGCGGATGGTTTGCCGCCTTCCGGCCTTTATTGGCGTATATTGCCGCTGTTTGAAAAGCCTCTGATAGAAGTTGCATTGCAGGCGACGGGATATAATCAGCTTAAAGCCTCGCGGCTTTTGGGCATTAACCGCAATACGTTGCGCAAAAAAATTACCGAACTGGGTATCAGCCTGACGGAGCAACCGTAATGCTGATGCGTATGGCACGAGTGGGAATAAGTGACCGGATAATTAAAAATCTGGTGCCGCTGCTTGCCTTGGCGGCCTTCGTTTCAGCAATATATACCTACATCATCATCACCGGCCAGAATGAACCGCTGGGTATCAAGCCCAAGAAAATCAATTTTCTTATCACGCTGAACCTTGCGCTCTTGGTGCTGCTGATCGGCACCATTGCAACCAGAGTGGTGCGTTTATGGCGCGCAGCGCGAAGCGGGCTCGCCGGTTCGCAATTGCAGAAGCGTATTGTGGTGCTGTTCAGCCTGGTTGCTATATTGCCGACCATTGCCGTTTCCATATTTTCTGCGATGTTTTTTAATTTAGGTATCCAGACATGGTTTGATGACCGTGTGCAAACTGCGGTCAACGAATCGCTGGTGGTGGCAGAAGCGTACCTTAAGGAGCATCAGGAGAATATCCGTGGCGACGTGGTGGCGATGGCAAACGACCTAAACCAGTCAGCCTATCTTGCAGCGGTGAACCCTGCCGAATTCAACCGCATGGTGGCAACCCAATCAACACTGCGCGAACTGGCAGAAGCCATTGTGTTCCAGCGTGATAAAATTATTGCACAGGGGCGTTTCAGTTTCGCGCTGGCATTTGAAACCATACCGCAGAATATCATGGAGCGTGCCGCCAAGGGTGATGTTGTTATCATTGCGGATAAGGATAGCGATAAGGTGCGGGCGTTGATGCGGCTGGACGCGCTGCCAGAAGCCTACCTGATGGTTGGGCGGCTTATTGACAGCAAAGTGGTCACACACATGCAGAATGCGCAGGGTGCAGTGAATGCTTATGGCAAACTGAAATTGCAGCTAGATCAGTTGCAGCTGATATTTTCTGTGGTCTTCGTAACATTGGCATTATTGCTTCTGTTATCTGCGATCGGTTACGGCATGGTGTTTGCGGCAAACCTGACCAAGCCTATATCAGGCCTTGTGGGTGCGGCTGAGCGGATACGTGGCGGTGATTACAGCGCACGTGTGCAGGTTCCGGAAACGCGTGATGAAGTGGGCAAGCTGGGCCGCGCATTCAACCGCATGACAGAACAGTTGCAGGGCCAGCGCACGGAGTTGATAGAAGCAAACCGCAGGCTGGATGAACGCAGGCGTTTTACGGAAGCAGTGCTTTCCGGTGTGTCAGCCGGTGTTATAGCGCTTGACCGCAACAAGAAGATCAACCTGTTCAATCCTTCCTCCTCATCCATTCTGGCGGCGGTTGAGCAGCCGGTGAATACAGAGCTTGCTATTGAGTCGGTATTGCCCGGCATTGGTGAAATGTTGCTTCGGGCAGAACAATTACCAGGTGAAGTGACTGATGACACGCTGACGCTTGAGAAGAATAAAAAGATCATTACTCTGCACGTGCGCGTAACGGTGGAGAAGCTGGGTGATGAAATTGAAGGTTTCATCGTGACGTTTGATGATATCACCATGCTGCTTTCAGCGCAGCGCACAGCCGCATGGGCCGATGTGGCACGCCGTGTTGCCCATGAGATCAAAAATCCGCTGACACCTATCCAGCTTGCTACCGAGCGGCTTAAGAAAAAATACCTGAAATTCATCACGGAAGATGAAGATAATTACGTTCGCTACATCGATACTATTGCTAAACATGCTGGCGATATCGGCAAGATGGTAGAGGAATTCGTATCATTTGCCCGCATGCCGGCGCCGGTTTTCGTGGATGAAGATATTGTGGCGATACTCAAAAAGGCCGTATTCTCCGCACAGGTGGCAAACCCGGCTATTGAATTCAGCCAGGATATGCCGCAATCACCTGTGATCATGCATATTGATGAACGCCAGATAAGCCAGGTATTCACCAATCTGCTCAAAAATGCGGCAGAATCGGTTGAAACCAAGTTATCGGTGGATGGAAATGGAGCAGTACGGGGGCTAATTGCTATTGCCGTTCGGGTGGAAAATGACCTGGTTTCCATTAGCATTGAAGATAATGGCACGGGTTTTCCGGGCACAGATAGCAATAAAATGTTCGAGCCCTATGTGACCACCCGCAGCAAAGGCACTGGGCTGGGGCTGGCAATTGTTAAGAAAATTGTGGAAGATCATAAGGGTAAGATACAGCTGGGTAATATTCCTACTGGTGGGGCAAGAGTAACGCTTTCTTTCCTGCAACACTGTGATATAAATGCCGCAGTTTGAACCAATGCGAGGCCAAATATGACGCAAGATATACTGATCGTAGACGACGAAGCAGACATCCGCGATCTCATATCCGACATATTAAAAGACGCCAAATATTCCACCAGAACGGCCAATAACAGCGATTCCGCCTTCCGCGCCATTGCGGAGCGTGTGCCTTCTGCCATCATTCTGGATATCTGGCTGCAGGGCAGCGAACTGGATGGGCTTGGTATATTGGAGATGGTCAAAAAGAAGCATCCCAACCTTCCAATCGTGATGATTAGCGGCCACGGCAATATTGAAACGGCCGTTTCTGCTATCAAAATCGGTGCTTACGATTTTATTGAAAAACCTTTCAAGGAAGACAGGCTGCTGCTGGTGGTTGCACGTGCGCTTGAGCATGCACGCCTGAGCAATGAAAATCAGGAGCTGAAAACCCGCGGTAAACCGGAAATGCAACTGAATGGGGCATCTAACGCTATCCAGCAGATGCGGCAAGCCATAGAAAAGATATCGCCCACATCAAGCCGTGTGCTTATCACAGGCGCACCGGGTACGGGCAAGGAAATGCTGGCGCGTATGATCCATGCCAAATCTGCACGCGCGAACGCGAATTTCGTGGTGATGAATGCGGCAGGTTTAACACCAGACCGCGTGGAAGCCGAACTGTTCGGCGTGGAAGACAGCAACCCCAATGGTGGTGCAGAAAAACTTGGCCTGTTCGAGCGGGCGCATAATGGCACATTATTTATTGATGAAGTGGCGGATATGCCGCTTGAAACGCAAGGCAAAGTGCTGCGCGCCCTGCAGGAGCAAAGCTTTACGCGTATCCGTGGTAACCGTAAGGTTGAGGTGGATGTACGTGTTATTGCTGCCAGCAACCGCAATCTGGATATTGAGATCAGTGCCGGCCGTTTCCGCGAAGAACTCTATTACCGCCTGAATGTGGTGCCGCTGCGCATGCCTTCGCTGAAGGATCGCCGTGAGGATATTCCCGAACTGTGCCGCTATTTCCTGAAACGCGCATCAGAAACCGCAGGCCTGCCGGTTCGTGAGCTTGCAGATGAAGCATTGGTCATGCTACAGGCGTATCATTGGCCCGGAAACGTGCGCCAGCTGCGCAATATGATGGAATGGCTGCTTATCATGACATCCGGCAACAAGGATGCCATCGCGGCATCTGAACTGCCGCCGGAAATTTTATCATCCAATCCCGTGCTGGCTCGCCCTGAAACCAATGCGGATATCATGTCCATGGCACTGCGCGAGGCGCGTGAATTGTTCGAGAAACAATATCTCGCGGCACAGATCGAACGTTTTGGCGGTAATATCTCCAAGACATCATCATTTGTAGGCATGGAGCGTTCCGCGCTGCACCGCAAGCTCAAGATGCTTGGCATCAATGAGGAAGTAGAAGAAAAAGTGGGCTAGAGCAAAAACGCTCTCATCAAATATCCGCGAATACGTGCGTTTCGGCCTTGCCGCCCGGGTGGGTAACTGCGCCTTTTTCGGCTGGGCCTACGGTTTGAGCGTATTTCCAGAGTGCACCGCTGTTGTAATCGGTGGTGCGGGGTTTCCATGATTGTTTGCGCCTGGCCAGCTCAGCGTCGGAAATATCAACGCTGATGATGCCCTTTGTGGCATCGATGGTGATGATATCGCCATCTTTGAGGAGTGCGATAGGTCCGCCAACAGCAGCTTCCGGCCCGACATGGCCGATGCAGAACCCGCGCGTGCCGCCGGAGAAGCGGCCATCGGTGATAAGTGCTACTTTGTCGCCAACTTCCTGACCGTATAATGCGGCGGTGGTTGAAAGCATCTCACGCATGCCGGGGCCGCCTTTGGGGCCTTCATAACGGATGACGAGCACATCGCCTTCCTTGTACTCGCGTTTTTCAACTGCGGCAAAACAGGATTCCTCTGAATCAAAACAACGCGCAGGACCAGTGAATATAAGATTCTTCATGCCAGCAACTTTGACGATGGCACCTTCCGGCGCAAGGTTGCCTTTGAGGGTGACGACACCGCCTTCGGCGCGGAGTGGTTTGTTATGCGGATACACCACATCCTGATTGGTGGGGAAGGTGATTGATTCTAAGTTTTCAGCTATGGTTTTGCCAGTAACAGTCAAACAATCGCCATGCAGGAAACCACCATCCAACAAGGTTTTCATGACGATCTGCACACCGCCTGCCTGATAAAGTTCGAGTGCTGTGTATTTACCGCCGGGCATGAGGTCGGCCAGATATGGCGTGCGTTTAAATATTTTGCCAACTTCGTGCATGTCAAAATCAATGCCGATCTCATGGGCGATGGCGGGAAGGTGAAGTGCAGCATTTGTTGAGCCGCCAGTTGCAGCAACAACGGCCGCAGCATTTTCCAATGCTTTGCGCGTTACGATATCACGCGGGCGGATCTTATTTTTGAGGAGTTCCATGACGGCCCGGCCGGATTCAAACCCGAACGCATCGCGCTCTTCATAAGGAGCGGGGGCACCGGCAGAGTTCGGCAAGGCAAGGCCGATGGCCTCTGATACGCAGGCCATGGTATTCGCGGTGAACTGGCCGCCGCATGAGCCGCCGGATGGGCAGGCAACTTTTTCCAGCTCCCGCAGTTCCGTTTCGCTCATCTTGCTTGCGCTGTATTTGCCGACACCTTCAAAGACATCGACAACGGTGACGTTCCTGCCTTTGTATTTACCGGGCAGTATGGTGCCGCCGTAAATAAATACGGAGGGTACGTTGAGGCGCACCATGGCCATCATCAGGCCGGGCAGTGATTTGTCGCAACCGGCAAGGCCAACCAGTGCGTCATAGCAATGGCCGCGCATGGTGAGTTCGACTGAATCGGCAATCACTTCACGTGAGACGAGCGAAGACTTCATGCCCTGATGCCCCATGGCTATGCCGTCGGTAACGGTGATGGTGGTGAATTCACGCGGTGTGCCGCCAGCAGCTGCCACACCTTTTTTGACGACCTGCGCCTGACGGCCAAGGGTGATGTTGCAGGGGGCGGCTTCGTTCCATGTGGTGGCAACGCCAACGAGTGGTGCGTTGATGCCGGCTTCCGTGATGCCCATGGCGTATAAATAGGAACGGTGCGGTGCGCGCTCCGGCCCGCTGGTGACGTGGCGGCTGACGAGGGTGGATTTACCGAATTTTTTGGTCATAGCGCTGTTGGTGTGGGTGCTGGTGTTAGTGAAGCAAATGGAATTTATACTTACACCCGCACTCGCACCTACACAATTACTTCGTCAACCGCTTTACTTCGCGGTCCACAATGCGTTCCACGATAGCAGGGAGGTTGGTATCCAGCCATTCTTTTATCATGGGGCGCAGCATGGCAGCGACCATGTCCTCAACGCTTGTGCCGGATTTGAAGGCAGGAGAGGGAGTAGTGATTACAGGTGGCAATTCTTCATCCCTTTTCAGTTTGTTGAACGAGGCTGAAGCAGCAGCAATTGCTACTTCGGAAAGCATGGGGTCTGACGGTGCGGAAGATGGTGCTGCCGGTTTTGCAGCAGGTGCCGCAGCAGCAGCGGCGGGTGTTGCCGGAGCAGCGGTTGCAGCAGGTGCGGCTGGTTTATCCGCGCCTACGGCCTGATCTATTTTGCTTAATACATCATTTGAGGCTGGTGCAGGAGCAGCTGGGGCTGCGGCAGCCGGTTCATCCGGCAACACTTCCGTGAGTTCCAGCACATCAGAGCCAGGCACATCTTCCTCAGATTTCGCAGCAGAGGCACCATTTGGTGCGGTGACCTCTGTGCCATCCTCAGCGATGATTTTTTTTATCGACTGGAGTATCTCTTCCATCGAGGGGTCTTGCTCCGCGCCTGCCGGCTTAGCACCTTGTGGTGTAGATGGTTCCATTTCTGTTCCAGCACAATATGTTGTAGATTATCCTACAACACATAAATGATGTTCTATTAAAAAACTATTTATATGTACCAATCAACAACATTTTGATTAAAGTTGATGCAGATTCACTACAGCTAGTAATTAAAATTTGAAGCCTGCATCGCGCTCGAAGCCCGCCAGCAGCGGCGCACCGCAGTCAAAATACTCGCGGGATTGCAGCTGATTATGAATGCGCCTGACCATGAGAATTTTTCCGAGGCCCTGCGAACTGGCGGGCCTTGCTGCCTTGCGATGCACTGCAACAAGGCGGCCACCTATGGCAAGTTGCGAAGCAAGGTCTTCCGGCACAAAGTCGATCGCGCCATTTACCAGTATCACATCATATGGTGCAGAGAGAGCATAGCCATCGGCCATGGATTTTACCTGCTGGATATCGACATTGGTGAGGTTGAGTTTCTTCAGGTTGGCGCGGGTCTGCTCGATATAGTTGGCATCCACATCAGTTGCCACGATATGCGAGGCAAGCCATGCCAGCACGGCAGCGGAGTAGCCTGAAAGTGCACCAATGCACAGCACGCGGCACGCTGGCGTGATTTCAGCCAGTTGCAGCATACGTGCGAAGGTGAGTGGTTCGAGCAGGAAACGGCCATCACCCATGCTCAGGTCTTCATCCACATAGGCGCAGCCATGCAGGCGGGATGGCAGGAAATCCTCGCGTTTTACGGTGTTGAGCGCGGTCAGGATGCGCTTATCGAGCACATCATTCGTGATGATCTGGCCTAAAACCATGTTGAGTGATTGCGAGGAGGTGGGGTACATGCGGGTTTCCTTTATGCTGCGCGTGCCAGCGTGATGATAACTTTTTTCTCATCGATGGCACTTTCAGCCGAAAATAACTTTTCTGCCGGCGGCTTGTCCAGCAGTTCTGTTGAAAGTGTCTGCTCAAGCACATAGGTGCTGTGTGCTTTTACCGCGTTGGCGATTTCCACCGGTGCATCGAGATGCAGGCGGATGCGGTCGGAGACATTGAGGCCGCCGTCCTTACGGGCTTGCTGGATGGCACGCACCATATCGCGCGCGATGCCCTCGGCTTCGAGCTCGGGGGTGACATTGGTGTCGAGGATGACGAGGGCGTCGTTGGTGCTTAAGGCCTGAGCGCGGTCTTTGTATTCGGGCTTGGGCTCGAGTTGGAGTGTGTATTCACCTGCCAGTAACTTCTCACCGCAGATTTCAACCGTACCGCCCACCTGTTTCCACTCACCCTTCTTGGAAGCAGGAATGATCTGCTTCATTTTCTCCGGCAAGCGTTTGCCAAGGACAGGATTGTTTAGAGAAAGTTTGAGGGTGGCGTATTCCTCATATGAACCACCTGTTACAGCTTCTTTTACATTGACTTCATCTGAGACAACTCCTTTTAGAGAGCCCCATATGCCGGAGACTACTTCTTGCATTAGTAATACATTATTTCCTGCTATAGTGAGTCTTAGCAAGGGCTGCCTGACGCGAATATTATTTTTGCTGCGTATTGCAAGTGCGGCGTTACAAATATCTTGTACCCGATCCATTTGGGCAATTAATTCATCGTCACCCCGGCGAAGGCCGGGGTCCACGTGGATACCGGCCTGCGCCGGTATGACGGATGGGAAGTCGCCAAGATGTACACTCTCTTTGCCTGTAAGACCTTTGTAAATCTCATCCAGCGTGAGCGGCAGGAGTGGTGCGGCGGCACGGCACATGGTTTCCAGCACAGTATATAACGTGTCATAGGCTGCCTGTTTGTCGGCGTCTTTTTCTTCTTTCCAGAAGCGTTCCTTATTGCGGCGGATGTACCAGTTGTTGAGTACTTCGAAGAACTGCATCACGGCGTCGCACGCAGCAGGGGTGTCATACGCATCGAGTGATTTCTGGATGGTTTCCACCGCCTGTTTGCATTTGGCGAGGATGTATCTATCCATGACGTTGGTTGCTAGTTGCTGGTTGTTGGTTGCTTGTTTGTCCAGCAACTCGCAACTAGTAACTAGCAACTTTCCTTTTACCCCATCCGCATTGGCATAGAGCGTGAAGAAATTATAGGCATTCCAGATTGGTTTGATGGCAAGGCGCACGACATCGCGGATGAATTTGCCTTCCGGGTCTACCGATAAATCCATGCCGCGCATCACGGGCGAGGAAATCATCAGCCAGCGCAGGGCATCGGCGCCGAATTTGTCCATCACCTCCATTGGGTCTTTGTAATTTTTGAGACGTTTGGAGTATTTCAGGCCAGTTTCCGAATCGAGCACCACGCCGTGGCAAATGCAATTCTTGAACGGTGCTTTATCGAACAGCGCGGTGGAAAGCATGATGAGTGTGTTGAACCAGCCGCGCGTCTGCCCGACATATTCGGTGATGAAATCTGCGGGGAAGTGGCTCTCGAACCATTCCTTGTTCTCAAACGGGTAATGCACCTGCGCGAACGGCATGCTGCCGGATTCAAACCAGCAGTCGAACACATCGGTTACGCGGGTATATTCCTCGCCGTCGATGGTGAATTTTATTTCGTCGATATATGGGCGGTGCAGGTCTTTGACTTTTTTGCCGCTTAAGTTTTCAATCTCGGCGATGCTGCCGCAGACTTTTATTTTGCCCGATTTACTGCGCCACACAGGAATCGGCGTGCCCCAGAAGCGGTTGCGCGAGATTGACCAGTCAGGTGCGGTGGCGAGCATGTGGCCCATCTGACCATCGCGGATATGTTCAGGGATCCAGTTGATGGTTTTGTTGATTTCCACGGCGCGGTCGCGGAATTTGGTGACTTCCACGTACCAGCTCGGCATGGCGCGGTAAATCAGCGGCTGATCCGTGCGCCAGCAGTGCGGGTAGTTGTGTTTGATCTGTTCTTCTTTGATTAGTTGACCAGTTTTTTTCAGGTACGCGATGATACGCAAATTCGCGAGGCCGAATTTTTTGAGCTGTTCTTCCTTATAAGGTTCATGTTCATCTTTGCGCGTATCAGCGATGACGTTGAGGCCTTTGAGAGAAAGTACGTCATCCTCGGGCCCGCGCAGCGGGAGCCGGGGATCCATTTTGTCGCTTGCATCAGATCGAGAAATGGATCCCCGGACGTCGCTTCGCTCCGCCGAGGATGACGGGAAAGGTATGTCAAAAATTTCATCGGTATAGCGGCCTTTTTCATCAACGGGCACGACTACTTCAATGCCATTGGCGGCGGCGACCCGTTGGTCATCTTCACCAAAGCCGGGGGCGATATGCACAATGCCCGTGCCATCGCCATCCGTTACGAATGATGAGCCATCGAGGATGCGGAAGGCTTTTTGCTTTTTTCTTATTTCGTCATCAAAATACGGAAAAAGGGGCTTGTATTTAAGATTAAGAAGGTCAGATTTTGTGAGTTCATCAACATGATGTACATAATCTTGTTTATCAGTGCCGTCATCATGAAGTCTTACTCTTTGGGCGCGAATGTAGCCTTGCGCTTCTAATTCATTGAATATCTTTTCAGAAGAAGATTTTGAGCAGATACAAGTTTCATCTGTCCCCTGAGGATTCATAAAGCGGCCAGCTACGTATTCAATATCGCCAACAGCCAAAGCTAAGTTACTAGGCAGTGTCCATGGTGTAGTCGTCCACGCAGTAATAAAACAATTACCACTAACCCCTGAGCGAACAATTTTTGTTGGGATATCCTTTAACTCTAATTTGACATAAATCGCCTTATCCTCACGCTCGCGGTAAGAGTTATCCAGCTTGGTTTCGAAGTTTGAAAGTGGGGTTTCGGCGGCCCATGAATAGGGCATCACGCGGTGGGCTTCGTATACCAGCCCTTTGTCATACAATTGTTTGAATGCCCAGAGGACGGACTCCATGAAGTTGATGTCCATCGTCTTGTAGTCATTCTGGAAATCCACCCAGCGCGCCTGCCGCGTGACGTAATCTTCCCATTCCTGCGTGTATTTCATCACGCTGGTGCGGCAATGCTCATTGAATTTGTCGATGCCGAATTTCTCAATGGCGGCGCGGCCGGAGATTCCGAGTTCTTTTTCTGAGCCCATTTCGGCGGGCAGGCCGTGGCAGTCCCAGCCGAAGCGGCGGTCGACGCGCTTGCCGCGCATGGTTTGGTAGCGGGCGTAGAGATCTTTCACATAGCCGGTGAGCAAATGGCCGTAATGCGGCAGGCCGTTGGCAAAGGGCGGGCCATCATAAAAAATGAATTCCTCTGCCTCAGCACGGCCAGAAATGGAGCGTTTGAAGGCATCAGACTGTTTCCAGCCGGCCAGCACGGCCTCCTCGATCTTGGCAAAATCAGGGTTTGGATTGACTTCCGGATAATGGGCAGCAGGTTTTTTCGACATAATTAATTGACTGTTAACGCTTATTCTCTAGTTTCGGGAACGGAAGGTTTAACCTTTTTAGGTGTGGGTTGCAATATCCAAACACGCATCGGGGGAATATGCAGGAGCAACGCCTAACATACCGGCTGCAGACATACTGGGATATGCTGAGGAAAGATAAGCCATTTCCTGACCAGCATAAATTCGATTCATCCGCCATTGAGGATATCTGGCCGAACTGCTTCCGCGTGTCTGTCGGCAAGCGTCACCCCACCACCTTTACCTATGAATATATGGGGGATCAGGTGGCTACAGCCTATGGCAAGGACCTGACTGGCATGACGGTTGACCCGCGCATGTCATTCTTCCCGGGCTCGGTGCTGCACCGCCGGCTGGAGAACATCGTGCATGCCAAGATCCCCATGCAGGATAACGGACACCTTATCAATTATGATGGCAAAATTATCCGCTACCGTGCCTGTTTATTGCCGCTGGGCACTGAAAAAGACGGGCTCACCCACATTGTCTGCGGTGTATCATTCCGTTATTTCTGACCTTTTAGGTTGACACTAAAGCCCCTGCTGTGTTGAATCACAGCCCAAAACATATTGAGAATCCACAATG
>CAZAQK010000036.1:5801-13476 GCA_964487265.1 uncultured Rickettsiales bacterium | reverse complement strand
GTGCGCCGATGAATGCCGACGTGGTATCACCCTGCACCATAATGATATCTGGTTTTGCATCTTCAATCACATCATGTAGACCAGACAGCAGCTTGCCTGCCAAATGCGAAAGAGGTTGCTGGTGACGCATGACATCCAGCGTATAATCCCTTGATATGCCGAACCAATCCAAAATCGGATAGACCATCTCCGTGTGCTGGCCGGTGGCACAGACAGCAACATCAAATGCCTTGTTACGATGCAAAGCACGAATGACCGGCGCGAGTTTTATAGCTTCCGGCCTGGTGCCCACAACCACCATAACATTCTGTTTTTTAATTCTATTATTATTAGTCGCCACGAAGCACCAACCCTGTTTTTTGCAGTGCAGGAAGATAAGCCATTTTGACAGGTTAATTTCAACCGGATTTATGTGAAGATTTCGTTATAAGTTTTGGCTGTTGATATTAACCTTTCAAGCAGGCATACAGGTTGTCCCAAACTGGGAAACAACCGCCTGACGGGGTTTTCACGTGGCCACTGAAAATAAATTTAATCAGCCCGATACCCATGTACCCGACATGTTCGAAGTGCTGCATGTTCTGCTGCGCTATAAAAAATTGTTGCTGCAGATAACACTTGCCTGCACAGCACTTGGTTTTCTCATCGTCGCCATATTGCCAAATTACTACAGAGCTTATGCAACGATCGTGCTCAATGAGAAAAGCATCAACATCAGCGATTACCAGAATATCCTCTCCGGCGTGAAAATGGATAGCATGTCCGTGCAGACCGAGATGAAGATTCTCAACTCACATAGCCTTGCACTGACCACTATCCGCAGCAGCGATCTGATGAAGCACCCGGAATATGCATCGCTGGGTAACGAAGAAGAAGCCATCAGTGCATTTGCCAAGAATCTTGCTGTGAATACGCAGGGCGTATCGCGCGCGATCGAAATTGTGTTTAAATCCAAGGATCCGGAATTTGCTGCGAAAGTAGCCAACACCCATGCCAATACCTATCTGGAAGCACAGGTTGAATTCAAAAAGCAACAGACTGAAAAATTACGCCAATGGTTTGAAGTCAAAGTCAGAGAATTAAAAGCAGATGCCATTAAAAAAGCTCAGACCGTGCAGGATTACCGCGCGAAAGAAAAACTCGCCATCGGCAAGGATAATAATGAGCTTATCTACCAGCAGATATCTGATGTAGCGGGCCAGCTGGTGCCTGTTGAAGTCAGTAAATATGGTATGCAGGCAAAAACAGAAGATGCTGGCCAGCGCGAAACGGATGATGTCATTAAATCCCCACTCATCCAGAACCTGAAAACGCAGGCGAGTACTATTTCGCAGGAACTGGGCTCGATGCGCGCCAAATATGGCCCTAATCATCCCAAAGTGCTTGAGACAAAAAATCGCCTTGCCCAGGTGAATGCTGCGATCACAGCAGAAACACAAGCCATTCGTGGTTCAATGCTTAAATCGCAGGAAGCAACACAAACGCAGGAAACGCTGCTTAAATCACGGCTGGATACACTGAACCAGCAGGCCGATGACCAGCGTGAAAAAATGATTACGCTGGAAAGTCTGCAGATTGAAGCCGATGCCAGCAAAAAAATACTGGATAATTTCCTGAAGAATTATGAAACCATCCAGTCGCAGGTGAGCTTTGCCTGGCCGGATGCCACACTGGTATCACCAGCGGTTACACCGACCAAACCTGCGCCTCCCGGCAAAAAGCTGCTGATGTTTTTTGTAGTTATTCTTTCAGCATCGCTGGCACTCACCACTGTTTTCATGAAAGAATTGCTGCACCGTGGCGTGCGCAGTTTTGATGATGTGCGCAATTTCAACCAGATGCCACTTGGCATATTGCCCGCTGTTGGCAGCATTAACGCGATGATGTATTCCTCTGAGCCGTCCAGCTTCCGTGAAGCAGTTAAACGGATCTATATGTCCGGCATTATGAATAGTGCCGCCCGCACACTGCTCATTACTTCGGCCATGCCTAAAGAAGGCCGCAGCACGGTGGCGCAGGCACTTGGTTATTATCTTGCATCGCTAGGCCATAAAGTTGTGATAGTCGATGCCGATTTCCTGCGCCCTACCCTCACCAGGAATTCCGGTATGCGTAAAGCCATTGGTTTTGCCGATGTGCTGCTGGGCCGCGCCAGTGTCGAAGATGCCCTGAATAAAGAAGAGGATGTCCATTTCCTCTCGGCAGGCAGCCAGCTTCCCGCTTCACCTGATATGTTGCAGGAAAGCAAACTGAAGCAGGCATTTGCTGAACTGCGCAATCACTATGAATTTGTGATTATTGATTCCGGCCCATTGATGGCACATTCAGAGGCTACTGCTATTGCAAGGCAAGCGGATGCCGCACTGGTTGTCACTGAATGGCTCAAGACACCACAAAAAAGCATGGGCAATGTATTTGCCACACTGGATGACATTGGTGCAAATGTGCTGGGTGTAGTCATCAACAAAGTAGATATTGGCAAATATAAAACCATCTCCACCAATTCTGATTTCCTGCTGCCCAAAGCGGCAAATGCTGCCTGAACATGTCTGCCGATAATCTCAGCATTGAAAAAACTCTGAGGATTAAGCGCCTGCTGACAGGCGCTGAGCGGGTGGTAAAAACCAGCCTGCGCGTGCTAATAATAAATATGCTTGGCCTCGGTTTTACAGCTGCTGGGATTGCCAGCCAGTCACTTGTGCCGGATGATGTGCTGCGTTTCCGTGCGCGTGCCATCAATGACTACATTCCGCAGGGCATCCGCCTTGGCGGACTTCTGGTAAGCCCGGGTATCGAAATAAGCGAAACGTATGATGATAATATTTTCCGTACTCCATCGGCTGAAAAGTCCGACTTCATCACCAGCGTGAAACCCGCACTGGGTATACAGACCAACTGGGACAGACATGCCATATTCTTCGGTACTGAGGGAGAATTTGGTTTTTATAAAAATTATTCTTCCGAGAATTTTGAAGATTATGGCGTGATGCTTTCAGGACAATATGATCTCACCGATGATACCTATTTTATCGTTGCGCTTTCACAGGCCAAACGCCATATCGGCCGGGGATCATTGCTCGATCCCAATGCATCTTCACCCACGGAATACGAAGTAACACGTGAACAATTTCAGTTTGTGCGTGCACTTGGCATGTTGCAGCTGGAACTGAATGGTCAGAATGAAGATGTTCGGCTTGCTGATGTAACAGCCAGCGGTGCGCCGCTTTCCAGCCTTGCCGAGCGTGATAATCAGGAAATTGGCGGGCAATTGAAATTTGAGTATATGCTTGGCAATGCTCTTTTTGCCCGTTATGCCTATGCCACCACAGATTATACCCTAGCCGGCGGCACCAGCCGCAATGCACAAGGGCATGACATTAAATCTGGTATTGAACTCGATTTAAGCCGCGGCATCAAAGCCAGCCTGTTTGGCACCTATATAAATCGTCATTATGAAACCGACAGCCCTGACACCAGCCGCATATACCCGGGCGCAATGCTTAGCTACGATATCACCAAGCTCACCACGCTTTCCGCCCTGCTGGAGACTGATTTCAATGAAACCACTGTATCCGGTGTAGCGGGTGTATTGCGCACGCAGCGCAGGCTTGGCCTTGCCCACCAGCTCACCGGCCTGCTGCGCACGGAGATCTATGGCGGCCTGAACGGCTATGATTATGTAGGCGGCACCGGCAGCATAAACCGGGAAACAGACCTGCATTTTTATGGCGTCAATGCCCTGTATCGTGCCACCGAGCATGCCGGCATTAAAGCCAGCTATGACTGGCAAAAACGCACGTCTTTCCTGTCTTCCGATGAGTATACCGACAACCGCGTAACCCTTTCATTAGTGTATATGTATTAGAAAAAAAGCATCTTTTTAATTAAATCCCTTGTAATCCCTGAATTTTTAGGTATATTAGCAGCAGAGTTTTCGAAGACTCTTTGTAATTGCTGACTGTTTTATACGGTAAATCACCCTGAGTTGGGGTGAAATGAGATCCAAGTTATTGTTGGTTCCTGGCGTTTGTTAAAGAGTATAATCTGATGAAAATCAGGCATGATTGCTCTTAGTACAAACAATTTTTTTATAAAGGATACTACAATGGCTAACGGTACAGTAAAATGGTTCAATCCAACTAAAGGTTACGGCTTCATTCAACCTGAACAAGGTGGTGGCGATGTGTTTGTTCACATCAGCGCGGTTCAGAATGCTGGTCTCAATGGTCTCAATGAAGGCCAGAAGGTGAGCTTCGAACTGGAAAGCAACAAAGGCAAAACCTCTGCTGTGAACCTGAAATTAGTAGCTTAATACAAGCTATTTTTTCTTAGAATTTTAATGCGAGTAGGCGAGCAGGCATGTGTCTGTCATCGTGGTTGCTCGCCTATGGACATATAAAATGGAAAACTTCCAATCACTGGGGTTGCCGCAACCATTGTTGCGCGCACTCGATAAAATGCAATTTAATACCCCTACGCCCATTCAGGCGCAGGCAATTCCTTCAGCCCTCGAAGGCAAAGATATACTGGGATCTGCACAAACCGGCACCGGCAAAACCGGCGCTTTTGGCATTCCCCTTGTAGCCAGACTGCTGAGCAGCCCACGCGGCTCTGCTCTGGTGATGACGCCAACACGTGAACTTGCCGTGCAGGTCATGCAGATGCTGGAAAAACTGATCGATAATCAGGGCGGCATTAAAACCGCACTCTTAATCGGTGGTGAGTCCATGCCCAAACAGCTGACCCAGCTGCGCATGCGCCCTCGCCTGATCGTTGGCACACCTGGCCGCATCAACGACCACCTCGAACGTGGCAGCCTGATGCTGCATGATGCTGGTTATCTGGTGCTCGATGAAACAGACCGTATGCTGGATATGGGCTTCTCTGCGCAAATTGAGCGCATTGTGAAATTCCTGCCGGCACAACGCCAGACCCTGCTGTTTTCTGCCACACTGCCTGATAATATCGTTTCTCTTTCGAGACGTTATTTGAATGATCCGGTGCGCGTATCAGTAGGTTCAACCTCCAAGCCAATCGCCAAGATCGACCAGGAAGTGCTGCATGTAAGCGAAGATGGTAAATATGCTGAATTCATTAATCAGCTTGATAAGCGCGAAGGCTCTATCATCGTATTTGTGAAAACCAAATGGGGTGCAGAGAAAATGGCAAAACGCCTGCGTAAGGAAAATCACAGCGCAGATGCTATTCATGGCGATCTCAGGCAAAATCAGCGTGACCGTGTGATTGCAGGTTTCCGCGATTGCAAATACCGCATTCTCGTGGCAACCGATATTGCCGCGCGCGGTCTTGATATCCCGCACATTGAGCATGTTATCAATTATGACCTGCCACAATGCCCGGAAGATTACATCCACCGCATTGGCCGCACCGCGCGTGCCGGTGCACAGGGTTCTGCACTTTGCCTGATCACTCCGGCAGATGGCATCAAATGGCGTGCAATTACTCGCCTTATTGATCCATCGGCAAAACCTGAGCCACGTGGCGGACACCCACATTCTGGTGGTGGTGCATCACAGCATCGTGGTGGCGGAAATAATAGTGGCGGCAAGAAACGACCCGGCGGTTTTAACCGTCGCCGTCGCTTTGGTGGCAGTAACAAGCCAAGAGCTGCTGCTTAGCTATTTTTTGTCATTCCGTCGTAGGCCGGAATCCACGTCAATCATTTCATCTTCTCTGAAACGTAGACCCCGGCCTTCGCCGGGGTGACTAATCTATATTACTGCCTCAATCATGATCTCGACCGCATAGTCCGGTGTGGCAAGCTTTGCCTCAACCGTGGCACGCGCTGGAGCTTGTCCGGCTACTACCCATGCATCCCATGCTTTATTCATTTCAGCGAATGTGGACATATCTGAAAGCCAGATATTGGCTTTGAGGATACGGGTTTTATCGCTGCCCGCCTGCGCAAGCAATGCATCGATCTGCTCAAGGATATCCTTGGTCTGCTCATAGGTGGATTTGCCCACCATCTTATCAGCCACCACGCCGCAGGTGTAAATCCTGTCGCCATAAATAACCGCTTCGCTCAGGCGCGCTCCGGGTTCTATTCTTTTTAACTGAGTCATATCCAATCCTTTTTGTTGTAATGAGTTATATACCTAACATGCTCTTTGCCATCGCTTCAGCGATTTTGATGCCATCCACCCCAGCCGATAAAATGCCACCAGCATAACCCGCGCCTTCACCGGCCGGGAATAATCCTTTTGTGTTCAGGCTTTGGTATGAATCATCACGTGTGATGCGTATGGGGGATGAGGTGCGGGTCTCAACGCCCGTCAGCACTGCATCATGCATATCAAAGCCACGGATATTGCGTCCAAACGCAGTTAGTGCCTCGCGTATGGCGAATATAGCGTAATCCGGCAGGCAGGTAGAAAGATCGGTTGGCGTTACGCCCGGCTTATAAGATGGAATAACAGTGCCCAGCGATGTACTCGGCCTACCTGCAATAAAATCACCCACCAGCTGCGCAGGAGCGGCATAGGTGCTGCCACCCGCAATAAAAGCTGCCGATTCCCATTTGCGCTGCAGTTCTACCCCAGCCAGTGGATGGCCGGGATAATCAACCTCCGGCGTAATGCCCACGACGATACCGGCATTGGCATTGCGCTCGGCGCGGGAATACTGGCTCATGCCATTTGTCACCACACGGTTTTCTTCTGATGTGGCCGCCACCACCGTGCCGCCCGGACACATGCAAAAACTATATACGCCGCGCCCATTACTGGCGTGATGCACCAGCTTGTAATCCGCTGCTCCCAGAATGGGATGCTTGGCGAAATCACCAAAACGTGCCGTATCGATCAGCGATTGCGGGTGCTCAACCCGGAAACCCAGCGAGAATGGCTTGGCTTCGATATATACGCCGCGGTCATGCAGCATCTGAAAGGTATCGCGAGAACTGTGGCCGATAGCCAGTGCCACATGGCTGGCCTCAATGCGCTCGCCGCTGGCTAATACCACACCGCGCACATGGCGCTTTTCATCGACCTCAATATCTGCCACGCGGCTTTCCCAGCGATATTCACCGCCAAGTTCTTCAATAGTACGGCGCATATTCTCCACCATCTTTACCAAGCGGAATGTGCCAATATGCGGATGCGCTTCGGTTAAAATATCCTCAGGTGCTTCGGCTTTGACAAACTCGGTGAGCACCTTGCGGCTCAGGTGGCGCGGGTCTTTGATCTGGCTGTAGAGCTTACCATCTGAGAATGTGCCGGCACCGCCCTCACCGAATTGCACGTTGGATTCGGTGTGTAACTTGGATTTGCGCCACAGATCCCATGTGTCTTTGGTACGCTGGCGCACCACTTTGCCTCGTTCAATGATGATCGGCCTGAAACCCATCTGCGCCAGCACCAGTGCGACAAATAGGCCGCATGGCCCTGCCCCGATGACCACCGGCCGTGAAGCCAGTTTTTCCGGTGCCTTGGTAACAAATTTATACTCCATATCAGGAGTGGGCTTAACGTTATTATCCTTGGCAAACCGCTTGAGGATGGCGGCTTCGTTCTTTACCTCCACATCCAGCGCATACACCAGCAGGATGGCGGATTTCTTGCGCGCATCATTGCCGCGTTTGAACACCGTGCAAGAAAGCAGATCCTGCGGCGCAATTTTCAAACGCGCTATGGCAGCTTCTGCAATGGCTTCC
>CAZAQK010000036.1:0-5791 GCA_964487265.1 uncultured Rickettsiales bacterium | reverse complement strand
AAATGGGAATCGGCAGCTTTTATTGCGGGTGAGTCGGAGCATGGGACAAGATTACCGTATTATTTGGTCAATCTTCCATATAAAAAGCCGCCAAAAGCGGCCTTTTATATGGAGGAAGGGATGGGATTGACGCTTCGCCTGCTGGCTTCGCGCCCTGTGGGTCTCTCGGCTGCGCCTTGATTTCCAAATTTTCTGCTGAAAATTTGTCGAACCCATGGGTTCTCACCGCGCATATTCCATATATAAAATAGCCCTAGGGGCTATTTTATATATGGAGGAAGGGATGGGATTCGAACCCACGGTACGTTGCCGTACACACGCTTTCCAAGCGGGCGCCTTAAACCACTCGGCCACCCTTCCATTTTTAGAGGATGCAGGAATGCCAGAGCAGCCCGGGAATGTCAATCTCAGGGTATGGAACCGATATTAAAAGTGGGCTTGGTCACGCGGTTTGAGCCATATAACGGGTAAAACAGGCCCAGAAACAGGATTTTCCATAACAGCCAGTGATTGCGCGTGTTTCCGTGCTTTTTCCGATGATTTCTAATGGTTTCTAACCCCTTTTGCCAGCCCGGCAGCGACTGTGGGGCATGCTCCCGCACCATCTTTTCTGATAGGCTGAACATGGTTTCGTCCATATCCGGCAATGCCGGGTAAGCCTGCCGGTACGCATCCACTATCGAAACCAGCTCCTCACGGGTTATCACCCCGCTTGAGAGCATGGGGGCAATAGCCTCAAGGGTGGGCTGCGCACGTGGGGAGTGGCCGTCTTTCATCAGATCCAGCGATTCCTCCCACCATGCGTAGCGAATATGCGCCAGTATTTCCTCGCTCACGGCATGGCGCACATGGGCAAGCTCGCTACTAAAAGCGAATATGGCATGCAGGCCGGCACGGTATGGGCGGGCAACGAACAGGCTGGCGAGGTATGGGTCAAAATGGCTTGTTCTCGCCATGTCATCCACATGGTTCACTTCTTCGAGTGTTTTTTTATCTCTCATGGATTTTTTTATATCAAGCATTGAAATATCGGGCAATAACGCATAAACATAGGGTCATGTTAAAAACAACCAGACGACAATTCTGTAAGAGTATTGCCGCTGTTTCACTTATAACCGCCGGAGGAACATTTATGTCAAACGCCGCAGCCGCAAAACCTGCTACAAGCTCAGGCCCTTTTACCCTGCCTGAACTACCTTACGCACAGAATGCGCTGGAGCCGTATATCTCAGCGAACACATTTTCGTTCCATTACAGCAAGCACCATCAGGCGTATGTGACCAACCTGAACAACCTGGTGAAAGATACGCCAATGGCAAGTCAGTCACTTGAAGAAGTGATCATGGCTTCTGCAAAGGATGCAGCTAAAGCCGGTATCTTCAATAATGCAGCGCAGGTGTGGAACCATACGTTTTACTGGCATTCCATGAAGCCAAATGGCGGCGGTGCCCCTAAGGGAAAAATTGCTGAGAAGATCAATGCCGATTTTGGTTCGTTCGATGCGTTCAAGGAGGCATTCAAACAAGCTGGCACTACACAGTTCGGCAGTGGCTGGGCATGGCTGGTGCTGGATGGCGGCAAGCTGAAAGTAACCAAAACCGGCAATGCCGACCTGCCGATGGTGCATGGCCAGAAAGCCATCCTCACCATGGATGTGTGGGAACATGCCTATTACCTCGATTTCCAGAACCGCAGGCCGGATTACATCACCACCTTCCTCGACAAGCTGGTGAACTGGGATTTTGCTGAGAAAAATCTCGGCTAAACGGCAATGAGTGCCGCGGCGACGCGACGTTCTTCTGAAAGCAACACGTTATAGGTGCGGCAGGCCGCGCCCGTGTCCATTACATCGAGCGCGATCCCTTTGGCTTTGAGTACCTGTTTGATGGCAGGATTTACCATGGCCATGGATCTGCCTGTGCCAAGCAGCACCAGCTCCACCGGCGGCAATGATTCCATGATGCTTTGAAAATCTTTTGGAGTGAGTGCATCTGCACTTTTCATGGGCCATGAAACAGTGCGCTCAGGAAATACCAGTAATGAGCCGCTGATGAACTCGCCGTTTATCTTGAAACCACCATCGCCATAGCCGGTGATGCTAAGCTTTGTTTTGCCAAGAAGTGGCGTGATATCCATTACACGTTAAGTGTTTTAGGGCGTTTGCTCTTAAGCCACGTCACCACCATCAGGCGGGTGACGAGCACCGAGGTATAAAGCGAGCAGAGAATGCCGATTGCCAGTGTCACCGCGAAGCCTTTGACGGTTCCAGTACCGAAATAATAAAGAATGAGCGCGGCAACCAGTGTGGTGATGTGTGAATCAACAATGGTACCGAATGCCATTTTGAAACCATCCTGAATGGCTGCATAGGGCGTTTTGCCGTTGCGCACTTCTTCACGGATGCGTTCATAGATAAGCACGTTCGCATCCACCGCCATACCCACGGTGAGCACGATCCCGGCAATACCCGGCATGGTCAGCGTTGCTTCAAATAATGCCAGCAATGTCATGGTCATGAACGCATTCACCAGCATGGCGATATTGGCAAACAGGCCAAACAGGCCGTAAAACGCGATCATGAAAACTATCACCATGATGATACCGATCACCGATGCTTTCACGCCCGCCTGCACGGAATCGGCACCGAGGCTTGGGCCAACTGAGCGTTCCTCAATCACTTTAAGCGGTGCAGGCAGTGCACCCGCGCGCAGCAGCAAAGCCAAATCATTGGCACTCTGCACCGTGAAATTACCGGAGATCTGGCCACTGCCACCGAGAATTGCCGAGCGGATAACCGGCGCCGTGATGATCTTATTATCAAGTACAATGGCAAATGGTTTGCCTATATTTTCCGAAGTCACCTCACCGAATTTGCGTGCACCAGTGGTGTTGAAGCGGAAAGTAACCACCGGCTCGCCCGTTTCTGCATCATAGGATGTATTGGCATCTACAAGCATATCACCGGAAACCATAACACGGGAATGTATGGCATAACGGCTGCCATCCGTTGTTCCAACCAGACGCGTACCCGCAGGCACGATACCGCTTGCGATATCATCGCGCGAGACTTCCTCGTCCACGAGGTGGAAAGTCATTTTAGCGGTGCGGCCAAGGATCTCTTTCAGCCGTTCAGGGTTGGCAAGGCCTGGCACCTGCAAAAGAATACGCTTATCACCCTGACGCTGGATGATGGGTTCCTTGGTGCCGGTTTCATCAGATCCAGCGATTCCTCCCACCATGCGTAGCGAATATGCGCCAGTATTTCCTCGCTCACGGCATGGCGCACATGGGCAAGCTCGCTACTAAAAGCGAATATGGCATGCAGGCCGGCACGGTATGGGCGGGCAACGAACAGGCTGGCGAGGTATGGGTCAAAATGGCTTGTTCTCGCCATGTCATCCACATGGTTCACTTCTTCGAGTGTTTTTTTATCTCTCATGGATTTTTTTATATCAAGCATTGAAATATCGGGCAATAACGCATAAACATAGGGTCATGTTAAAAACAACCAGACGACAATTCTGTAAGAGTATTGCCGCTGTTTCACTTATAACCGCCGGAGGAACATTTATGTCAAACGCCGCAGCCGCAAAACCTGCTACAAGCTCAGGCCCTTTTACCCTGCCTGAACTACCTTACGCACAGAATGCGCTGGAGCCGTATATCTCAGCGAACACATTTTCGTTCCATTACAGCAAGCACCATCAGGCGTATGTGACCAACCTGAACAACCTGGTGAAAGATACGCCAATGGCAAGTCAGTCACTTGAAGAAGTGATCATGGCTTCTGCAAAGGATGCAGCTAAAGCCGGTATCTTCAATAATGCAGCGCAGGTGTGGAACCATACGTTTTACTGGCATTCCATGAAGCCAAATGGCGGCGGTGCCCCTAAGGGAAAAATTGCTGAGAAGATCAATGCCGATTTTGGTTCGTTCGATGCGTTCAAGGAGGCATTCAAACAAGCTGGCACTACACAGTTCGGCAGTGGCTGGGCATGGCTGGTGCTGGATGGCGGCAAGCTGAAAGTAACCAAAACCGGCAATGCCGACCTGCCGATGGTGCATGGCCAGAAAGCCATCCTCACCATGGATGTGTGGGAACATGCCTATTACCTCGATTTCCAGAACCGCAGGCCGGATTACATCACCACCTTCCTCGACAAGCTGGTGAACTGGGATTTTGCTGAGAAAAATCTCGGCTAAACGGCAATGAGTGCCGCGGCGACGCGACGTTCTTCTGAAAGCAACACGTTATAGGTGCGGCAGGCCGCGCCCGTGTCCATTACATCGAGCGCGATCCCTTTGGCTTTGAGTACCTGTTTGATGGCAGGATTTACCATGGCCATGGATCTGCCTGTGCCAAGCAGCACCAGCTCCACCGGCGGCAATGATTCCATGATGCTTTGAAAATCTTTTGGAGTGAGTGCATCTGCACTTTTCATGGGCCATGAAACAGTGCGCTCAGGAAATACCAGTAATGAGCCGCTGATGAACTCGCCGTTTATCTTGAAACCACCATCGCCATAGCCGGTGATGCTAAGCTTTGTTTTGCCAAGAAGTGGCGTGATATCCATTACACGTTAAGTGTTTTAGGGCGTTTGCTCTTAAGCCACGTCACCACCATCAGGCGGGTGACGAGCACCGAGGTATAAAGCGAGCAGAGAATGCCGATTGCCAGTGTCACCGCGAAGCCTTTGACGGTTCCAGTACCGAAATAATAAAGAATGAGCGCGGCAACCAGTGTGGTGATGTGTGAATCAACAATGGTACCGAATGCCATTTTGAAACCATCCTGAATGGCTGCATAGGGCGTTTTGCCGTTGCGCACTTCTTCACGGATGCGTTCATAGATAAGCACGTTCGCATCCACCGCCATACCCACGGTGAGCACGATCCCGGCAATACCCGGCATGGTCAGCGTTGCTTCAAATAATGCCAGCAATGTCATGGTCATGAACGCATTCACCAGCATGGCGATATTGGCAAACAGGCCAAACAGGCCGTAAAACGCGATCATGAAAACTATCACCATGATGATACCGATCACCGATGCTTTCACGCCCGCCTGCACGGAATCGGCACCGAGGCTTGGGCCAACTGAGCGTTCCTCAATCACTTTAAGCGGTGCAGGCAGTGCACCCGCGCGCAGCAGCAAAGCCAAATCATTGGCACTCTGCACCGTGAAATTACCGGAGATCTGGCCACTGCCACCGAGAATTGCCGAGCGGATAACCGGCGCCGTGATGATCTTATTATCAAGTACAATGGCAAATGGTTTGCCTATATTTTCCGAAGTCACCTCACCGAATTTGCGTGCACCAGTGGTGTTGAAGCGGAAAGTAACCACCGGCTCGCCCGTTTCTGCATCATAGGATGTATTGGCATCTACAAGCATATCACCGGAAACCATAACACGGGAATGTATGGCATAACGGCTGCCATCCGTTGTTCCAACCAGACGCGTACCCGCAGGCACGATACCGCTTGCGATATCATCGCGCGAGACTTCCTCGTCCACGAGGTGGAAAGTCATTTTAGCGGTGCGGCCAAGGATCTCTTTCAGCCGTTCAGGGTTGGCAAGGCCTGGCACCTGCAAAAGAATACGCTTATCACCCTGACGCTGGATGATGGGTTCCTTGGTGCCGGTTTCATCAATACGCCGGCCAACGATCTGAAGCGATTGCTCCAGTACCTGCAGGCGGCTGGTTTTTTCCCAGTTTTCATTGAAGGATACGGTATAGGTTCGGTCTTCCTGATCAACATCCAGCTCATTGCTGATCTTTGTTATCAC
>CAZAQK010000035.1:0-13487 GCA_964487265.1 uncultured Rickettsiales bacterium | reverse complement strand
TGACGATACTTTCGGCGGCGGCACGAACGCACCGGGCGGCAGATCCATATCGGTTCGCACCTCACACAGAAACTGGCTGATGATGGAAAGCCTGCCGTAATCCTTGTTGCCGTGGGTGGCGGTGATGCGCTCGGCCACTTCTTTCTGGAACATCAGCGTCATGGATTCGATGGCGGCAGGATTCTGGTAAACCACATCCAGCCAGTTAAGCAGCATCAGAGTACCGACATTGTAAGGCAGGTTGGCTACGATCTTGCGCGGTGTCGGAATGCTGGTGACATCCACTTCCAGCGCATCGCCGTGGATGATCTCCAGCTGGTCACCTACTGCCGATTTCAGATCCTGCATGATGGCAAGGCAGCGTGCGTCCTTTTCCACCACATACAGTTTTTTGGCACCGGCCTTTAGCAATGAGCGCGTAAGCCCGCCCGGCCCGGGCCCCACTTCAATGACATTACAGTTGGTCAGGTCACCTGCATAACGGGCAATATCATCGGTGATGCGGCCATCGAGCAGGAAATGCTGGCCGAGAGATTTTTTGGCAGCAAGACCGTGCTGTTCTATCACCTGCTTTAAGGGGGGAAAGGAATACAAAGGTAAAACCCGTTTTATTTCATCTGGAAGCGTCTATACTGCGTAAAGGTAACAGATTTTTGAGACCCTGCAACTGGCAGGGGTAGTTTATGGATAGTTTGTTCATCGTCATCTGCGCATTGATCGCCAACGCTGTATTTGCCGGCCCACGTGCGCTATATGAGCGGCTGGGTATTGTGCGGTTGCTGCAATTGCCTGCCCGCAAGCTGCGTGAGGTGGAGCGCAGGCTGAACCGTGAGCACCGCCTGGAAAGTGAATTGGAAGTAAGGGGCTATATTGTATTGGCGGCGGGTGTGTGTGCGGCATTCGCCATTGGAGGGCTGCTCAGCGGCTTATCTCTTTATACCAGTAAATTTCTTGATATTGCCGTACTGGCCGTTTTGCTGCCGGTGCGCCCTGCCATGGATATGGCGCGCAGCGTGCAAAAGGCATTACAAAATAAAAACAACACTCAGGCACGCACAGTGTTTGCCACCAGCATCTGGCGGCACCACGCTGTCATGGATGAATATGCATTGGCACGCGCTGCGATGGAAACGCTCGCTGTGCATTTTGCCGAACGCATCCTTGCTCCCATCATGTTTTACGTTCTGTTTGGTCTGCCGGGGGCTCTGGCCTGCCTGTTCGTCACCCTGCTGCATGATACGGTTTCCGGTGGTTCATTCAGCAAGGCAGCAAAACAGGTTTATGTGCTGACGCACTGGCTGCCTTCGCGTTTTGCAGCCTGTTTATGGATTATGGCATCGGCCTTTTTGCCAGACGGGAATATCAAGGAGACTGCAAAGCACATTTGGCCATTGATGGGGCAGGAAAGCGCGCAAATTCTTGCACTTTCCTGTGCTGGCCATGTTCTGCATGTGTCATTGGGTGGGCCGGCATCGGTATATTCCGGCGGCAAATGGCTGGGAGGCGGCACGCCTAAACCACTGCCTTCGCATGTTGGCAGCGCGGTCTATTTATTTGCGGTGCTTCATGTCCTGCTTATTATGATTCTTGGCCTTATGCTGTAAGGTTTTTTTCCAGCTTTCGCGCAGGAATTTCTCGCGTATATCCACGGTCGATTTTTCACCGATATGTTTCCAGTTTTCCTTGAGCCATTCTTCGGCTTCCTTGCGTCCATGTTCCTTAAGGAATCTGAAAAAATCCCAGTCTGCGTTGATTTTACTGGATGCGTTCAGGTTATGCATATGGTTCGCAGAATAGATAAGGTGGATATGCATATCCTTGTATTGCCTGGAGTCGATTTTTCCCTCTTTCAGCAGGCGGGAAACAAATTCGATGGCGCGCATCTCGGCAATCAGACTTGAATTGAACGAAATCTCATTCAGGCGGTTGATGATGTCAGTGGCCTTGGTCGGGAGCTGGTCGTTGTGGATGGGGTTGATCTGCACCAGCACCACATCCCGGCTGGTGCATTCATAAATGAGAGGCCAGATGACGGGATTGCCCATATAGCCACCATCCCAGTAATGCTCGCCGTCAATTTCAACGGCCTGGAATAAAAACGGGATACAGGCAGATGCCAGCAACGCATCAGTCGTCACCTCATCGCAGTGGAATACCCGCGCCTGCCCGCTTGCCACATGGGTGGCTGCAACGAACAAGTGGATATCATGGCAAGAATGTAGTGCTTCAAAGTCCAGCAGGTCATCGAGAATGCTGCGTATGGGGTTTATGTTGAGCGGATTGAATACATAAGGGGAGAACACGCGGCTCATCATATCGAACCAGAAATAGCCGGGCGTGAAATCCATGTTCCAGCCGGTCATGATGCGGTCGAGCGGTAGCTTATGAAGGGGAGTAAATGCTGCTGCCTCGCTGGTGCGCCGCCAGAAATCTTCCAGGCATTTTTTTGCACCGTCACGGCCATTTTTCATATAGCCATTAATGAGCATCGCGCCGTTCATAGCGCCAGCGCTGGTGCCACTGATGCCTTCTATCTCGAGGGATTCCTCCTCCAGCAGCCTATCCAGCACGCCCCATGTGTAGGCACCGTGTGCGCCGCCGCCTTGTAATGCGAGGTTTATCTTTTTAGTGACAGCCACTACTGCGCTACCCAGCCGCCGCTCATGGTGATGATTTCACCTGTCATGGAGCCGCCGGTATCATCACAGAGGAAAGCGATCATCGCTCCGATCTGTTCCGGCTTGATGAAACGTTTGTTGGGCTGTTTTTCACCCAGTAATTGCGCGGTTGATTCAGCAATGCTAATGCCTTTTTCCTTAGCTTTATCTTCAATTTGCTTCTGTACCAGCGGCGTGTGCACCCAGCCCGGGCAAATGGCATTGCAGGTGATATTGCTTTCCGCATTCTCCAGCGCGATCACTTTGGTTAAGCCCACAATGCCATGCTTCGCCGCCACATACGCTGCCTTGTTTCTGGAAGCCACCAGACCATGAACGGAGGCGATATTGATAATGCGGCCAAAATTATTTTTCTTCATCAAGGGAATGGCAGCCTTGGCCGAATGAAACGCTGAAGACAGGTTGATGGCAATAATAGCATCCCATTTATCATCCGGAAAATCTTCCATAGGCGCGGTGTGCTGGATTCCGGCGTTATTGACGAGGATATCCACACTACCGAATTGTTTTTCGCATTGCTTTACCATGTCATCGATCTGTGAAGGCTTGCTCATATCAGCCGGTGAATAATCGGCACTGATGCGATAGGTGGTCTGGGTATCTTTCACCAGCTTATCGATGGCGTCACGGTCACCAAATCCGTTGAATAATATATTACAGCCCTCGCCCGCAAGCACCTGCGCAATGGCAAGGCCGATACCGGAGGTGGAACCAGTGACAATGGCATTTTTCCCTTTGAGCATGACGATATCTCCATTTGAATATGTCTGTTATGGCAGTAGTAACACAAAAAGAATAAAAAGACAGTTAGTGTGCTAAGCTGCGGAAACGCAAAGTAACAATCAATCCCGGATTATTATCGGCAAGTTCGATGCTGGCATCATGGATGCGGGCAACGGCAGCCACCATGGAAAGCCCCAGCCCGTTGCCTTTGGTGTGGCGGCTTTGTTCCATGCGGAAGAATTTTTCAAACACTTTGTCATGATATTCCGGTGGGATCCCTGCCCCGCTATCGGCGATGCTGACTTCCACGCTATCGGCAGATATTTTACACGTGATGGTGATCACGCCGCGCACTGGCGTGAATTTCAGTGCGTTGTCCATGAGGTTGGCAAAGGCCTGAGTCAGCAGGTTCTTTTCACCATTGATGATCGCACGCTCAGGCAATTCACATTGCAGGTGGATATTTTTTTCTGCTGCGTATGGCTCATAAAATTCCACCATGCCGGCAATGATTCTGCGCAAATCGCACGGTTCGAACTGGCGGAATTCCGTATTGGCTTCCAGCTCGGAGATCTTCAGGATGGAATTGAACGTGGCCACCAGCTCCTCTAGGTCGCGGATGTTTTGTTCCAGCAGTATATAAGACGGGTTGGAAGGCTGCATGCCGCGCATACCGGCATCCAGCCGGTTGATGATGCGATTCAGCGGGCTGCGCAGATCATGCGCAATGTTATTCGCAAATTGTGAGAGCGATTCCAGCAGGTTCTGCGTGGTATCCAGCATGCGGTTCAGGTTTGATGATAGTTCATCAAATTCATCGCCGCCTTTGGTAAATGGGATACGAACCGATAAATTACCGCGCATGATGTGGTCAGCTGAACGGTTGATGATGGAAAGGCGTCCGATAACGCTGCGCGTCATGATGAGAGCGCCGATGAACGCCATCATGAATGTAAGAGCAAGACTTGCCCAGAAGGTCTGAGCAATGGTTTGCTCCATTTTCTGCTTGTTCTGTGTGCTTTGCCCGACCAGCAGGTAACGCCATTTGGAGAGTGGCATGGTGACCGCGCTTACTTCGATACCGCTTGGCCTGCCGCGGCTATCTACGATGAAGAACCGTATCCACTCGCCTTCTTTTTCAAAATTCGAAAGACGTGTGGCGTTGTGCGGCCATTCATTCAGATTGCCGGTAAGCTTTTCATATTCCTTGTTCACCAGCAGGTAGATCTCCGTTCCTTCCGGATCATTGGCCACCAATTCCTTGATGCTTTCCTCCAGTCCTTCGGAGCCGCGCTCCTGGTATTGGCTGAGCAGGTAAAAATACTGGCCGCGGATGGAATCGGCCACCTGGTCGGCAATGTATTTCATCGCGAATGTATAGATGAAACCGAACAGGATAATGACCGAAAGCGAAAACAGCCCCACATAGACAAGTGCTAAACGGAACGTGAAGGTCTTTACGGTGCGGGCGAGTTTGGACTCTGCTGCCACTTACGCCACCAGCTTATAGCCGGCACCCCTTAAGGTCTGGATCATGCTTTTATCAAAGCCCTTATCCACCTTCTGGCGCAGGCGGGAGATGTGTACGTCGATCACGTTGGTCTGCGGGTCGAAATTATAATCCCACACATGTTCAAGCAGCATGGTGCGCGTCACCACGGTGCCGGAGTTGCGCATCAGGAATTCGAGCAGCGCGAATTCGCGCGCCTGCAGGTCGATATCCTTGTCGCCACGTTTAACGCTGCGGGTGAGCAGGTCCATTTCCAGTTCGCCGCATTGCAGCTTGGTCACTGCCTTGGTGCCGGATTTCCTGCGGGTAATGGTTTCGATACGGGCAACCAGCTCGGTGAAGGAGTAGGGTTTTGCCAGATAATCGTCTGCACCGGCCTTCAGGCCTTTGACGCGCTCTTCCACCTTGTCGAGCGCGGTGAGGATGATGATGGGGGTTTCATTGCCCGAGGCACGCAGCGTCTGGATGATGGTGACACCATCCACTTCCGGCACCATGCGATCAATGATCATGCCGTCATATTTCTCAGATGCTGCCATAAAGAGGCCGTCTTTGCCGGATTCGGCATGGTCCACCACATAGCCCTGCTCTCGCAGGCCCTTGAGCAAATATTTGGCGGACTCTTTATCGTCTTCGATGAGCAGCAGTTTCATGGCACTTGTCACCCTTTAAGGCGTGCATGTGTAGCGGATTTGGCGGGTTTTGTCCAGAATGCTGGCTATCTTAAGATATTATATATCTAGAATATTAGGAGGAATTTTCGAATTATGGCAAAAATGCGGCTTTATGATTATAAAGAAACTGTTAAAATTATTTATTACAATAGGATACGATAATATATGATTGCATTTTTCCTATTGCAGGACTGCAATAAGTATGCATAATTGTAGTTAACACGGCCGGTCACATCCATAGTGACCGGTCTTCTTTTTTTAAGCCTATGAAAACCTACACAAAGCCATATCTTTCTATTCCAGAACAAGTTGCTCTTTTAAAAAAGAGGGGATTAGAAATTACTGACCAAGAAAAAGCTGAACATTGTTTGGCAAAATTCGGTTATTATCGTTTAAGTGGATACTCTTACGTATTTCGTAAATCTATGCCTAGCCATAATTCGTCAGGTTATACGGTGCTGGATGAATTTAAAGACGGTGTAACATTTGCTAATATCCACGATCTTTATATATTTGATAAACACTTAAGAATGACACTGTTAGATGCAATAGAAAGAATTGAAATTGCACTTCGTGTTGATATTTCATTGCAATTTGGAAAACAAAATCCTTTAGCACATTTGGATAGATCATTTATCAATGATAGATATCTAAAACCCAATGAAAAAGGCTCTATTTTGTACGATGAGTGGATAGATAAGTATCGTCAGACTTTCTCAAATTCCAGAGACACATTTGTTGAGCACTTTAAAGAAAAATATTCCAAATCTGAGCTACCTATATGGATGGCAACAGAACTTTGGGATTTTGGAATGCTATCAAAATATTATGGCTATGTGAAAGGTTATCATAAAACTCCTATTGCTGCGCATTACGATCTAAAATCCCCAGATATTCTTGGTTCATGGTTACGTTGTATCAACATAATACGTAATATCTGCGCACATCATGGGCGTTTGTGGAATAGAGCATTGGTGGCTACTCCTTCTTATCCTTCAGCCGCTGATAACCCACTTTTATCGCCTGTGGTTTCTCAGGTATCATCTACTAGGCTTTTTGCTATAATTTGTATTATCCAATATTTGATGTCTTTTATCAGCCCTCATAGCCGTTGGAATGTTCGATTCATTGAGTTAGTAGAGGACTTCCCAGTTTCGCCTTATTTAAGTACTCAAATGATGGGAATGCCCGAGGGATGGCAAGGGTGGGCTTTGTGGCGAACAGATGCAAGAAATAAAGCTAGTAACTCATTGCAACCTGCACTTGAGGCTATAAAAAGCTCTGTAGAGTCTGAAGATGCGTTTCCATCCGAGTCTGAAAATAAGTCTAAACGTCGAGCGATGTAAATTAACGACCCATTTCGCGCCTTGTCTGGCTGATAGAGGCCTCAACGAATTTACCCACTAAATTCATACCCTTGCTGGCAAGGTTCTTGAGCAGGTCCTTGGATGCCTCATACACCGCGAGCTGGTTTACGGCATATTGCATATGTGCTTTATCAATGGTGCCAATTTTCCCATCACGGGCGCGTTTTTGATCTTTAAGATATTGTATCAGCTTGTTTATTTGTTCCTTCTGCTTGAGGCCGCCATGCTGCACGAAGGCAATTAATTCATTTCTGAGCTGCGGGTTTTCCACATGGTGGATCGCCTCATTAATCGCCTCGATGCCGCCTTCTCCCTGTAATTGCTGGATGACGGTGTTGATCTCTTTCACATCCTGGTTCAGCTCGTCGGTACGCTGCAGGAAATCTCTATCGGCCAGTGGCTTAAGTATAGCCGCAAACAATACGGCATAATGCTGGTATAGTTCGGAAATACGCTCACGCGTGGTGCGGTCTGGCCTTGCGCGCTTTGACGCAGGCAGCTGGTTTACCTCAACAATATCAGTTCGTGGTGACAGATTTTGCACTTCGGGCTTGAAGGAGGAAAGCGGTTTTTCCTGCAAATAGCGCAGGCAGCTCAGGTCATAGGCCAGCTGCTCAACACCAAGCCTGCCGCCCTCTTCCCGCGCCGCTGCATCCTGTGCAAAGAATGCCCTTATGGCATCATGGAAATAGTCGATGCGCGGGCGGAAATCGCCTTCCCCGGCAAAAAGTTCGTGCTGCGTTTCGATCTCGCACAGTTCCTGATACAGGCGGGTAAGCAGGCTTACTAGTTGTTCCTGTTCACTTTCGGAGAGCTTCATGCGTAGTTGCTTGTTGTTGGTTGTTAGTTGCTGGGATAGATAAATACACCAGCAACCAGTAACCAGCAACACATGACTCCTCTAGCCCTCTATATCCACTGGCCGTTTTGCAAATCGAAATGCCCCTACTGCGATTTTAACAGCCACGTGCGCGAAAGCATTGACCAGAAACGCTGGCGAGACGCGCTGCTTGCTGAATTGGATTGTATGGCTTCACATGTACCGGAACGAACAGTGAGCAGCATCTTCTTTGGCGGCGGCACCCCCTCCCTCATGCCGCCGGAAACGGCTGGCGCGCTCATTGCCCGCGCAAAGGAATTATGGCCGGTCACGAATGATATTGAAATCACGCTGGAAGCAAACCCCACCTCGGTTGAAACCAATACGTTCAGGGATTTTGTAGAGGCGGGCATCAACAGAGTATCGCTCGGTGTGCAGTCGCTCGATGATAAGGAGCTGCAATTTTTAGGGCGTGGGCATTCGGCGAAAGAAGCCATCGCTGCCATTGGCCGTGCCCGTGAGGTGTTCGACCGCTACACGTTTGATCTGATATACGCTCGCCCGAACCAGACGGTTGAAATGTGGCGCAGGGAATTGGAAGAAGCACTGCAACTGGCTGGCACGCATTTATCGCTCTACCAGCTCACCATTGAAGAAAACACAGCCTTCCACCACGCTTATGCCAAGGGCAAATTTACCTTGCCTGATGAAGACGCTTCAGAAGCATTATACTGCACCACCGAGGAAGTAATGGCAGCACATGGCCTGCCCGCCTATGAAGTATCGAATTACGCTAAGCAAGGCCATGAAAGCCGGCATAATCTGGCGTATTGGAGATCACAGGAATATGCAGGCATCGGCCCTGGGGCGCATGGTAGATTAGTGGTAGATGGAAAACGTATCGCAACGCAAACCCTCAAAAGCCCGGAACGCTGGCTGGAGGGCGTGGAAAAAAATGGCCATGCTATGGAGCTGTGGGACGAAGTACCCACTCAGCATGCGTTGGAAGAAAAGCTGATGATGGGTTTGAGGCTGGTAGAAGGCATGGATGCCACACCATTTCAAGGAGTGCTGAATGAAAAGAAACGCGAGTTCTATATTCAGCAAGGCCTGCTTGCCGATGTGCCTGGCAGATTGCAGGCAACGCTCAAAGGCAGACTGGTGCTGAACCAGCTGACCGGCGAATTACTCTAGCTCAATTCCTGGCGGGTCAAAGCTTTGCGGTGCCACTTCGATCACCCTGAAGCCGGAAGGTGTAACTTCCATGATCGCAAGCTTGCGATCATTGGTGCCATCTGCATTCAGGCGCACGAGGCCGTTGGTGGGTGATAAATATCCTGCCGGATTGGTCAGTGCCTGCAGATCGATTGTGGCATTTGGGTTATTCATGGTGAGCTGGGTTATCCATGAAACCGCATCATAAGCAAGGCTTGCCAGGCGAATCGGCTTGTATCCATAAATAACTTTGAAGCGTTGCTCGAAGGCACGTGAAATATCCGGGGACGAGCTGGAGAACCACGCGCCGTGCATTTCCGGCATTTTGGTAATGGCCGGGTCATCCCACAATCCCGTACCGAGCAGTTTGATCTTGGCGAGGTCGATATTGGTTTTCTTGATGGAGTTGATGATGTTTTTCAACTGCGTTCCACCATCTGCGATGAAAATCGCCTGGAACGCCTGATCCTGGTTAGCATCGTTGTAGGAAGCAAGGCGGGCAACAGCCGCATCAATGTTGGCGGGGCTTGGCGCATACAGTTCGATAGGTAACACCGCGCCACCCTTCCTGCCGTATATTGTGGTGAGTGATTCCTGTATTTTCTGGCCATATGCATCGTTGGGCGCAAGCAATGCTACACGCCGCAAATTTTGCAGGAAAGCGTAATCCGCCACACGCTGCACCTGTTGTTCCGGCAGGAAACCGAAAATGAACGTATCAGGTTTTGCGATCTCGCGGGTGTTGGAGAAGGTCAGCATCGGCACACCGGCAGCCTGTGTGATTGGCTGCACCTGCATTACCGACTGGCTGAACAGCGGCCCGATAATGAAAGTAGCTCCCTGATCTATCGCCTGCTTGGCTACGCGCGGCGCATCAGCAGCAGTGCTGCCGGTATCCTTGGGAAGAAGGATAATCTGCGAGCGTATCTCGTTGGAGGGCACGGATAAGTAACTATCATAGAGTGCCATGTTGGCAGCGTCCATCATGGCATTGCCAACCGAAAGTGAATCACCGGAAAGTGGTACTAATAGAGCAACCTTGATGGCAGGCGTACCCGGAGTGATCACACCGCGTGAAGGGATAGGATTTTCTGATTTTACCATCGGCGTATCATCACTCCGCGCCGGTTTGGCTACGCGCGCCGGGCCTTTGGCAGGAGGTGAGCAGGCAGAAAGTGCCAAAAGACTTGCCGCAAGTAGCAGAGATAAAGTACGTTTCATGGGAAAACCAGCGCGCTAATATGTGAAAACCGTTGCAGGAAGGCTACTGTGAAACCGCTCGCCAGTCAAATACAACCGCCCGGCCTTTATATTGTGGCAACGCCCATTGGAAATCTGGGCGATATCACCCTGCGCGCGCTGGAAATTCTAAAAAATGCCGATCTGATTGCCTGCGAGGATACGCGTGTAACCGCAAAACTCCTGTCGCATTATGGCATCAAGAAACCGACCCTTTCATATAACGATCATAATGCGGTAGAGCGTCGCCCTAAGATCTTCGACACGATCAAAAATGGTGGACGTGTTGCGCTGGTGTCTGATGCGGGTACGCCACTTATATCTGACCCGGGCTATAAGCTGGTGCGTGAAGCAGTGGCAGAAGGCATGCATGTTACCACCCTGCCCGGCGCATCCAGTTTGCTCTCTGCCTTGTGCCTTGCTGCGCTCCCGACTGACCGGTTTTTATTTGCCGGTTTCCTGCCGCAAAAAAATGAGGCCTGCAAAAAAGAGCTCAGCTCACTTGCCGCGGTGGATGCCACGCTGGTTTTCTTTGAATCGGCCAAACGCCTGCAGAAAACACTGGTGCTGATGCATGATGTGCTCGGTAACCGTGATGTTGCGGTTGCACGCGAACTCACCAAACTGCATGAGGAATGTCGGCGCGGCACCTTATCGGAATTGGCAGGGCATTATAAAAACGCCGGTGAGCCGAAGGGCGAAGTGGTGATCGTTGTATCACCGCCTCAGGCTGAAAAGACCAGCGCAATTGATGCAGAAAGTAAATTACGCCTGCTGCTTAAAACCCACAGCGTGAAAGAAGCAGTATCTATTGTAGCTGAAGAAACCGGTGCCCCGCGCAAGGATATCTACACGCGGGCACTTTCCATCATGAAGCATGAAGTCGGCGAATAAACGCATCGCATCGTACCGTTTCGGTATCCATGCCGAAAAAATTGCCGCATGGTATCTGCGTGCGAAGGGTTATGCCGTATTGGCGGAACGCTACCGTAACGTCATGGGCGAGATCGACGTGCTCGCTAGCAAAGCCAATACGCTTGTTGCCGTGGAAGTCAAGGCGCGTGCCACCATGCAGGCCTGCGAGGAAAGCATCACGCCGCGCAAGCAACTGCGTGTGACGCGTGCGATGGAAGCGGCACTGGCCGACAAGAAAATTACTGGACTTGCGCGCGGCAAGAGTCCTAATATACGTTTCGATGTTATCTGGATAACACCGTGGCGAATGCCCAAACATATCAAGGACGCGTGGAGACCATGAAAAAGAATCTTGCTGTTATATCGTTATTGTTTGTTGCACTCTCTGTTTCCGGCTGCATACCGCTTTTAGTGGGTGCAGGTACGGAAACTGCTGTGGTGGTCGCGCAGGAGCGCTCGGTGGGTAATGCCATGGATGATGCCAGCATTCTCATCCAGCTTAAAAATCTCTACGCCAAGCAGGATTATAAAGATCTCCTCGCCAATGTGGAAATCAAAGTGGTCGAAGGCCGCGTGCTCCTTACCGGCAATGTCGATAAACCCGATTCGCAGATCGAGGCTGTACGCCTCGCTTGGACGGTTGCCGGTGTAAAAGAAGTCATCAACGAAGTGCAGATAACCGACAAGGCGGGTTTTGCCAACTATGCGCGTGACGTGTGGATCAGCACGCAGATTAAAAGCCGCCTGCTGTTCGCCAAGGACATACGCTCCATCAATTACTCGCTCATCACCGTGAACCAGGTGGTGTATCTCATGGGTATTGCGCAAAACCAGGGTGAGCTGGATAAGGCAACCTACATCGCCAGCACTACCAATTATGTGCAGCGCGTGGTGAGCTATGTGCGCCTGAAAGATGATCCGCGCCGTGGGTATGATATACAGTAATCACCTATGAGCCGGCGCGTCGCATTGCAGATGGATGCGCTTGCATCCATCAATCCGCATACCGATACCACGCTGCGTTTGGGCCTTGAGGCACAGCGGCGCGGCTATGAAGTGTGGCAATACACACCCGATAAACTGCATTACCGTGATGGCGGCATTTACGTGCGCGCCGCCCGCGCTTTTTTACATGATGACGAAACGCACTGGTTCGACTTAAGCGAAGAAACCGTTCTGGATATCAAAAATTTTGATGTTGTCTGGTTGCGGCAGGACCCGCCGTTTGACATGGCTTACCTCACCACCACCTATATGCTGGAGCGTGTGCATCCGAAACCTTATGTGGTGAATCATCCGGCGAGTGTACGCAACCTGCCGGAGAAATGGTTCCCCACCGAGCTGGGAGAGTTCATGACACCGACGCTGATTGCTTCTGATATCCAATCTATTCGGGATTTCCGCGCCGAATATAAGGATGTGGTGATAAAGCCGCTTTACGGCCATGGCGGTAACGGTATTTTTCGCGTGCGGCTCGATGATGCGAATTTTGGCGCGCTGATGGAAACATTATTCGCCGGTAGTAAAAACCCGTGGGTGGTGCAGAAATTCCTGCCCGAGATGAGCACGCAGGAAGTGCGTATCATTTTGATCGACGGAAACTATGCCGCCATCGCTGGCCGCATTCCGCCTGCCGGTGAAACGCGTGCTGCCCTTCGCATCGGCGCGAAATATGCCAAAGCGGAAGTAACAAAACGTCACATGCAAATTTGCGAAGCACTCTCGCCGCTGCTTAAAAAGCACGAACTGCTGCTTACGGGTATTGATGTGATTGGTGACTGGCTCACTGAGATCAACATCACCTCACCTTCAAGTATCCCGCCAATCAATCGTTTGTATGGCGTGCGCCTCGAGGCCGATGTGTGGGATGCGCTGGAGAGGAAATTGTCATCCTGAGTGAAGGCCGTAAGGCCGAAATTGAAGGATCTTTTTTAAGATTCTTCGACTCGCTACGCTCGCTCAGAATGACAAGAGCTATTTCCCATACGCAATGAAATGCGGGTTTTCGTAACCAGCTTTGCCGTAAGTAAGTGGTCTTCCATCCACCATTTCTACGCGCCCTCCGGCTGCATCTAAAATAGCATGCCCCGCCGCCGTGTCCCACTCCATGGTGCGGCCAAAGCGCGGATACATATCCGCCGTGCCTTCCGCTACCATGCAAAGTTTCATCGAGCTTGAGCTGGGAAGCATTTCTTTGATGGCGAGTGTTTGCAAAAATGCCTCGGCGGTTTTGGATGGGTGTGAACGGCTGCGTACTACCACCAAACCATCTACTTGTGGTTTGCGCGCCTTTATCTCTTCCGGTTTTCCTTTTTCTTTTTCCCGCCACGCGCCCAGATTTTTTCC
>CAZAQK010000034.1:0-13880 GCA_964487265.1 uncultured Rickettsiales bacterium | reverse complement strand
ACGCATCGGAACCGCGTGATGTATCAAATGCTTCTTTAGGCTCAGCAGATACTGCAATACCGGTGGTCGCTTCAAAATCCTGCACCAGCTTTTCGTGGTAATGCGCCGGTAATGTTTCCAACTGCACAGTCAGGAATGCCATTTCCCCTGCCAGCGCATAACTCAGATAGCGCGTCACATTATCCCAATGGCGGCTAAAAAATACATGCGCCATGACAAGCTGGATAAGCACCGTTGGCAATATAAGTATCAGCAGCACACGTCCAAAAAGGCTTTTAGGCAATAGTTTTTTACCTGTCATGCCGAAGGCTCCTGCCATGTGCCATAGAGCACATAACCAGCTCCGCGCATGGTTTGCAGATGCAGTGGCTTGCCTTCGCTATCGCCCAGTTTTTTACGCAGGCGCGTCACCTGCACATCGATGCTGCGCTCATTCGCAGTACCCGGGATGATCTGTGCCAGCTGCTCTCGCGATACGGTTTTGCCCATATGCTCGCTGAATGTTTTAAGCAGCAGCGTTTCGCTGGACGTCAGATAAATGGGCTCACCTCCGCGCGTCAGCTGGTTGGCAGCCATATCAAATGCAAAATCACCGAACAGAAGCACACCGCGCCGTTCGCTGGCCACTGCCCGCCTCCGCAGGATAGCATTCAGCCTTAGCACCAGTTCCTTCGGCTCGAACGGTTTGGGCAGGTAATCATCTGCGCCGACTTCGAGACCACGTATACGGTCATCCACTTCGCCCATGGCAGAAAGCATGAGGACCGGCGGCGTATTTGCTGCTTTCAGCGAAGCTAAAAACGCAAGGCCGGTTTCGCCGGGCATCATCACATCCAGCACCAGCACATCAAATACAAAGCAGGCCATTTTGCGGCGCGCCTCATCCGCACTGGAGACAGACGTCACCATGAATCCCTGCTCGCTTAGGAATTTATCCAGAAGCGCGCGCAGGCGATCATCATCGTCCACTACCAGAATATGTGCTTTATCTGTGCTCATAATTATCGTTTGCGTCGCAATAATACATAAAACGCGCCGCTTCCGCCATGTTTCGCTTTGGCCGTGTCAAAAGCCAGTATGTAAGGCCTGACATCTGGCTCGGATAGCCAGTCTGGCAGCGAATCACGCAGCACCCCACCCTGCACCGCCTCATCTGATTTGCGGAAAGTACCTTTGCCAGTGATGATGAGCAGAAAACGGCTGCCGCTTGCATAATGAGCTGCAAGAAAACCGGATACTTTTTTCCTCGCTTCGTCACGGGTAAAGCCATGCAGGTCGAGCCTGCCATCGATCTCCATTTCACCTTTGCGGAAACGTTCCTGCGTGTTCCTGTCGATGCCGACATATTCGCCGCGGTGAAGATCTGGCAACTCGCTATATGGCAATGATGCCTGTGGCCTTATGGGTGCATCGGATTGTTTCTGCACCGCTTTTACTTTAGCGGGAACACGGCTACGTTTTTGCAGTGGCTTATCAGTGCGCGTTGCGGCGTCCCATAGGTTCTGCTCATCGGGAGTAACATCGCGTGGTCCTGATCTTTTCCTGGGCATTTACTTGCGCAGCTGATCAGCCACTTCCCTTGGAACAAGCAAACTATATGTCCCCTGCGACTTCATATATCCGGCATAATACTCCGCCAGATCGCCCGCACCGAAAAACACATCGCCGCGCACGGGACCGCGTATGGCACCACCGGTATCCTGCGCAACCATGATTCGCCTGAATGCTTCGGCTTCTCGCTGCGGCTCGGCAGGTAGTTCGGTTTCCAGATAGAGCGGCAGGCCGTATGGTATGTATTTGCTATCTATCGCCAGTGTGCGCTGTGGTGTCACCGGCACACCCACCGAACCAATTGGTCCTGCGCCTTCTATCTTGCGGAAGAATACATACGAGGGATTCCGCTGCATCATGGCAAAGGCCTGGTCACGGTTCTTATACAGCCACTGGCGGATGGTGAAGAAATTGATGCAATCTTTAGGCAGCAGATTTTCATCACGCAGGATTTTTCCCAGTGCCACATAGGGGTGGCCATTCTGGTCAGCATACCCAATGCGTACTTCCCTGCCATTCATCAGGCGCACACGCCCACTACCCTGTATGTGCAGGAAAAACAGCATCACCGGATCATCCACCCAGATGATTTCCAGATTCCTGCCGGAAAGCGCGCCATTATCGATATCGGCGCGGCTCAGGTAAGGCTTGTTGTTTTCAATATCAGATGGTTTTGCATACACAGGATACTGGAAATCACCACCTCTGCGGATGGAGCCGTACAGCACCGGTTCATAATAGCCGGTGAACAGGCCGGATTCCCTGCCATTATTATTCACCCGGAACGGCACGAAGCGCGATTCAAAAAATGCCCGTGCTTTCAGTGCATCGCCCGATGCTGCCCGCGCATCAGCACACAGGCTTTTCCATATGTCCGGCCCTATGCTGATATTGCTTTCTTTAGTGGTAATGGCTGGCTTTTTAGCGATCGCATCGCACGATGTAAGAAAAACAGCGAGTGCTTCAACATGGTTTTCCTGTTCCCAGCCAGGCAGGGCAACAAAGCTTGTTTCGGTTGCACCGAATTTATCCTTTGGCTGGAACAAGCTACAAGCACTGCACATAGCCATGACGGCGAGCGCAGCAAAATGCCTTACATTTCTCATCAGGTTTCAATGATTTTCCAGTTGGGGTTTTTGGAGGTCACGTCGCGTTCAAATACCCATTCGCTCTCCACATCCTGCGTTTCGGATGCATCGCCTTCCACTATCTGACCGTCTGTTCCGCGCACCACGGTTATCTGCTCACTGGTGAATTTCACGGTGAGACGGGCCATATTGCCCAGCAGATTGGCGCGTGTAAGTTCGCGGCTGGTGACGGCAACCAGTGTGGTTTCTTCCTTGTTTTCCTGCGCATTGCGTTTTTCCAGTTCGCGCTCGAAATCTGCCAATACATTATCTGCAAGCAACATCTTAAGTGTCTGCGTATCGCCTTTGGCAAACGCATCGAACACCATTTCAAAGGCCATTTTCGCACCGTCCATGAACTGGGTAAGGCTGAAGCCTGCATCCTTGGCCTTGATATCCTTGAGATACTGCGCCGTCATAGCATCTGATATGCCAGCCATCGCAGGGTCGGCTTCTTCTTTGGCTTTTGGTTTTAGTATTTTTTCCGAAAGCTGTATCACCGTTTCCTTGCGATCCGGAGTAACTTCCTGGCGCGGCTTGAAAAAATCAGGATTCTCATGGCCTGTTTTCTGCCCAAGCACATGACGCAGCCGCAGCAGGATAAAGCCCGCTATGAGTGCAAGAATGATGATATCTGAATAGGGTATGCCTTCTGACATGGGGGGGGTTCCTGATTTATTTAATGACCATCGTGGTTTTTTTGTATATATGCACCATAAATAAAATTTCCAAGCGAAGGAATAAAATAATGAGCGAAGATAATAAGTCCCAGGCACCGAATGCCCAGAGCTTTGCCGTGAAAGGCCAGTACATTAAGGACCTGTCCTTTGAAAACCCTCATGCGCCGCATAGCCTGCTCAACACCAATGCCAAACCTTCCATTGACGTGAATGTTGATCTCAAGGCGCAGAAACTGCAAGACGACATTTACGAAATGACCCTGCAGATCTCCGCGCGCGCAACAGCCGAAGCCAGCACGCTTTTTTTGGTTGAGCTCGCCTATGCTGGGATTTTCCATCTGGTTAACATTCCGGAAGATCGCCTGGAATCAGTGATACTGATCGACTGCCCGTTCGTATTGTTCCCGTTTGCCCGCCGCGTCATTGCCGATATCACGCGCGATGGCGGATTCCCGCCGCTGATGCTGGATCCCATTGATTTTCATGCGCTTTACAAACAGAATAAAGCGCGCCAGATGGCAGCCGCCAGTTAGCGCATTTTCCTAGCTGTGGCAAACTAGCATCAGTGCTGCACTATATTTAGGGTTGTATATTAAGACAGCATTACCGCATCTATATAACCAGTTGATTTTCTTTAATTATATGATTATGGCAGGTGGTTATCCCTTTGAAAAATAGGGTTTGCCTTTATATAGCTTTTCCATTATTTTCCCGACTCATAGAGTTATTCCCGTAGCTTACTATTTTAACTAATTAAAAAGGATGGAATGCCCATGATCAATTTCAAAAAAGCATGCATGCTGGCCACTGCTTGTGTAATGCTCGCACCAGCTGCAATGGCTTCTAACCACGTTAAGGACGTTGTAAAAGACGAACGTGGTAATGTTGTTATGAATACCTTCGGTAACTGCGTAATCACCAAGTGGGATGCGGTTTCTGACGAATGCCTCGGCGGCCTGCAACTGAGCCGTGAACAACGCACCGTTTACTTCGACTTCAACAAGTCGACCCTGAACGCTAAAGAAAAAGCTAAGCTTGATAGCCTCGCTTCTGTGATCAAAGCGTCCAGCTCTGTAGAAAGCGTTGATATCGTTGGTTATGCTGACATGATCGGCACTTCCAGCTACAACAAGCAGCTTTCTCTGCGCCGCGCTAACACCGTCAAGTCTTACCTGGCTTCCAAAGGCCTCAAGACCCGTAAGGCTCACGTAGAAGCAATGGGCGATAAATCGCCTGTTACCAAGTGCGATCCTAACATGGCACGCAATGATCTCATCGCATGCCTCGCAGCTGATCGCCGCGTTGAAGTTCAGCTGAACGTTAAGAAATAATCTTAACTAATGCCTGATAAGGAAAAGGCCTCCCTTGCGGGAGGCCTTTTTTATGCCGTGTACATCTAAGCCGAAATTTTCCAGAGTGCATTTTTGATGGACGCTATAAACTTCTCATGAGCGGCCAGTTCTTCATCCGCAACTGGGAAGTCCCGCATCGGCAAGTGTGTTTTCTCACTTTCGGGGACAATGGCTCCCTGATCGATAGAAGCCGCCCCAGCATTCCGCTCGAGCCCAAGGGCTGCCTGCCTGCCGCCAAGCAACTCTAGGTAAACCTCTGCAAGGAGCTCTGCGTCCAGCAATGCACCGTGCTTGGTGCGCGCCGAGAGGTCGATGTTAAAACGTCGGCATAGGGCATCAAGGCTTGCCGGGGAACCAGGAAATTTCTTCCTGGCCATCATCACCGTATCGATGGCGCGGCTCATAGGCAGAGGCGAAAACCCCACGCGATCCAGTTCCGCATTTATAAATCGCATATCAAATGAGGCGTTATGGATCACCAGCGGTGAATCCGCGATAAAATCCATGAATTTATCGACAATCTGCGAGAACACAGGCTTATTTTTGAGGAAATCCGTGGAAAGCCCATGAATACGGAATGCTTCGTCCGGCATGTCGCGCTCAGGGTTGAGATAGGCGTGGAAATGCTTTCCGGTCGACACACCGCCATGTAATTCAACACAACCTATTTCCACCACACGATGGCCACTTAAAGGATCAACACCGGTTGTTTCCGTATCCAGAATGATTTCACGCAAGGTTTAATACTTTCATGATGCGTTTTACCTGCCTGAAACTATGCGCCTTGCCAAGGCCCGTCGCAACCACAAAATCCGCGCACTTGCGCTTCTCTTTATCTGGCATCTGGTTTTGCAGTATGGATAGGAACTTTGCCCTGGTCATGCCCTGTCGGCGCATGACACGTAAGCGCTGGATGAAAGCAGGAGCACTCACCACAACGGTAGCATCGCAGCGAACCTGCCCGCCTGTTTCAAACAATAGCGGGATGTCCAGCACCACCAGCTTTGTGCCAAGTTCCCTGTTTTTTTCAATAAAATGGTTCTCAGCAGCCTGCACGCGTGGATGTAAGATGGCCTCAAGCTGCCTGCGCTTTGCCGCATCTGAAAACACGATCCTTCCCAGCAGGCCGCGGCTTATTTTACCATCTTCAATGGCTTGCGGGAAATGTTCCTTCACTTCAGTAAATACGCCTGAATCATTAGCTAAAAGCTCATGAACAAGTGCGTCGGCGCTGCATATTTTCGCACCTAACTCGGCAAACTGCTGTGCAACAGTTGATTTGCCCATTCCGATACTGCCTGTTAACCCGATAACGATCATCCAAGCTGCTCCATCAGCATGCTGCGCACATGTGGCGTCACTTCAGGGCGCACGCCATACCACGCCTCGAAGCTTGGAACCGCCTGGTGTATCAGCATTCCAAGCCCATCGACCGTGGCGAGATTATGTTTCTGCGCATCGACAAGCAGCCTTGTCATCAATGGGTTATAGATAATATCGTGCACCACCGCATGATCAGGCAGGCTACCCAGATCAATATCCAACGCTTCCTTGCCAAGCATGCCAAGGCTTGTGGTATTGACCAGCAGGTCACTACCAGTCAGCGCTTCCGGCATCCGCAACCAGGAAGTAATTTCGATTACATCGGAAGCTATTTTTTTTACATCCTGTGCTTTCTTGCGGTTCCTGGCACAGATCACTATCTGCTCAAAACCCATATCTGCTAGAGCCTTGGCAACTGCCCGCGATGCCCCGCCGGAGCCGAGTATCGTTGCTTTTTTGGTGCGGGCAAAAGCACCGGATTCTTCGAGATTTTTTGTAAATCCATACACATCTGTATTCATCCCAACGAGTTTTCCATCGCGCACCGCTATGGTATTTACGGCACCAATAGCCTTCACCATGTCATCCGTTTCGTCCATATAAGGGATCACCTCCTCCTTATATGGCAGGGTGACATTTACCCCCACATACTTGCCTTCCCTGAGTGCAGACATGAATTCATTAAGAGCAGCCGGTGCTACCGGGCACAGTTCATACCGCGCCCTGATGGCGTGCTCTTCAAGCCAGTTATTGTGCAAAACCGGCGAAAGGCTGTGCCTTACAGGCCACCCTATCACTGCCGCGTTATGCGTTACTGTCATGGGTGCTTATCCTGATGCTTTTTCAGATACTGGATAATGGTAGCCGCGGTTTCTTCCACCGATCGCTTGGTAACATCGATCACCGGCCATTTATTTTTCTGGTAAAGTTTGCGCGATTCTGAAATTTCCCGCTGCATATATTCCATATCGACATAATTGGTATCTGTTTCCTGATTAATCGACTGCAGGCGCGTTTTGCGGATCTGCTGCAGGCGTTCCGGATTGATGGTAAGGCCTATAATAAGTGGTTTTGCCATGGTTTCGAGGTTTGGTGGCAACGGGCAATCGAGCACGAATGGAACGTTCGCCGTTTTATATCCTTTATATGCCAGATACATACAGGTTGGTGATTTGGACGTACGCGATACGCCGACCAGAATAATATCGGCATCTTCAAGTTCCCAGTTCCCCTGCCCGTCATCATGCGCCAATGCATAATTGATGGCATCCACGCGTGTAAAATAATCTTCATTCAGTTCATGCTGCCTGCCTGGAAGTGCATGGATTTCCTGACCAAGATAGCTGGATAATTCATTGACGATATTGGCAAGCACTGCAATGCACGGCAGGCCACGACGGGCGCATTCCACCTTCAGGCGTTCACGCAGTGCAGTATCGACCAGCGTATACATCACAACCCCCGGATTTTCATGAATGGACTCGATAACCTTATCCAGCTGGGCAACACTTCTTACCAGTGTCCAGTTGAATTCTTCTTCCTGTATGTCATCGAACTGCGCAATGGCGGCGCGCGCAACGCTGCTTACCGTTTCACCGGTAGAATCAGATACGAGGTGTAGATTGAATTTTTTCATGCTGTGTGGAGATCCTTGTGTATAAACATGCGGATTATAATGCGGATAATAGATATCCATAGTTATCATTATTCAGGCAAGCCAGTTATACACATGTGGTTAAAACATTGCTTTATTTTTATTATTTGTGGAAAATTCAGTTATACATTATATTCAAACTCACAGTATTTTCCTTATAAATTAAGGGTTTTACTCCTCACTATCAAAACTTATCCACGCAGTAGAAAATTTCACTGCCACTGTTTATAACCATGTGATAGCAAATAATCCCCGCAATCACGCGCATAACAACTACTACTATCTAATTATATATTTTTATTATGAATAGTAATGACAAGATCCTTGTAAAAACATTGCATGGAACACGAGCGGATAGAATACCATTTTGGTTCATGCGTCAGGCAGGCAGGTATCTACCGGAATACAGGCAGCTAAGAGGTAATTATAAAAACTTCCTGGAATATTGCTACACACCCGATGCAGCGACAGAAGCTACTCTCCAGCCTATCAGACGTTTCAATATGGATGCTGCCATTATATTTTCCGATATACTGGTGATACCGCATGCGATGGGTATGGATGTGCGTTTTGAAGAAGGCAGGGGACCGATATTAGAACCAGCCCGTAACTATCAGGATATAAAACAACTCAAAAAGCTGGATAAAAAATTTCTCTCACCGGTCTATCAGGCATTAAGGCAAACCAAAGAAAAGCTTCCCGAAGAAACTACATTGATAGGTTTTGCCGGCCTGCCATGGACGCTTTCGTGCTACATGATCGAAGGTGGTTCAAGCAAGGAATTCAACCATGTCAAAACCCTGATGCGCAGCGAACCGGATATTTTTTCTGAGCTGACGGACATGCTTATTGAAGCCATTACGGACCATTTGCTTTTACAGATAGAAGCCGGAGCTGAGGTGATACAACTGTTTGATTCATGGGCTGGTATTTTAAGCGATGATGAATTTACACGCTGGTCGGTAACACCAACCAGAAAAATTGTTTCAGGCATCCGGAAACATCACAGCGATATCCCCATTATTGGATTTCCAAGGCAGGCAGGGACGAAAACGCTGCATTATGCTGTTGATACCGGTGTTAATGCCGTAAGTATTGATGGATCTGTTTCGCTGACATGGGCAAGGGATAAGCTGCAAAATGCCTGTGTGGTTCAGGGGTGCCTGAATAATGAAGTGCTGGCAGGTGATGTTGAACATGTACTGAGGGAAGCGGATGAAATAATACACGTTTTAGGCGATAAACCTTTTGTCTTTAATCTCGGGCATGGTATTTTGCCACATACGCCTGTAGAGAATATGCAGGCTTTATGTAATTTTCTGAAACAGGCGGCGTGTAAATAATGTCAGTGTCCAAAACAGCAGTAGTGCTTTTTAATCTGGGCGGTCCGGATGATATAAAAGCAGTAAAGCCATTTCTATTTAACCTGTTCAATGACAAGGCAATTATCAGGGTTCCGCAACCGCTGCGCTGGATTATTGCTTCTGTCATATCAACTTTACGTGCCAAAAAAGCACGCGCCATTTACCAGCAGATGGGCGGGAAGTCCCCCATCCTTGACCAGACGGTTGCACAGGCTAATGCTTTGGAAAAGATACTTTCCCCCAAGGGCTACAAGGTGTTTGTGTGTATGCGCTACTGGCACCCGATGAGTGATATTGTGGCCATGAAGGTAAAATCCTACATGCCTGACCGTATTGTCCTGCTGCCGCTTTATCCGCAATATTCAACCACGACCACCGCATCCTCCATTTCAGACTGGGATAAAGCCGCAAAACGCATTGGCCTGAGTAACATCCCAACCAAGCTTATCTGCTGCTACCATGATGATTACGGATTCGCGGCTGCACATGTGCAGCTGATAAAGGATGTCTATTGGCGGGCGGCTGAAAACGGCAAACCGCGTGTACTCTTTTCAGCCCATGGCCTACCGGAAAAATTCATCAGGGCTGGTGATCCGTACCAGCAACAGGTAGAAGAAAGTGTTGAGCGGATCGTGCAGATACTTTCTGTTGATAGCCTCGATCACCGCATATGTTACCAAAGCAAGGTTGGCCCAATGAAATGGATAGGTCCTTCCACGGAGGAAGAGGTAATCCAGGCGGGTAAGGATGGCGTTCCTGTCGTGGTGGTTCCCATCGCATTTGTATCAGAACATTCCGAAACCCTGGTGGAGCTCGATGTTGAATACCGCCAGCTGGCAAGCGAGCACGGCGTTCCCAGCTACTGGCGCGTACCCGCGCTGGCATGCGAGCCGTATTTTATCCAGACGCTGGCAGATCTATGCCTCGGCACAGCATCCACCCATAAAAAGCAATGTGAGTATTGTAAAAAAACCTTCCCGCAGGATAGTGATGAAACACCCTGCAAGCTTGCGGCCTGAGGATGATCGATAGCCTCTATCACTGGCTGAAGGCATTTCACATTATCGCTGTTATAGCCTGGATGTGCGGCATGCTCTATTTGCCACGCCTGTTTGTGTATCATTCAAAAGTGGCGGTGGGCAGCGAGGCTTCCGAGCTGTTCAAGGTGATGGAGCACAAGCTGATGCGCCTCATCATTAATCCGGCCATGGTCGCGGCGTGGGTGCTGGGGTTGTGGCTTGCCTATCATACCAATGCGTTTGATCCGGTGAATGGTTTGTGGCTGCATTATAAACTCACCGTGCTGGTTGGCATGCAGATCGTGCACGCCATGATGAGCCGCTACCGCAAGGCCTTTGCACGTGATGAGCGCCCAAAATCCGAGAAATATTTCCGCATATTCAATGAACTGCCCGCAGTTTTGCTGGTCATTATCGTGATACTGGTGGTGGTTAGGCCGGTATAAGCTGGTGTTTTGGTCACAAACGCTGTTGACCTAAGGGTAATAATTGCGTATATTACTCCCATACTCAGCGACGCATTTTTCCCTTCCTGCGTCCCTCAATCATCCCACATCATTTCGAACTTTTTCCCCAGCAACAGATTTATTTTATGAAACTTCAAGAACTTAAGCTGAAAACAGCCGACGAATTACTGCAACTTGCCGAAGATGCCGGCGTAGAAAACGCCAGCACCCTACTCAAACAGGAGATGATCTTCGCCATTCTTAAGAAACAGGCAGAAAAAGGCGAGGCCATTAACGGTGAAGGCGTGATTGAAGTATTACAGGATGGGTTTGGGTTCCTGCGTTCGCCACTTGCGAATTACCTGGCGGGTCCGGATGATATTTATGTTTCCCCTTCGCAGATCAGGCGTTTTAACCTTCGCACCGGTGATACGGTGGAAGGCGAGATCCGCGCGCCCAAGGACGGCGAACGATATTTTGCATTGGTAAAAGTAAACAAGATCAATTTCGATGATCCTGAAGCTGTGCGCCACCGCATCAATTTCGACAACCTGACCCCGCTCTATCCTGAACGCCGTATCAAACTCGAAATAGAAGACAAGTTGCCGCCTAAAGGCAAAAAAGAAGACCTTTCCATGCGCGTGGCCGACATTGTCGCTCCGATCGGCTTTGGCCAGCGCGCGCTCATTACTGCGCAGCCACGCACGGGTAAAACGGTGTTCCTCCAGAACATTGCCCATTCCATCACTGCCAACCACCCGGATGCCTACCTCATCGTGTTGCTCATTGATGAGCGCCCGGAAGAAGTAACGGACATGCAGCGCACAGTAAAAGGCGAAGTCGTATCATCCACATTCGATGAGCCCGCAACACGCCACGTGCAGCTTGCCGAAATGGTCATCGAAAAAGCCAAGAAGCTGGTCGAGCACAAAAAAGACGTGGTGATATTGCTGGACTCTATCACCCGCCTCGCCCGCGCTTACAACACGGTCGTGCCTTCATCCGGTAAAGTACTGACCGGTGGTGTGGACGCTAACGCCCTGCAACGCCCGAAACGTTTTTTCGGTGCTGCGCGTAATATTGAACATGGCGGTTCGCTCACCATCATCGCTACCGCGCTCATTGATACTGGCAGCCGCATGGACGAAGTGATCTTCGAAGAATTCAAAGGTACCGGCAACTCGGAGATCATTCTCGACCGCAAGCTGGCCGACAAGCGCACCTTCCCGGCAATCGACATCACCAAGTCGGGCACACGCAAGGAAGACCTCATTGTGGATAAGGCCATCCTCACCAAAATGTGGGTCATGCGCAAGATCCTAGCCCCTATGGGCACTACGGATGGCATAGAGTTCCTGATCGACAAGCTCAGCGAAACCAAAACCAACAGCGAGTTCTTCGACAAGATGAACAAGCCGTGATACTTAAGAAAATATTAAGATAGTATCGCTATTACCTGTGCAATGCGAGGTATTCTTAAGCATATCATACCGGCGGAATGGCTGGTGTTTTTTGGATTATCAGTTTATCTGGTATTCGTGCTGTTTGGGTATCCTGCCCTGATCCCCAGTGTTCATGGCGGCGAAGTGCTGGTTTTGCTTGGCCGTACAAAGCATTATGGCGTTATCGTATCATTTACGATTATTTATTTTATTGGGCTGAGCCTTTGCCGCTGTGCGATTAAGCGCGAATTCAAAATACGGCGTATTCTGGCAGAAGTAGTGTTATTCCTGCGACTTTTGGTGTGCCTGCTTATTTCAATCTATCTCATGCTTTGTTTCAAATGGTGGGCGCACATTCCAGGCGTATTGTATGATGAACAATATCTCGCGGTAGACAGGATGTTATGGTGGATAAAAGACCTTTTCTTCCTGATAGATGAGTGGATCTCTGTTCCGCACCAGCGTTATTTCAGTATTTTTACATTGATGTTTGTGACTGGTTACATCGCATCGGTAGCTATCGATACACGTATTTTCGCTCGTATACTTACGGCCAACGTAGCAATAGCACTTTTAGGCGGGTTAGGGTACATGGCTGCCCCGGCCTATGGCCCCGTATTATTTGAACTATCGCCGGATGCAGGCATCAGGAATGTTCAGGCCGGAATGCTGAAGGTGACGGAAGCATTCAGGATTTCTGGCGGCATGGAATTTAATCCAGCCTTTTTTGAAGGCGTATTGGGAGCTATGCCATCACTTCATATGGCGCATTGTGTAGCTGTTGCCATTTACTGCTGGCGACTTAACTGGATAATTGGCCTGTTTCAATGGATTCTGACACTCTATATCGCCATGTATGCCGTAGTTACAAAATTTCATTATATCGTTGATTTACAAGTGGGAATTATACTTGCGATTCTAACTGTGATGCTCGTGGACAGGCTATACCGCAGTTTCGATGCACGAAGAGAAGAAAAGCCAGGTTTGCCCTCTACTGACAACAGCCAGGCAGTTTTAACAACTGTTTAAGCTTTGCCGCCTAGTTTGGCAGGCATGATTAAGTGTCCACGTGTATTTGCTGTAGAGATTGTTGCTGTTTCCGGCCTTGCCGTATATGTGATGATGCGTTGGTTGGCCGGATTTCCAGCGATCATACCAGGTACGGAAGCCGGCATGGTGCTTCAGCAGTTTGCCGGAACAAAAAACTACCTGATCTATGTACTCATGGCGGCATTGATCTACATCACCAGCCAATTGATACATAAGACTATACTGCATAAAGATGTTGCATCGCCCTGGCACCGGCTAATCGATTTTGCGCGGCTGACCATTGCGTCTGGCGTGTGCTTCTATCTGATGCTGGTGTTCAAATGGTGGTCGCATATTGCAGGCGATACTTATGACAACATGTATTACGCTGCCGACATGGCCATGGGTGGTTATAACTGGCTGAATAATATAGCAGCTTCAATCCAGATCGATCATATGCTGTATTTCCGGCTTTTTGCGCACTCCATGCTGATAACCTATATGGTTTTTGCTGCGATACGTTTTGACCTGCTGGAACGCGTGGTAACAGGCAACGCCACTGTTGCGGTGCTAGGGGGGCTTGCTTACATGATCGCACCGGCTTACGGCCCATTCATATACGAGCCTTCACAAGGTGCCTTGCACGAAACCCAGCAGGTCATGCTCATGCTCACAGAACAGTTTAAAAATTCTGGCATGGAAGGCAAACACAGATTCCAGATAGAGGCGGTGCTGGGGGCAATGCCCTCACTGCATATCGCCCATGTACTGGTGCTGACATACTATATGTTCAAGTTGTGGCATCCTGCCGGTTATTTGTTCAGCCTATTCTGTGTCTATATCGCCCTGTATGCGGTTATTACCCGCTTCCACTATATTGTCGATCTTTTTGC
>CAZAQK010000033.1:0-14164 GCA_964487265.1 uncultured Rickettsiales bacterium | reverse complement strand
AAAAAAAACTGCTTAGGTCTTTTCCTGAAGGATTGGATTTGCTGCTGGTATGTATTGAGTCAGGGCTGGGACTTGATGCTGCGCTAGGCCGTGTGTGTGCGGAAATGAGCAGGGCGCATCCGGAGCTTGGGCAGGAGCTGGAGCGCACGCGTATTGAGCTCACCGTCATGAGCGATCGTTCGCAGGCCCTGCAAAACCTTGCCAACCGAACCGATATATTGCCGTTCAAATCGTTGGTTGCCGCATTGATACAGACGGAAAAATTTGGTACCAGCCTGCTTGAGACGCTTAGGGTTCTATCTGAGGACCAGCGTGTCACACGCCTGCTGAACGCAGAAAATAAGGCCGCAAAAATTCCAGTACTCATTACTATTCCATTGATTTTCTGCATCATGCCGGCGTTTATGATTATTATTTTGGGGCCACCCATTGTGCGCGTGATTGATCAGGGTGGTATCATGGGTAACGCCAGTAAATCTAAATAATATTTCCGAAGGGGCCTATGGCGGATAGCTTCCAGCTGGTGTCCGATTTTTCTCCGGCTGGCGACCAGCCGGAAGCCATTGCCGCACTTATCTCCGGTCTGAAAGCAAATGAACGTGAGCAGGTATTGTTGGGTGTGACGGGTTCCGGCAAGACCTTCACCGTGGCGCATGTGATACATAGATTACAGCGGCCAGCCCTCATCATGGCGCATAATAAAACGCTCGCTGCCCAGCTTTATTCAGAGATGAAGGCGTTTTTCCCGAATAATGCGGTGGAATATTTCGTATCGTATTACGATTACTATCAGCCGGAAGCCTACGTTCCCAAAACCGATACCTACATTGAAAAAGATTCCTCCATCAATGAACAAATAGACCGCATGCGCCACTCGGCCACGCGGTCGATGCTGACGCGCCGGGATGTCATCGTGGTGGCATCAGTTTCTTGCATATACGGTATCGGCTCGGTGGAAACCTATTCGCAGATGGTGCTGAATTTGGATGTGGGGCAAACGCTTGCCCAGCAGGATCTGGTAAAGAAACTGGTGGAGCTGCAATATCTTAGGAATGATGTGGATTTCCATCGCGGCACCTTCCGCGTGCGTGGCGATGTTATGGATGTTTTCCCTTCGCATTATGAAGATGCGGCGTGGCGCATCACTTTCTTTGGTGATGAGATCGAAGGCATCAGCGAGTTTGACCCACTGACCGGCGAGCGCAAAGCAAAGCTGCAATCGATCAGCGTTTTTGCCAACAGCCATTACGTAACGCCTAAGCCCACGGTGGAACGTGCCATCCGCCAGATAAAGGAAGAACTGAAGCTGCGGCTTGCAACGTTGTATGAGCAAAATAAGCTGGTGGAAGCGCAGCGGCTAGAACAACGCACCACATTTGATCTGGAGATGCTGGTAGAGACCGGCATGTGTAAGGGCATTGAAAATTATTCACGTTATCTTGCGGGTACGGAAGCAGGACAACCGCCGCCAACCTTGTTCCAGTACCTGCCGAAGGATGCACTTTTGTTCATTGATGAAAGCCATGTGACGGTGCCGCAGATCGGCGGTATGTTCAATGGTGACCGCGCAAGAAAAACCACGCTGGTGGAGTATGGCTTCCGCCTGCCATCTGCGCTGGATAACCGCCCGCTCAAATTTGAAGAATGGGATGCTATGCGCCCGGAGACTGTGTTCGTTTCAGCAACGCCGGGTAAATGGGAGCTGGAGCGCACGGGTGGTGCATTTGTGGAGCAGGTGATTCGCCCGACCGGCCTTATTGACCCGCCATGTGAAATCCGTCCGGTAGAAACGCAGGTGGATGATCTGTTGGCCGAATGCCACGCCACCATTAAGAAGGGCTACCGCGTGTTAGTCACAACACTGACTAAGCGTATGGCCGAAGAGCTTACTGATTATATGGATGAGGCAGGCATCGCGGTGCGCTATCTACATTCGGATGTAGACACTCTGGAACGCATTGAAATTATCCGTGATCTGCGGCTGGGGAAATTCAGCGTGTTGATCGGGGTGAACTTGCTGCGTGAGGGGCTGGATATTCCGGAGTGCGGGTTGATGGCGATTTTAGATGCTGACAAGGAAGGCTTCCTGCGCTCGGCGACCTCGCTGATTCAAACCATTGGCCGTGCCGCCCGCAACGTGGACAGTAAAGTTATTTTATATGCCGATAAAATGACGAACTCGATGAAAATCGCGCTTGATGAAACGACCCGCCGCCGCAACATTCAGCAGGCGTATAACGAGAAGCATGGAATCACACCGGCCAGCGTGAAAAAGCAGATCGGCGAAATTATTGAGTCGGTCTATGAGCATGACCACTTCACGGTGAGCAAACAGCCGAAAAAATATGAAGTGGGCGAGAACGCCAAGAAAAACAAGGAAGCCTATATTGAAGCCTTGCGTGGTAAAATGCTCGAAGCCGCTGCCGACCTTGAGTTCGAGGAAGCAGCGCGCCTGCGGGATGAAATAACTCAGCTGGAAGAAAAACCCACCACACCGGGCTCAGCGAAGAAGAAAAACGCATGAAGAAAGAAACTACCCCACCATGGAAAAAGAAACGCCAGAATACTGGCAAGAAGAAAACCAAACTCACACCTGAGCAAATAGAAGCGGCAAAAGACAGGGCGTTTGCTAACGGCAGGCGCTACCCCAACCTTATTGATAATATGTGGGCAGCGCGGTATGTGCCGCGTGACGTAACAGACGAAATTTAGCCTTCCTCGAACACCACTTCTTTGCTTTTGGCGTTGAGCGAGAGTTTGAGTTTACCTTCCATCAGTGCCTGGGCCTTGCTGCCGAAGATATCGGCGCGCCAGCCGGTGAGGGCGGGGCTTTCTGTTTTGCCAAGCGCGATGGATTCGAGGTCATCTTTATTGGCAATAATGCTGGCACTCACGCCATGTTTTTCTGATGCTACTTTCAGCAATAATTGCAGCATGGCCAGCGGAGTTGCAATATTAGGCGGCAGCTTTTTATGCTTTGGCACTTGTGGGAAATCTGACGGTTGCAGGGCAAGGGCTGTTTCCACGCAGGCGATGATGGCATCTTTTTTCGGTTTGGATAAGCCTTTATCGACACTGCGCAGGCGCGTGATGTCTTCTTCCTTGCGCGGCATGGAGTGCGCCAGTTCAATCAGCGTGTCATCCTTGAGGATGCGGCCACGCGGCACATCGGCCTTGCGGGCTTCGGCTTCACGCCATTTGGCCAGTTCGCGCAATACGGCCAGATGTTTCGGACGCATATTGCCGAATTTCAGCCGCTGCCAGGCATCTTCCGGGTTTGGCTGATACAAATCAGGATTGGAAAGATAAGCATGCTCTTCGGCTATCCAGCTTTCACGGCCGCTTGCTTCAATCTTGATCTTCAGGTCATCATAGATAGCACGCAGGTGTGTGACATCCGAAAGCGCATAGGCCAGTTGCCTTTCCGAAAGCGGGCGCGCCGACCAGTCGGTGAAGCGCGAGCTTTTATCAATATCCTGACCAGCGATTTTATTCACCAGTGTTTCATAACTCACCGAGTCGCCATAGCCGCATACTGCCGCGGCCACCTGCGTATCAAAAATAGGCGCAGGGATATGGCCCGAGAGCATGAAAAAAATCTCAATATCCTGCCTGCAGGCATGGAATACTTTGAGGAGTTTTTTATTCTTCAGCAGGGCAAAAACCGGTTTCAGGTCGATGCCTTCGGCCAGCGGGTCAATGATACGCGCATCGGACTCTCCTGCGATCTGAATGAGGCAGAGGCGCGGAAAATATGTTTTGTCGCGGATGAATTCGGTATCAACGGTGATGTAATGCCCGTCTTCCACCTGCTTGCAGAATTCGACAAGCTCCGCTTGTTTGGTGATGGGTTTCATGCGGCATATATAAGGCAGGGGTAGGGTTTTGTCATCCGGCATTACGGCAAATCTAATTTATTAATTAACATCAATATATTGGAGGATTTAATTTGGAGGCTGTATGCTGCTCCTGAAGATAAAATTAGGCGGCTTAAGGGCTTGGCAAAGTATCATAAATCCTTTATATCACGACTCCTTACGCAATGATTGAGGCCACAATGCACGCATACCGCACCCATACCTGCAACCAGCTTTCCGGCAAGAATGTTGGAAATACCGTAAAACTATCCGGCTGGGTGCATAGGAAGCGCGACCATGGCGACCTGCTGTTCGTTGACCTGCGCGACCATTACGGTATGACGCAGCTGGTGGCTGCCAAAGGCAATGCGCATCTGGACGCACTTTCACGCGTGAGCCTCGAGAGCGTGATCACCATTTCCGGCAAAGTGTTGGCGCGTACGCCGGAAACCGTGAACAAGGAACTGGCAACCGGTGAGATCGAAGTGGTGGTGGAAAGCTACCAACTGGAATCCGCCGCCGAGGCACTGCCGCTACAGATCAATGCCGACCGCGAGCAGCCGGAAGAAACCCGCCTGAAATTCCGCTTCCTTGATCTGCGCCGTGAAAAACTGCACCGCAACATCATGCTGCGCTCGCAGGTGATCGCATCACTCCGCCGCCGCATGACCGAAAGTGGGTTCAACGAATTCCAGACGCCGATTTTGACGGCATCATCCCCAGAAGGCGCGCGCGACTATCTGGTGCCTTCGCGTATCCATCCGGGTAAATTCTATGCGCTGCCACAGGCACCGCAGCAGTTCAAGCAGCTGCTCATGGTTTCCGGCTTTGATAAATATTTCCAGATCGCCCCATGCTTCCGCGATGAAGATGGAAGAGCAGACCGCTCGCCAGGTGAATTCTACCAGCTCGATATCGAAATGAGCTATGTAACGCAGGATGATGTGTTTGCAGCCATCGAACCAGTATTGGAAGGCGTATTCAAGGAATTTGGTGGGGATAAGAAGGTAACACCCGCGCCATTCCCGCGCATGACCTACAAGGATTCCATGTTGAAATATGGATCCGATAAACCAGATCTTCGCAACCCGATTGAGATCGTGGATGTCACGGAATTCTTCGCGGATGAAGCCGTATCATTCAAAGCATTCAAGAATAAAACCGTGCGTGCGATTCCTGCGCCGAATTGCGCTGATAAACCGCGCAGCTTCTTCGATAAGCTCAATGACTGGGCGAAGGAAGAGGGTGCTGCTGGGCTTGGCTACATCACCGTTGGGGCAGATGGCAAAGCCGGTGGGCCGATTGCCAAATTCATTCCTGAACCTGTGCTTGTGGGCATGCTTGCAAAAGCTGGCGTAAAGCCGAATGGTTCGCTCTTCTTCGTAGCCGATGAAAAGGAACTCGCAGCCGCTAAAATGGCGGGCAAGGCGCGCATCAAGCTCGGCAATGAATTAGACCTCCTCGAACAGGGCGTGTTCAAATTCTGCTGGGTGGTAGATTTCCCGTATTTCGAATTTGATGAAGACGAGAAGAAAATTATCTTCTCGCACAACCCGTTCTCTATGCCGCAGGGCGGCATGGATGCGCTGCTGAATAAGAATCCGCTGGATATTCTGGCGTATCAATATGACATTGTGTGCAACGGCGTGGAGCTTTCATCCGGTGCTATCCGTAACCACAAACCAGAGATCATGTACAAAGCATTTGAAATTGCTGGATACGGGCCGGAAGTAGTGGATAAGAAATTCGGCGGGATGATCTCTGCATTCAAATTCGGCGCACCGCCACACGGTGGCCTCGCTCCGGGTGTTGACCGCATGGTGATGCTGCTTGCCGATGAGCCGAACATCCGCGAGGTGATCTGCTTCCCGATGAACCAGAAAGCGGAAGATTTGCTGATGCAGGCACCGAACGTGGCGGAAGAAAAACAGCTGCGCGAACTGCATTTGCAACTTTCACCAAAAGCAAAACAGTTGCTTGCGGAAGAGCAGGAAAAAGGCAAAGAGCAGGCGGCTTAGGTTACAGGTCGTCACCCCCGATTTATTCGGGGTTCTAGGGCAACCATAAAGGACGCCGCGTGTGGCCCTAGATCCCCGCACAAGGCTAGGATGACAAAAATTTATGAAACTAGCACTTCTCCAAATGACCAGCGGGGCGGATATTGCGGAAAATATCGCCCGTTTTGAGGCATTGGCGGCTGAAGCAGCGGCTAAGGGCGCGCAGTTCATCGCCACGCCGGAGAATACCTTCATGATGGAAACTCCACATGCTGAGCGCGTGCGCTTTGGTCAGGAGCAGCATCCTGGCATGGCGGCGGCATCAGAGGCAGCAAAGAAACATAAGGTATGGCTACTGATTGGCTCAGTTGCTGTGTTGCCGCAGGGCGAACAGGAAAAAACCTATAACCGTTCGGTACTGTTCAACCCGGAAGGTTCAGTTGCCGCGCATTACGACAAGATACATCTTTTCGATGTGGAAGTGGGCGATGGTCAGACATACAAGGAATCAAACAGGATTTTACCGGGTGGCAAAGCCATGGTGGCAGTTACGCCGTTGGGAAAACTCGGCCTGAGCGTATGTTATGATGTGCGCTTCCCGCATCTGTACCGCGCGCTTGCTAAAAACGGTGCGGATATACTTGCCGTACCCGCCGCCTTTACGGCAGTAACGGGTGAGGCGCATTGGCACACGCTGCTGCGTGCCCGCGCCATTGAAAATGGCTGTTTTGTGATTGCTCCTGCCCAATGCGGCACACATCCGGGAAACCGCAAAACCTTCGGCCATTCGCTGGTGGTTGATCCGTGGGGCAAGGTGCTTGCCGACGGTGGCACCGAAGAAGGCGTGGTGCTTGCCGATATTGATCTGGCGCAGGTGCAGAAGGTGCGTGCCAGCATTCCCAGTTTGCTGCATGACAGGGACTTTGATTTCGAGTAATCTGCCGCCATGGATTTAGAATTCATCAAAACTGCATTCCTGACATTATTCGTGGCGATCGACCCGCCCGGGCTTGCACCGCTTTTCATTGCGGTGACTACCGCCATGAGCGCGTTGGAACGCCGCGCCGTTGCGCTGCGTGCAGTGATTATCGCATTTTGCGTGCTGGCGGCATCGGCACTGGGTGGTAAGGCATTGTTGCAAGCACTGGGTGTGAGCATTCCGGCGTTTCGCATCGCCGGTGGTTTGTTGCTGTTTTCCATCGCGGTGGAGATGGTGTTTGAAAAACGGCAGGAGCGGCAGGAAAAAACTGCTAAGAAAGCCATCACGCAGGATCACCTAAAAAGTATTGCGGCATTTCCGCTGGCCATTCCGCTCATGGCAGGGCCGGGGGCGATTACTGCCACTATCGTGCAATCGAGCAATGCAGGTGATAATTATGTGAATTTTGCGGCACTGGTGGGAATACTCTTCGTTATTCTCCTCATGTGCTACCTGGTGTTTTTGCTGGCAGAAAAGATTGACCGTTTCCTGGGCGTAACCGGCCGGGTGGTGCTGAACCGGTTGCTGGGTGTGCTGCTTGCAGCCGTTGCCGTGCAGGTGATTGGCGACGGGATTTTGGCCTTCATTCAGGCAGCAGGCGTTAAGTTTTAACCGCAGTGATCAGGTAATTCACCGATAGATCATTTTCTTTTAGTTCCCACTTCATCGTAAGCGGGTTCATTACCATGCCGGTCATGTCTTTTACTTCGGCATTATTAGTGCGCAGATGCCTACTGAGTTCAGAGGGTTTTACAAATTTATTCCAGGTGTGCGTGCCGCGCGGCAGCCAGCGCAGCACATATTCCGCCCCAACGATTGCAAACGCATAGGCTTTCGCTGTGCGGTTCAGCGTGGAAAAAATAACGAGTCCGCCGGGTTTTGCCAGTTTGCACACACATGCCACGAAGGCGGGGATATCGGCAACATGCTCGATGATCTCAAGTGCCAGCACAATGTCATATTGTGTTTGTGTGCCAAGCAAGTCTTCAGCTGTTGTGCAGCGATAATCAATATTCAGGCCGGATTTTTCTGCATGCAATTTGGCAACAGTGATATTTTTTTCTGAGGCATCAATACCGGTAACCTGCATGCCCAGCTTAGCCATGGGTTCAGAAATCAATCCACCGCCGCAGCCAATATCGAGGAGTGATATTTCCTGAATCCTGAATCCTGAATCCTGAATCCTATTTGTAATCCATTCCACCCTAAGCGGATTGATCCGGTGCAGGGGGGCAAATTTGCCATGTGGATCCCACCATTCATCAGCGATGCGGGAAAAACGCTCGATTTCATCCTTATCAACAGTGTTTATGGCGGCCGTCATGAAATTGTACTTTCCTATTGGAAGCCTCTATTTTAGACTGTTTCAAACCATAAAGGCAATGATATGCCCAAGCTGAACCTTAAAAATATACTGTTCACAGAAGTACCCGCCACCGCAGGTAATCAGCCGCCCGGCATATTCGACAAGGCTTTCCAGAAGCTGTTTGGCCTTAAAAAAGACTGGTATAAACAGCGCGACATAGCCAAGAACAATTTTGCCCTGGGCATCGATCATTTCCGGAAAGGTAATGTTCAAGACGCCGTTTTCCGTTTCCGGCTGGTGACATGGTTTGACAAGGACAACCAAGATGGCTGGTATTGGCTGGGCCGCAGCCTGCTGCGTGAGGGCAAGAAAACACAAGCACTGGAAGCCCTGCAGAAAGCCAAACTGCTCAAGCCCGATATGGAAGATACCAGCTATATGCTGGCGGTTGCCATGGGTAACCGAGCACCCCAAAACCAGTTGCCGACGCGTATGCCACCTGCGCTGGTAAAAGAGCATTTCGAAGGTATGGCCGGTAATTACATAGCAACCATTGAACTTGGCCAGCATAAAGGACATGAGCTGGTGGCGGATGGCGCGCGCAGTGCGCTGCAAGCTGGCCGGATGGATCATGTGGTGCTGGATTTAGGGGTAGGCACCGGCTTGTGCGGGGTGCGCCTGCGCGATGTGGCCGCACATATCACCGGTATTGATATATCCGCCAAAATGCTGGAACAGGCCATGCGCGCGCAGGACGCAAATGGCAAAAAGCTCTATGACGCGCTGGTGCATCGCGAGGCACATGATTTCCTGAGTGCGGCGGCAGATGGTGCGTTTGATGTGGTGCTGGCCGCCGGCGTGGTGGATTATATCGGTGAACTGGATGCATTATGGTCGCAAGTTGCGCGTGTATTGAAAAACGGCGGGGTATTCGCGCTTTCAGCAAGCAATATGGCGGAGAATGGCTTCCGTTTTGATACGCAATCAGAGCATTTCCGCTTCTCGCGCAGCTATCTTGAGGGGCTTGCGGCGCAAAATGGCATGGCGGCAGTTTCCTGCAGTGAAGCAGATGTTGCTACTGGCCAGAAAATGTGGATCTGTGTGTTCCGCAAAGCCTGATTTTCATATTCAAAGCGTTGGCAGGGAAGCAGCCGAATTGCTTTCTTCCATCCATGCCCAGTGTTTCCCACATTACTGGGATATGGCGGCATTCAGTGATTTCTTCTCAGTGGATGGCACTATTGCGCTGGTTGCGGACAATAATGGGCAAATAGTGGGGATGGTGGTGTATCGCATCAGCCATGAGCAGGCGGATATTATCACCATCGCCGTATTGCCGCAGTTCCGCCGGCAGGGTATTGCAAGGAGCCTGATGGCTGAGGCTTTACGTGATATGGGTACCCGAAAAGTCGTAAAACTCTTCCTGGACGTAGAAGAGGGCAATCAGCCGGCCATAAGCCTTTATGAATCCTTGGGTTTTTCGCATGAACGCCGCAGGCGGCAATATTACCGCCAAAGTGACGGCACATGCACGGATGCGCTTGTAATGTCAAAGAAATTTTCGTAAGGTAGCCGCCCTTATACGGAAAATTTATGGCATTAATCGTACAAAAATTCGGCGGTACCTCGGTTGCGAATATTGAGCGCATCAGGAATGTGGCCACCAAAGTCAAAAAAGAACTCGACCTCGGCAATCAGGTGGCCGTGGTGGTTTCTGCCATGGCAGGTGTTACCAATCAGCTCGTTGCGTATGTAAGCGAAATTTCACCGCTTGGCACGCGGGATGGTTGGGCAGAATATGATCAGGTGGTTTCCACCGGCGAGCAGGTGACATGTGGGTTGCTTGCACTTACCTTGCAGGAAATGGGCATACCGGCGCGTTCGTTCGCAGGCTGGCAGATTCCGCTTAAAACCGATAATGCACACGGTAAAGCGCGCATCACCGATATTGATGCTACTGAACTGCATAAAACACTCAAAGAAGGCAAGGTCGCCGTTATCGCAGGGTTTCAGGGTATTGCAGAAGATGGCCGCACCTCAACGCTTGGCCGTGGTGGTTCTGATACGTCGGCGGTGGCTATTGCTGCTGCATTGAAAGCAAACCGCTGCGATATTTATACCGATGTGGACGGGGTATACACCACCGACCCGCGCGTGGTAACCGGTGCGCGCAAACTGGAAAAGATCAGCTACGAGGAAATGCTGGAGCTGGCATCGCTTGGTGCGAAAGTGCTGCAAACGCGCTCGGTTGAAATGGCAATGAATCATAACGTGGTGGTGCAGGTGTTATCGAGTTTTTCCGATACGCCCGGCACGCTGCTTGTTGAAGAAGAGGAATCTATGGAACAAAAACGTATCACAGGCATTGCCTTCTCGCGCGATGAGTCGCGCATTACGCTCACTGCTGTGCCCGATAAACCAGGTGTGGCGGCAGCCATTTTCGGCCCGCTAGCGGAAGCCAACATCAACGTGGATATGATCGTCCAGAACGTCGATGAGATCGGCAAAGTAACGGATATGACCTTCACGGTCGGCAAGGCAGATTTTGAGCGCACCGTGGCGGCGCTCGAAAAAGCCCGCCCGATTTTGCAATATAAAGAACTCACCACCGATAAGAACGTGGCAAAAATTTCTGCCATTGGTGTGGGCATGCGCTCGCATACCGGTGTAGCGCAGGAAATGTTCCGCGCACTCGCTGAAAAAGGCATCAATATTCTGGTTATCTCAACATCTGAAATTAAAATCAGCGTGCTGATCGCCGAAGAGTATACCGAGCTTGCCGTGCGCGCGCTGCACGCGGCATTTGATATGGAAAAGGCATGAGTGGTGGTTGGAGTTTGGAATTTAGAGTTTGGAGAGTAAGGGTAATTGAGCATGGAAAAAATTAGCACCGTTTACCAAACTCCAAACTCTAAACTCACTTCACTCTGGAAACGTGGCACGGATTTCCTCGGCTGCCCGTATGCCATCATGGGCGGGGCGATGAGCTGGGTGTCTGAGCGCAACTTAGTTGCTGCCATGAGCAATGCCGGTATGTTCGGCGTGATTGCTTGTTCTTCCATGACGCCTGAATTGCTCGATAAGGAAATTACCGAAACCAAAAAACTCACGCAGAAACCTTTTGGTGTGAACCTCATAGTCATGCATCCGCAGATGGATGCGCTGGTGGAGGTGTGCAAAAAACATAACGTGTCGCATGTGGTGCTGGCGGGTGGTATTCCATCGGCGGCGCATATCAAAACCATCAAGGAATATGGCGGTAAGGTGATCGGTTTTGCACCCGCGCTGGTGATTGGTAAGAAGCTCATACGCAGCGGCGTGGACGCGCTGGTGATTGAAGGCATGGAAGCGGGCGGGCATATTGGCCCTGTCACCACATCTGTACTGGCGCAGGAGATCTTGCCAGCCATTACGGAAGTGCCGGTATTTGTGGCTGGCGGCATCGGCCGCGGCGAGGCGATCGTGGCGTATCTGGAAATGGGTGCCGCCGGTGTGCAGCTTGGCACGCGCTTTGTGTGCGCGAGTGAATGTATTGCCCATCCGAAATTCAAGGAAGCTTTCATCCGCGCAGCTGCGCGTGATGCGATGCCTTCCGTGCAGGTTGACCCGGATTTCCCAGTAATCCCTGTGCGTGCCATTATGAATAAGGCCACAGATGATTTCACCCGCACACAACATGCAGTGATCGCTGAGTTTCGCTCCGGCAAACTGGATAAAAAAGAAGCCCAGCTCAAAATTGAGCATTTCTGGGCAGGTGCGCTACGCAAGGCCGTGATCGATGGTGATATTGAAAATGGCTCACTCATGGCTGGCCAGAGTGTGGGCATGGTAGGCAAAATCCAGCCTTGCAAAGAAATCGTCGATGAGCTGATTGCACAGGCCGAAGGTTTCCTGCTGAAACGGGCTGCATAGCACATGTCATCCTCGGCGATGCGTAGGCATCGTCCGGGGATCCATTCTTAAAGCTGGATGCCCGAATCTGTGCGGTGCACGGCTCGAGCATGACGAAGAAGAGATTTTTTGCAGCGCAGCAAATTAACCCTGTATCGCTTGACTTGCCGCGTGCATGCAGGGCATTGTGCAGTGCATGAAACAGCCTAAGAAATCGCTGCCCAAGGTGGCAACGCCACTGCTTTTGCTGCGCCGCATCCGAGATGTGATGGCGCAGGATGAGAGCGCGCAGGCACGGCTTGATAAAATTGTAAAACTCATCGCTTCCGGTTTTACCTCGCAGGTGTGCTCGATATATCTGCTGCGGGCTGGCGATGTGCTGGAGCTGTTTGCCAGTGAGGGTTTAAAGGCAGGGTCTGTGCACCAGACACGGCTGGGCGCAGGCCGCGGTATCGTGGGGATGATCGCTTCCAGCGCAGAGCCCATTAATCTGGCAGAAGCCAGCAAGCATCCCAAGTTTGAATACCGTCCGGAAACCGGCGAGAAAATCTATAATGCCTTTGTTGGCGTGCCGATATTGCAGGGCGGCAAGGTGATCGGCGTGCTTGTTGTACAGCGCAAGGCAGCCAAGAAATACACAGTTGACCAGGTGGAGGTATTGCAGACCATTTCCATGGTGCTTTCCGAGCTGGCGATCTCCGGCCAGCTGGTCTCCATGCAGGAGATCAAAACGGCGACCGGCGGGCTGATGACATTGCAACTGGCGGGTGCGCGCCTTTCTGCAGGCATTGCCAAGGCAATAGCGGTGCTGCATGAGCCCCAGCTGGTGATCACCAACTATGTGGCATCCGATATCAATCACGAAAAACAGCGTTTCGATGATGCGATGAAAGCACTCCGACAGTCATTCGGTGAATATATCGAAAGTTCAGGCCTTGAGGAGAATGATGAAAAACGCGAGATCATTGAAACCTATCTGCTCTTCACGCGTGATAAAGGCTGGCTGACCCGCATACATGATGCGATCGGTTCAGGCCTCACGGCGGAAGCAGCCGTAAAGAAAGTGCAGGGGGAATTGCAGGCGCGGATGAGCCAGATGGCAAGTCCTTACATCAAGGAGCGTGTGCAGGATCTGGAAGATCTATCTAACCATCTCCTCAGGATATTGCTGGGCAAGCCACTCTCGCGCCTGGCGAAGGATATGCCGGAGGCATTCATTCTGGTGGCGCGCTCATTAGGCCCCGCCGAGCTTTTGGATTATGACCATGAGAAGCTCAAAGGCATTGTGCTGGAAGAGGGGTCGGTCACATCGCACACGGCGGTGATTGCGCGGGCGATGGATATTCCCGCGCTGGCACGTGTGGAGAATGCCACCGGTATTATACAGGCGGGTGATATGCTGATCATAGATGCCGATAATGATCGTGTTTACGTGCGTCCAAATGATGAGACTGAACAGGCGATGGATGCCTATATCCGCCAGAAGGCACAGCGCGCTGCCGAATATGACCAGATAAGATCCCTGCCGGCCGAAACCAAGGATGGTGTGCAGATTACACTTAATATCAATGCCGGCCTGTTTGTTGATGGGTCGAGCATTCTGGGGCAGGAGGGGGTGCGTGGCATCGGCCTGTATCGCACCGAGCTGCCATATATGATAGCCAGCGATTTTCCGGATGTGGAGATGCAGCGGGATCATTACGCTGCCATTTACAAGCAATTGCCGGACAGGTCAGTGATATTCCGCACGTTTGATATTGGCGGTGATAAGAAAGTGCCATACCTGCATATTGAGGAAGAAGAAAACCCGGCCATGGGCTGGCGTGCCACCCGCATTGGCCTTGAACGCCCAACCATCCTGCGCACCCAGTTTCGTGCGTTGATCGAGGCATCGGCAGGCCGTGAGCTGCGCTTTATGTTGCCCTTCATTGCACAGGTTTCCGAGTTTGATGCTGCCAAGAAACTTTTTGATCAGGAGATGGAGCAGGCAAGGGCACGCGGGCAGGAACTACCGGTTTCCGTGAAGGTTGGTATCATGATCGAGATACCTTCCATACTCTGGCAGCTTGATGCGGTTTTGCCCAAGCTGGATTTTGTGTCGATAGGCAGCAATGATCTCATGCAATTCTTGTTC
>CAZAQK010000032.1:0-14288 GCA_964487265.1 uncultured Rickettsiales bacterium | reverse complement strand
AAGGCTTGGCCTGCTTGTCCTGAATATCGGCTACGCCTGTGCCCGCCGCATCAAGCAGGAAAAACTCACATTCCACGCCGGTCTTAAAAACATAGCCGGCCTTCTGCGCCGCCTGCACAACATGCTTAAGCACATGGCGCGGCGAGTGCGCCACCGGCTGACCATCCATAATGAGATCGCTTGTGACCCATGCCACATCCTTCTGCCACGGCAACTGAATCAAACTATCGGCATCCGGCAGGGCAAACGTGTCGGAATGTGCGGGTGTCATATCGAGATGTGTGGCGAATCCGGCAAAACCGGCACCGGTTTTCTGCATATCCTTGATGGCATGAGCGGGCACCAGTTTGGAACGCATCACACCGAACATATCGGTAAAGCTTATCAGGAAATAGCGGATACCTTTACTGCGTGCTACTTCTCCTAAATCAATCGTCATATGCTTCTCCCTATGCCGCCTTACTTTCTGCACCGGCCTTCACGCACTGCTCAATCCACAGCTGTGTCATCACCAATGTACGAAGTGACCGCGTGTGGTTCTTTGCGCCTGATTTATGCTCAGCCAGCATAGCAAGTATTTCTTTCCTATTCATATAGGACTGGTCAGTGCGTGCAAGCGTGTCGTGCGCCCAGTCATACAGCGAAGATTTAATCCACTCACCAATTGGCAGCGTTGGCATGGATTTTTTCTTGAAGATCAAATCACGCGGGAATTTTTGTGCTGCGTAATTCTTGAGATAATATTTGCCAATGCCATCACGGAATTTCTGGTTCACCGGCAGGCGGATGAAAAATTCGCTCACGCGGTGATCAATAAGCGGAGAGCGGCCTTCCGTTGACCAGCATGCACCCATACGGTCACCTTTGACCAGGTTATTACCCGGCATCAGGCTGGTGCATTCATAGGCGACAATCTGCTCCACCGGCTCCAGCTCACGCCATGGTGCGAGTATCTGCTCAAACCTATTAACCGGGTCAGGTGTTGAGCGTTCAAAATCAGCGTTGAGCAAACGCTGGCGCATCGGCGCATCCATATAGCAGATCACATTAAAATAATTCGCGAGCGAGAAATTCATCCGCGCCTGTTCGTGGAAATATTGCTCGTTGTGGCGGAAACCGGCGAGAGTTTCATCCGGCCCGTCCCCCGTGAACATCACGATTTTTTTGCCCTGATGCGCACGTTGTGCCAGCAGATAAAACAGGAAGAATGAAAAATCGCCATGCGGCTGCTCCGCATGATGCACCACCTTGTCAGCAATCCCCGGAATCATATCAGGCATGATGCGGGCTTCCTGCAGGTCAATGCCCAACAGCTCGGCCACCTGCTCGGAATACATATATTCCGAATAATCCTGATTCGGGAAATTGAGACCAAACGCGCTTATCTTTGGGCGGTTCCACTGTTTCTTCAGATGATACGCCACCACCGATGAATCCACACCACCAGAGAGATACATGCCGCCATCAACATCAAAGCGCATCTGCATGCGCACTGCATCATCGAGCAATGCTTCAAATTCTTCGAATGATGGCGTACGCTTTTCCTCGGCAAATGGCCATTGCCAGTAGCGTTTGACCACGGGTTTCTTGCTGCCTTCAAACAGCAGGTACGTGCCAGGCTCAAGATGCATAACGCCTTTGAAGCAGGTTTGCGGCGGTGGGCAGTAATTGAAAGCAAACATCTCTTTCAATGCAGCAGGATTTACTTCCGGCGTAAGCCCTGGCAGTGCAAACAATGCCTTCATCTCACTGGCATAGGCAATGCCACCCTGATAATCGGCAATGAAACACGGCTTGATGCCCTGACGGTCACGCGCCAGAATACCGCGATCATTTTTAGTGTCCCAGATGCAGAATGCAAACATGCCAATCAGGCGGGAGAGCATCTTCTCGCCTTCTTCGCGCCACAGATGCACCAGCACTTCCGTGTCGCAGCGGGATTTGAATTTGTAGCCCTTGGCCTTCAGCTCTTCGCGCAGTTCAACATAGTTATAAATCTCGCCGTTGAAGGTGACCCACACAGTATTGTCGGTATTCGACATGGGCTGCTTGCCATTTTCGGGATCAACGACAGCGAGGCGCGCATGCCCCATCACCGCGCGCTGGCCAATGGCTTCCACCCCATGTTCATCGACGCCACGATACTGGATGGTTTTAATCATCGCCGTAACATGCTGCGGCTGTACTCCCGATGCATTAACAACGCCTGCTATGCCACACATATGCTTTCCCTACGCTATTTTCTTGTTTTCAGTTGCTTCCACTTCTTTCACCCGTGCCTCGATCTTGCCGATGGATGCAGAATGCGGCGCGGTTTCCACCAATTCCTTATACTGTGTAATCTCGCCCAATACCTGACGGAAAATATGGATGAGGTGATCCAGCGATTCTTTGGTTTCCGTTTCGGTTGGCTCAATCAGCATGGCCGATTTCAGATCTTCGCCAAAATATACGCAGCCCGCACCCACCAGTGTTGGCGGATGGATGCCGTAATCAATCAACCGTTTGGCAAAACTATATACCGATACATTAAGCGCACTTCCGGAAAGCAGGCATTCATGCATACAGATACGGTTAAACACGGCAGGCAGGATGTCTTTAAGTTGTGCCTGAATATAATTCGCATTGAGTACGGCATTTTCTGAAGCTTCGCGCAAGCCCTCTGCCCCCATGGTGCGGATGTAGGCATAGGCACGCGCCAGCACGGCAACGTGACCAAAGAATGCCTTCATGCGGCCAATGCTGTGCGGCATATCCACTTTTGGATGGTACTCGCCATTCGTGCATTCTGCGATTGGCGCAGGCAAATAATCGCGCAGGAATGCTTTGACTCCCACCGGACCAGCACCGGGCCCGCCACCGCCATGTGGCGTTGAAAGCGTTTTATGCACGTTGATGTGCATGACATCAAAACCCATATCGCCCGGGCGGGCAATGCCCATCAGGGCGTTCATGTTCGCGCCATCGTAATACAGGAGGGAACCATTGGCATGAGCGAGCTTCGCAATTTCTTCGATGCGATCTTCAAACAGCCCGAATGTCGACGGATTGGTGAGCATGAAAGCAGCCACGTCATCCGTCAGTGCTTCTTTGAGTGCTGCAATATCCAGAAGCCCATTGCGCTGCGTGGGAATGATGCGGCAGGTAAAACCCGCCATTGCTGCCGATGCTGGATTCGTGCCGTGTGCGTTATCGGCGATCAGCACCACATTGCGGTTCTCTCCACGCATCGCAAAATATTTCCGGATGATCAGGAGCCCTGCAAGTTCACCATGCGCACCAGCGGCTGGCTGCACGCTGACGGCATCCATACCGGTAATCTCACCGATATAGGATTGCAGGTGATAAAGCATTTCCCATAAACCAGATTGCGTATGCATAGGCTGGTGCGGATGCACATCACGGAAGCCTGAGAGATTTGCAAGCACATCATTGCGCTTGGGATTGTATTTCATAGTACATGAGCCCAGCGGATACGCGCCACTATCCACACCGTGATTTTCCAGGCTCATCTGCGTATAATGCCTGACCACTTCGATCTCTGCGAGTTCTGGCAAGGCCGGTGGCTCAGCGCGCAGCATGGATGCATCAAAATAATCGCCGCAGCCTTCGGCAGGAAATTCAGAATCCTGTATCGTGTGGCCACTTGCACCAGGGCGGGAAACATCAAAAATCGTCGGGCGCATCAGGCAAGCACCTCCTTAAGCGCAGCGGCAAATGCGTCCATGTCTGCACGTGTTTTCTTTTCAGTGGCACACACCAGTATTGCATGCTGCAAGCCAAACCGCCCTGAATAATCAACACCACCAAAAATATTGCGCGCTTCCAACTGCTTTAATATCTCCACCGCAGATTTCGGCAGTGTGATGATGAACTCGTTGAAGAATGCACCTATGAATGCAAGCTCTATCCCTTTCACACCTGCCAGCTTTTCCGCCAGATAATGTGCTTTGCGTGTGTTGAGGTTAGCGATACGCGCCAGCCCCTGCCTGCCTAAACTGCTAAGATAAATCACTGCACGCAGCGCATTGAGTGCCTGGTTCGAGCAGATATTGCTGGTGGCACGCTCGCGCGCCACATGCTGCTCGCGATCCTCATAGACCAGTGCGTAAGCAAGATTGCCATTGATGTCTGTTACCTTGCCGATCAAGCGGCCTGGCACATACGCGCGGTATTCCTTTTTGGTGGCAAACACGCCAAGGCTTGGGCCGCCTGCAGAAAGCGGGATGCCAAGCGGCTGGCCATCACAGGTGACGATATCAATGCCGCATTCTCCCGGGGAGCGCAGTATACCCGCCGCCAGCGGATTGAATGAACAGGACGAAATAACGCCGTGACGCGCGCAGCTTTTGGCAATCGCTTCAATGTCTTCAACAATGCCAAACGCATTGGGTGACTGGAACAGGAAGCCCGCTGGTTTCAGGCGCGCTAACATGTCATCAAGTTTTTTGACATCTATTTTTCCGGTTTTTGTATCAAACGGCATGGCATGCCGCACTACGGCGCGGCCATCCATGTAACTATCCAGCACTGCTCGGTATTGCGGCCAGATAGCATCACTGACGAGTATACCCTGCGCGTGTTTGCCGGAAATCAGGCAGCACGCCCACGCGCTATCGGCAAAGGCGGTTGCACCATCGTAGCACGACCCGTTCACTACCGGTAAACCTGTGATGAGTGCCAATGACTGCTGGTATTCGTGCAATGCCTGCAACAATCCCTGGCTGATTTCAGGTTGATAAGGCGTGTAGGATGTAAGGAACTCACCGCGGCTTACCAACGCATCAACCACGGCAGGAATATAATGATCGTATGCACCGCCGCCTAAAAAACTATTATGGGTTTTGACCGTGGCATTCTTCGCTGCCAAGGCTTGCATGTGACGCTCAAGTTCCCATTCCGGCAAGGCATCCGGCACATTCAACTGCGATTTAAGACGTAAGGATTTCGGCACACAATCAAACAGTGCGTCCATGGATGCAACGCCGATATCCTGCAGCATTGCACGCTTATCTTCAGGACGGTGCGTATTGTAACCGTGTATGGTCTTGGCGGCGGAGGTCAAACAAAATCCTTGGAATATAAGTGCTTCGCACCATAGCTTATACGTGAAGTCCGGCGTAAGTGCAAATCAATCAGCATTAGCTAAGCGGCTGAATTGTATCAATTCATTCAGTATTTATATTAAGCAGACCCCAACTTTACACTGGAAGGTAAATTGATAATAGACTGAGCGAGCTTTCCCGTGACGGCTAAATCCGCCCGTGGTGACTGCTTATACATGGGCAGAAGGTGCAGCGGTGTCCATAACGGCCGGCACAAAATCTGCGCTGCATGTAAAGTATCCAGTGTGGCATCCAGCCACGCAACATCGGCATGTTCGTTGCGCAGCGACACCAGCCAGTAATTGCTTTTGGTGTTAACCGGCTCACGAACAATCTGCACATCCCTTACCGGCTCAAACGCTTCGATATACCGCTCGGCAAGTGCACGTTTTGCAGCAAGAAATGCTGGCATTTGTTCAAGCTGCGCACAGCCAAGTGCCGCATTCAGGTTTGGCAGACGGAAATTCCACGCCAACTCATCATGATTGAATGCCCAGCGATGCGGCTGTTTTGCTGTAGTCGTCAGGTGCTTTAATTTTTTATGTAGGACTTCGTCATTCGTCAGCACCGCGCCACCACCGCCGGTTGTGATGATTTTATTGCCGTTGAAACTGAGAACGGAGATATGTTCACTGCCGATTTTCCTGCCGTGATATTCCGAGCCAAGTGCCTCGGTGGCATCTTCGATGAATGCCAGATTATATTCTTTGGCAATATGTACCAAAGCATCCAGCTGGCAGGGATGGCCGAATACATGTACCGGCATGAGGGCACGTATGCGCCGGCCGGTTTTGCTGTTCGTGGTAATACCATTTTTTACTGTGGCTATTTTTTTGAGATATGCTGCCAGCGCAGCCGGATCCATACCCAGTGACTGTTCTTCTGCATCGACAAAATGCGGCACGCCACCTGCATGTACCACAGCATTGGCAGTGGCCACAAACGTCAGTGACGGTATCAGCACTTCCTCATCCGGTTGCAGGCCAGATACCAGCAGTGCCATCTGCAACGCCACCGTACCATTGACCATCACGCAGGCGTGTTTTGCACCGCAAAATGTGGCTAGATCTTTTTCAAACTTATCTACAAATGCACCAACGGATGACACCCAGCCATCATCAATGCAGGACGATACATATTTTTTTTCGTTACCTGAAAACAAAGGTTCATGCAGCGATATGGGTTTTGCAGCATTCCCGATCACCTGCTGAATAGCGGCTATGATATCGGTGCTCTGCGGCATGGGGTTAGACCGTGTAGCGGTGGACATCTTGGTAATATGCACGGTTTTCAGGTTTTGCAAACCAATCGATACTTTTTTCAAGCCCTGATTTCAACCCATCCATGCCGGAAAATTTGGATTTCCAGCCTAGAATTTCTTTTGCCTTGGCAGCATCACAACAGAGCCGCTCCACTTCGCTGGCATCCGGACGGATACGGGTATCCTCGGTTTTGACATCAAGTTTTTTGCCAGTGATCTCACTGACCAGCTTTACCGTATCCCCTACTGTAATTTCAAAACCGCTGCCGATATTGATGGTCTCGCCCACCGAACGCGGATTATCCAGCACGGCTATCATCCCCTCCGCCGTATCGGTGACATAATTAAAATCGCGCGTAGGATGCAAGGAACCAAGCACAAGTTGCGGCTTGTCGCTGAGTGCCTGCAGGATAATAGTCGGTATAACGGCACGCAATGATTGACGCGGCCCATACGTGTTGAATGGACGGCAGATGGAAACTGGCACCCCGAATGAGCGATGATAGGCAATGGCCATCTGGTCCGCACCGATCTTGCTGGCGGAATACGGCGACTGGCCAACGAGTGGATGGGTTTCTGGAATCGGCACGATCTGCGCAGTGCCATACACTTCGGAGGTTGAAGTGTGCACGACTTTTTTGATGCCGAGGTCACGCGCCGCCTGCAGCACATTCAGCGTGCCCATCACATTCACATCCACATAAGAGGCCGGTGCCGCATAGGAATATGGAATAGCAATCAATGCTGCAAGGTGCATCACCGCATCCATGCCACGCATCGCTTCACGCACAGAGAACGGGTCGCGTACATCACCCATCACCAGCTCGATTTTGCTGCGGGTTTTTTCCGGAAGCGTATCCAGCCAGCCATAGCGGCCAAAAGAATTATACAAGGCCATGGCGCGCACCTGCCTGCCCTGCCCCACCAATGCTTCAACCAGATGCGAGCCTATGAAGCCCTCAGCACCCGTCACTAAAATATTTTGAAATTTTTCGGCCATACCTGTACATATATGAAGTAAGACATTGTTATATCAGCCACACTGCCCGCTTCAAGCTATTAGTCTGAATGATGTTCAAAGCCCTGTTTGACCGCACTGTTGCACTTTTTACCCTTATCATCCTGCTGGTGCCGGTGTTTTTGCCGGTATGGCTTATGATAAGACTGACCAGCCGTGGCAATCCTATTTATGGGCAGATACGTATTGGCAAAGGCTGCAAACATTTCACTCTGTATAAATTCCGCTCAATGGTTGTGGACGCAGATAAGCATGGATTTCAAACGCAAGAGGGTGACAGCCGTATCACCCCCATAGGCCGTTTCCTGCGTAAAACCAGCATTGATGAATTGCCGCAGTTATTCAACGTGCTGAAAGGCGATATGAGCCTGGTGGGGCCGCGGCCAGATACACCCATGCAGGAATCCAACTACTTGCCTGCCGACTGGCAACTGCGCCACACCGTTCGCCCGGGCATCACGGGCCTTGCGCAGGTGAATGGCCGCAGCAATATAGGCACCGAGGAACGCCTTGCCCATGACCTGCATTATGCAAGGCAGCATGGGTTTTTTATGGATATGAAGATACTGCTGAAAACCGCGATGATTGCGCTGGGGAAAGATGCCAATTAGCCTCTGTTGTATAATCCGAATTTTTCCCCTATAAGCAGCGGTGAAATAGGGTAAAAGAGGAATCATGAGTAAAACACATGTAATTGTCGGCGCAGGTTTTCGTGGCTTTTGTGATGCCCTGCAATTGCTTAGCAAACAAGGTAATAAAGTTTACATATTAGACCGCGACCCGTTTTTCGGCGGCATTTCATACTCCGTGAACCTTAAAGGTTTTGCCGTCGACAAAGGCGTGCATATGTTCGATTCCATCCCGCAGGACCTTGCCGATGTGGTGAGTGAGATCATGGATGGCAAGGTACGCACCATTGATTTCGTTTCAGTCAGCGCATTCAATAAGATTCTCACCGATGGCTACTCCCTGCCCGACCTTGCATCGCTGGATGATACCACGAAAGAACACATCAAATCCGAACTGCTGATGCTTGCTAAACAAGGTGGCAATAAGCGCACACCACACACACTTGCTGAATTGCTGGAAGATCGCTATGGCAAAACAGCCGGTGGCATCTATGCCGATATTTTCAAGCATGTTTATAATGTTGAAGCCACGAAGGTGCAGCCGGATGCTATTTCCAAAACCTCACTGGGCCGCCTGAAATTCCTTGATGACGACAAAATGCTGGAACTCAAAAAATCTGATCCGTGGCTGGATAATGTGCTGGCTGCACGCCGTAAGGCCGTTGGCAAGGTCGATGATCTGGTTTCCGTATATCCGGATTCCGGTGAAGCCATGCGCGGCTGGTGCGACCGCGCAGCAAAGTGGCTGGAGGCCAAAGGCGTTACTCTCTGCCTTGGCGAAAACATACAGGCCATTGAAAATGCTGTCGGCAAAATCGTTATTCAGACTGACAAACAACGTATTGAAGCGGATAAAATCATCTGGACGAATGACAACACCAAAGCACTCGGTGCATTGCTTGGTTTTGACTATGACGCCAGCAGTCATATCTCCGGCACGCCAATGATATTTGCCACGCTGATCACTAAAAAAGAAAACATCAAGGATTTCACCTACCTGCAGAATTTTGATCCGGATGGCATTACATACCGCACCGCATCGGCCGGCATTTATAGCGGACAAACGCGTGATGACGGTGCAAGTTTTATCACCTGCGAATGTCCGGCCAACACAGAATCCGATACATGGAAAAATGCACCGGATATGTATGGTAAAATCTGGGATGAGTGCAAGGCACTCAACATCGTGTCACGTGATGCGGAACTGCTCGACCATCATATCCTGCGCGCACCCGTGACATTCAAGGTGGCAAAACTTGGCTACGACGAGAAAATAAAAGAATTCCGCGATGAAGTGACCAAGCGCAACCCTCGCATAGTTTTCCGCGATGTGAAACCTTTCTTCCGCCGCGAGATTTACCTGGATTCCTTCAACATCCATGATCTGGTTGCCGCATGAGCACTGCTCTTGATTACACCATGCACTGGGATGAAAAGTTTAAAAGCCGTGCATGGGGCCGTTACCCGCCGGAAGATCTGGTGCGCTTCATGGGGCGCAATTTCAGAAATGTTGATAAAAGCAAAGTGCGTGTACTCGAAGTTGGTTGCGGCCCGGGGGCAAATGTATGGTTCATGCACCGCGAAGGTTTTGCCGTATCCGCCATTGACGTATCGCCTACGGCCATTGAACTCGCCAGCAAGCGTCTTGGCATTGAAAATCAAGGGATTCAAAGTCCCGCCCCCGACCTGAAAGTCGGCAATTTCATGACGTTACCATGGAATGATGCCACATTTGATGTGGCGATCGATATTTTCGCGCTGTATGCCAACACCAACGACGTTATTGCCAAAGCAATGGCTGAAATTTCCCGCGTGCTAAAGTCAGGCGGATTATTCTACACGAAATTATGGGGCACTAACACTACCGGCTTTGGTACCGGAAAATCGTTGGAATCCTCTACGTTCGATGATATTTCCAGCGGCCCGTGCAGCAATATGGGCGTTTCACATTTTTTTAGCAAAGAAGAAATTGAAAAATTGTTCGGCAAGTTCTTCACTCCCATCGCCATTGACGTGGTTTCACGCAGTGACATGGCGGCCAATCAGCATATTGAAGAATTTCACTGCCAGTTCAGAAAGGCCTGAATATGCCGCTTGTGTATTTTGTCACGCTTAGCCGATCTGATTACGCCAGCATGAGGCCCGTGATAAAAGCGGCCCTGGCAGATAGCGGCATCCAAAGTAAAATCATCGCAGGCGGCAGCCATCTGCTTGCACGCTACGGCAATACCATAAGCCAGATACGTCGCGATGGCATCTCGATACATGCCACGCCGGATTTCATGATTGATCATGATGACAGCCCGGCAGAGCTCGCCCGTGCCTATGCAAAAGCCACGGCTGAATTTGTGCGTATTTTTTCGGAAGGCAAACCGGATTATGTGTTTGTTGTCGGCGATCGCTGGGAAATGCTGGCCGTGGGATCTGCTGCCTCCATGCTGCAAATCCCGATCGTGCACCATTCCGGTGGGGACATTACGCAAGGTTCCGCCGATAACCAGACACGTTATGCACTGAGTTGCCTGTCTCACCTGCATCTTGTGGCACTGCCCGAACACCGCAACCGTTTGCTTGCCATGGGTGAAGAAGACTGGCGTGTGATCACCGCAGGTGAGCCTGCGCTCACTGAACTTACCACCTATGCGAAGACCGCTTCCGACATTTATCCCGCATTGGGGCTTAAAGCAAAGACACCGTTTGTGCTCGCCACATTTCATCCCACCTCGTTTGAGACCATGGCACCGGAAAAACAGATCGATACATTCCTTGGTGCACTGGATACCATTAAACTGCCGATTATCCTCACGGCACCAAATCCCGATGGCGCCAGCCGCTTATTTTTCGAAAAACTTAAATCCTATGCCGACAAGCATGCGCATGTGCATTTGTATGAAAGCTTAGGTGCAGAAAAATATTATGCGGCCATGGCCGCAGCTTCTTTCATGATTGGCAATTCTTCCAGCGGCCTGTGGGAAGCACCGAGTTTCAAGCTGCCGGTCATTAATATCGGCGCACGCCAACAGGGCCGCGTGCATGGCGACAATGTAGTGCATGTGCCACTGGATGTTGTGGCGATTGCCGACGCAGTAAATCATATATCAAACCCCAGCTTCCGCGCCAGCCTCTCCGGCAAGAATCCTTATGTAAGGCCTGATACGCTTTCGATCATACTGGATTGCCTGAAGCAGCCGCATGATAAGGCGAAGCTGCTGGCCAAACGCCTGGTAGATCCGCTCCATGCCCACACTCATTAAAGCCGCGGATTGCAGTGCGTGGTGCGATGCACTTTCGCATTTTGAGGCGGTGGACTGCACATACTTGCCGGAATATCATCTGGCTTATTCCTTACGCATTCCAAACTCTAAAGCCATGCTCTGGCACTTTCAATCGGGCGGTGAGCATTTCATCTATCCGTTCCTGCTGACACCGGTCATCATCGGAAATACGCCAACAGGCTATTACGATATCAGCGGCATCTACGGATATACAGGCTCGCTTGCCACAACGAATGCAGCCGGTTTCCTGAGTGCCGCATGGCAGGCGTTTGATGCGTATACTTCTCAGCAAAAAATCATTGCAGAATTCGTACGCTTCAGCCCGTTCAATAAAAATGAAATATTTGCGCATCCTGATGCAGAAGTAACAGCGAACCGCATGCTGGCAGTAAGCTACCTGCCAGAAACAGAAGAGGAATTACTAAAACTCCTTGGCTCCAAGACCCGCAACATGCTGCGAAAAGCCGAGCGCCAAAACATAACTGCCCGTGAACTTTCTTTGCCAGAACATCTCCCCGCTTTCAGGCAACTTTACGCAGATACGATGAGCCGAAACAATGCGCCGGAATTCTTCTGGTATGACGATGCTTACTGGAACCATATGTTAAAACTCGGGAAAAGCGGCCTGCGCCTGTTCGGTGCATTTGCCGACGGTACGCTGGTAGCTGCCTCAATGGCCGTGGTGCATGGCAAATGCGGGCTTTACCACCTAGGAGCAAGCATTAACGAATATGCACGGCTTGGTGCCGGAAATGTAAGCCTTTTTGCCATGTCATGCGCGCTCATGGCAGATGGCGTCAGATTTATAAATATGACCGGAGGGCGCAGTACCGCAGGCGATGACCCCCTGCTCCTCTTCAAAAAAAGCAATGCAACCGGTACGTCAACCTTCTATATTGGCAAACGAATTATTGATAAAGCTGCGTATGGACATGTCAGAGACCGTTTCCAGCAGGAAACCGGAAACATTCCAGATGCCGCAAAAATAATATTCTGGAGACCCTGATGGATTTCGTATCGAATCAGTTTAATTTTGCACCGGGCGAGCGTTGCATCGTCATAGGTGAAATTGGCGTGAACCACAACCGGCAGGAAGACCTGCTCTTCAAGTTGATTGATGCCGGCATTGAAGCAGGGCTTGATGTCATCAAGCTGCAACGCTTCATCTCGGAAGAAGAAATCTCCACCTACGCCGCCTCCACCGATTACCAGCAGAAAGCCGGACAGGGTGACAACCAGCTTGAAATGGCAAAAAAACTCGAGTTGCCGGATGAATGGCTTATCAAGGCGTTTCATTACTGCAAGGAACGTAAAGTCGGTTTCCTGTGCACGGCATTTGAACATAGCAGTGTGGATTTCCTGGCAGACAAGCTGGGCGTGACATCTGTCAAAGTTCCTTCACCGGAAATTTCCAACCAGCCATTGCTTGAGCATATGGCAAAGCGTTTCAAGAGTTTGCTGATATCCACCGGTGCCAGCGATATGGATGAAGTGGCACGCGCGCTGGAATGGATAAAACCGTACAAGCGCGAGTTGGCTTTGATGCACTGCCTCTCGGAATATCCCGCCCCTATAGAGCAGGCAAATCTCAAGGCAATCATCACCATGCGGGAGCGGTTCCACCTGCCGGTTGGCTATTCTGACCACACGCTGGGGCATGTTGCCGCTGTTGTTTCTGCGGGCCTCGGTGCAGCGATGATTGAAAAACACTACACGCTGGATAAGAACCTGCCCGGGCCGGATCATAAGGCATCGGTGGATATTCCGGAACTGAAAGCACTGGTTAAAGCCGTGCGCGAAGCAAGCAGCTCTTTGGGTGATGGCGTAAAAAAACCGGTTGCCGCCGAAGCTGCTAACCGCCCGCTTATCCGCAAGAGCGTTGTGTGCGCTGTGCCGCAATTGAAGGCAGGCACCAAAATCTCTGCTGATATGCTCGGTGTTAAACGCCCATGGACCAAAGGTGCCGTTGAGCCGTTCGAGATTGAAAAAATCTGCGGCAAAACACTGCGCACGGACAAGCAGCATGATCAACCTATAATGTGGGATGATTTCAGTGACGCAGCCTAAAATACTCTGCATCAGCCTGGGAAGTATTGGCAAACGCCATCTGCGCAATGCCCGCGCACTGCTGCCGGATGCACGCATTGCCGTTTATCGCCAGCACACGCGTGAAGATACCGCAGTTCCAGAACATGCTGATATCATGCTGCGCAGTATGGAAGAAGCACTGGCATTTGCGCCGGATGCCGTGTTGATTTCCTCGCCAGCCAGCCAGCATATTGCAAACGCCACTGAATTTGCCAGACATAATATCCCGCTATTTATTGAAAAGCCGCTGGCCGCTTCCAGCAAAGGCATTGAGCCTTTCCTGAATATTTGCCAGGCTTCACGTGGTTTCATTATGGTAGGATATGTGCTGCGTTTCCTGCCTGCGCTGCACACACTGCGCAAGCTTATTGAAAATGGAACACTTGGAAATATTTACACTGCACGCATTGAAGTAGGTCAGTATCTGCCGGACTGGCGGCCAGATTCTGATTACCGCGAGGGCGTCAGCGCGCAGGAAAAACTGGGTGGCGGTGCACTCCTTGAACTCAGCCATGAGATCGATTACGCCACATGGCTTTTCGGCTGGCCGAAATCATTGTTGTGCAGCCGGGCCAAGCTTAGCCCGCTTGAGATCAATGTGGAAGATAGTGCGCACATCATCATGGAATATGACAACAAAAATGTGTGTGTGCAGCTCGATTTTCTGCAGCGTACGGCCAATATGGCCGTGCAGATGGTAGGTGAAAAAGGCACGCTCTATGCGGATCTAATCAAGGAAGTGTTGACGCTGGTAACGCCTGAAAACCCTGCCGGTAAAAAACTGGAATGTGAAAAACTGCCGAACGGCAATGACATTTACCTTCGCCAGTTTGATTTATTCTTCCATAAATCACTGAAGGGATACGCTGCTAAATATCCGCATACTGAAACTTTCAGCCAATGGGCGGACGC
>CAZAQK010000031.1:0-14543 GCA_964487265.1 uncultured Rickettsiales bacterium | reverse complement strand
CGATGGTCAAATTATATTCGGTGGTTTTGGCGTATGCCGGTGCGGAGATAACCCCTACCATAAGCAGCGCCACCATCCATAGATGATGTAATCGCATAACTAATCCTGACTAAAGTTGAATTGACGCCATGCGCGGAAGGCGCACTGGTGGCGTAAACAGCTACAGGATTAGGCTCGGGGAGGTCGTTTTAAGCCTTCGAGAAGTATGGAATCAACAAACTGATTGTTGAACGCGAAGACAAGACCGCCGGAGGATATGGCGGACAGCGAATTGCCGCTATTGCCGAGATACTGGGATAGTCCATTATGACAAGTGCCGCCGACGCATTTGCACATGCTTTTATCGCAGCACTTGTCCAATACATCTTTATCGTTTTGTACGGCTTTATTTGTATCCGCTTTTGCTTCACCGTGGCCGTGGCAATCATGGCCTTTGGTGGTTTCGGTTTTGTTGGTTTGAACAACTTTTCCATCATTATGAGGCATAGCGTGTGAGGCAGCCGGCATGGTCGTCGTAAATACGAACGCAATAAGTGTCAAAACACTAAACCACTGCCGCGATTTTTTCATAGGATTTACAAGTCTAAAAACATGCTCAATGCATGTTACGTTTTGCAGTATAATCTAATGCACTGAATATTCAAGTTATCTACAATAAATGTGAAAGGGGGATGTATGGAAGGGCTAAAAATACCAGAAAATAAGCTGGTCACCCGTGAGGAGCTGTATAAGCAGGTCTGGGAAACGCCCATGAGCAAGCTGGGGAAAGAATATGGCCTTACCGATAATGGCCTCCGGAAAATCTGTGACCGCCTGAATGTGCCGTATCCACCGCGCGGATATTGGGCGAAGAAAGCAGCGGGCCAGAAAGTAGCGACCTATAAGCTGCCCGCCCATAAGGAAGGCACTCCCAAAGACAGCTATATACGACCAACCCCGCCACAAGAGCTGATGCCGCCTGAGGTCAAAGAAGCGGTTGCCGCTGCAAAGGCCAAAAACCCTGAGATCTTCGTGCCAGAGAAACTGGTGAAGCCACATCCGGTCATTGCTAAATGGCTGCGTGATTACGATGAACGATGGGAGCGCTATCGCAAAGATCGCGATCCTTTTACCCGAAATCTGTGGAAACCTGCCGATTTTACCGAATCGGACAGACGTATGCACCGCATTCTACATGGCTTATTCAAAGCATTAGAAGCCAAAGGTGCCAGCATTAAGGAAGATGAGCGCGGTGACCTGGTGGCGGAAATCCAGGGCGAGAAGATAGAATTCAAGCTGCGCGAGAAGTCAAAACAGGTGCACCGACCGCTAACTGCGGAGGAGAAGAAATATTCGTGGAATGAGAAAAAGGACACCAAATACGACCTGATGCCCACCGGAAAGCTGGCATTTTCCATTAAAACCTATCTGCCCAACAAGCTGCAGCGGGAATGGATAGAATCCAACGATAAATCTATGGAAGTGCTGCTTGCTGATATTGTAGCGACGATTCTCGCCTCAGTGCCGCTTCTGGTAGAGAAGGCCAAGCAGCGGCAGGAAGAAGAGCTTCAGCGACAGATTGAGTCGAACAGACGCTATGAAGAAGAACAGCGCCAGAAACTCGAGAACCACCGCTGGCGCCGTTTCATGGAAATGGCGCAGCAATGGCGTGAGGCTGAGGTCGCCAGCGGCTTTATTACCGCATTGAAGCAGCTTCCCATGGATGAGGCCGCAAAGTTTGGTGGTAAGGACATGGCAGAATGGACGGCATGGGCAGAAGAGCAGCTCATTTCCCGCAATCCGCTCAATAAAGGTGCTGAGCGAATCTGGGACTCGGTATCCAAAGTGACCACCTGGACTTATAACGACCGATAAGTTGATTGTCCTGACAATAGCTTCTATTGGCGGGATCATAATAATTCACAGCTGATCATTCATCTGGCGAAATGTTCTCGATAACCCGAACTCCGAGCATATTTTTGAGTTCTATTTGGCGCTCCGATAGACTGCCTTGTAAAACCAATATGGCCTCGGCGTTCATTTCTTCCTTTTTACTTGTTTGGAATGCCCGCATAACGCTTTTGTATTTTACGCACTGATAAATACCTCGCGTTATATCTGCTTCGCTCGATATCTTAGACTTCACCTCAATCCCTATCCATTGATCGTGTTCGAATGAGACATCCAGGGAATCTCCAGACGGCAGTCCGATTTCGTTTTTCCCCTTAGGATGGTTGCCTGCTAGGCCAATAGTCTCAGGATGTTCAGCGATGTATTCTTTTAGCTTTTTATGATGCGCGCTTTCTCCCCCTCTGAATGTCAGGTTTGCCGCTGCAATACCGAGTTCTTCAAGGCTTTTTAAGGGAGAGAGTCCTAATGCCTGCAGTACGCGCTCCCATTCTTGGAAAATAAAAAGTTTTGTAAGCGCTGACTTAAAGACTTCCTGTCTTTGTAAAGCTGGCAATACTTGATAATCATCTATGCCTAAAACTGCCCAAAAACCTTCGCCGGGTAAGCCTGTATTTTTATTCACTACAAGGCATTGCAAAGGGGGAATATCCTTATGCCATTCTTTGGCGAGTTCGCTTAGCTTGTCTCCAACATAACCCAACACATAATTTAGGTTGCGGGCATTAGGCATACCTACTTCTTGTGCAAGATCGGAATAAGTGATGGGCTGTCTGGCATGCGCTTGGCGAACCAAAATCGGAAATACAGTTCTTGCGCGTTTTTGATACAGGGCTTCATCTTCTTCTGGCTCTATTGCATTGGCAATTTGGGGAATAGCTTCCACCAACTGTGCGAGGCTTTGCTGTGATGGCTGAAACAATGTGCCAGTTGGCATGGTGTAGGGTGTATCAACAGGCTTTTCAAATGGATGCCATTCTACATCCCTCAGATTATAGAAATCACCCTGTTGGTAGCTCGGATTATGGCGATAGTCGGATGTAACAATTCCATACCCAACAATTTTCTTTCGCCCTTCCTTTGCAAGAATGACATCGCCCACTTCTACATCGTGCACAAAGCAGTAAAGGCTGGCGGCTCTTTTTTTAGGTGCCTCTGAATTCATCATATCAACACCAATGCGAATAAGTGCTTCTGATATATCTTCTCGGGTAGCATATAGGCGGAGATCTCCCAATTCCCCCCAACCGATAGTCATCACCTCATCTCGAAGATTATTCTGCCAAAATTCTGCATTCTCTCCGGGAGCGTAGAGCCAATATTTACTACTCATCTGCACCTCATTCCTTTGATTATGCAAGTTAGCATAATGCATTTATTTATAGGCGATAGGTTTCATTGAACAGTATTAGATATTTGGAAATCCCTGATAATTCCCTGTTAATTTTGGGCCATCATGCCGGCTGTGGCGCCCAGAGCTGATGTTGGGCTGTAGGTCACCCAAGATTCCCTGTAAACTTTAACGAATACGCTGTATTTTGCCCCAAAACAGCGAAATTGATCGGAGACGATAGCGGTGCATACTTACTACACCGCCATTTGGTGAAGCAGGTGCGGCTGCACCTGTTTCACCAAATGCCAGATGTTGGAGATGAGAACGTAGTTCGACAATTTTTCAGTAGAAAAATTGGAAATCGAGGCGAAGCCGAGAGACCCACAGGGCGCGAAGCCAGCAGGCGAAGCGTCAATCTCACCTCCTCCGCCATGCCTCACTCAAAACGATATTCCTAAATGTTAGCGGTAATCTTCTGTTCCGCTGATTTCTAGAAGCGAGATGAGATATCCGGCACCAGATAGATTTCTTCTCCGGCAAGCACGTAATAATCGGCTGATTTCACCGCCCGCACCCGCTTGATCTCATGCATCACCGCCTGTAGTCCGGAACCCTTTACCAGTATCGCCTGATTATACATTTCTGCCATGGTTGCCACGTCCTCAATAGCGCGGGGAGTAATTACTCCGGGAGGCACCGCTCCGCGTTTTATAAGCGCGCTGGGAAGCGTTGTTACGGAGTAATCCTTGGGGGTAACGTATTTTAGATTAAGGTGCGGCTTATAATCGGCGCTCATGGCAAAGCGTACCGGGTCGAGCCGGTTAAGGTCAAAATTCTTATTCAGGATGATAAGGTAGAGAGTGTCATCCGCAGTACTGATTTTTCCTCCTGGAGGAAGTGTTGCTATCGAAGTCTGTTCTTCCTTTGGCAGGGAGCTTTCATCAGGAACCGCGTATTCTTTTTTCTGGCCGCAGATGTCAAACCCATGGGTAGTGCCCTTGAGTAGCTTGTAGATATTATGGTGGTTCATTCCTTCCAGCGATTTAACGGTTTCATCCGCCACGCAATGGCAGAACTTTGTCTTACCCAAGTTTCCCTTGTCGTGATTCTGATACAGTGAATAGCTTCTTCCGCAGTTGCCGAGCGAGCTCGCATGGATTTTTTCCGGCTGCAAACATTTTGCGGCATCACTTCTCATTACATGGCTGTATACTTGCAGAGGGGAAGATGAGGCATTGCGGCCCCACACATTTTTAAATGCAGAGGCAATGCATTCGCAGTCATATGCGGTGCGTTGTTCCTCGTTGAGCTGGCACTTTTTACGTACTTTTTCCACCTCATCTTCCGCCAGGGAAGGCAGGGGAAATAAAACGCTGATCAGAAAGAGCGAAAAGAGAATACTCTTCATATTAATCTCACTTTTATTGTTGTTATTATTATACATTACTCGGGCGTGCCAAGAGCGCCAGACTTTTCTCTGCTGAAAAAATACATGGGTGTGCCTGAAAATTAAAACGTTGATGTAATAATATAGGCACTTGTACTATAAACAATCTTGTATGCAGGCAGCTTCACAGGCTGTTCAGTACACACCATCATAAATCTTCCCCATGCTCCAACCTATCCTCGATCTCCTGATATTATTTTTCTCGGCGTTGGTGGCGGCGACGTTTCTGCCCGCGCAATCCGAGCTGGTGTTACTTGCGCTGCATGCGCGCGGTGGTCATGCGGTGGCCACGCTGCTGGTGGTTGCCACCATCGGCAATGTGCTGGGTTCCTGCGTCAATTACGGCATTGGCCGCTGGCTGGTGCATTTTTCCGGTCGCCGCTGGTTTCCGGTCCAGCCACAGGCAATGGAGCGGGCAGGGCGCATCTACCAGCGTTTTGGCGTGTGGACGCTGCTCTTTTCATGGGTGCCGGTGATCGGTGACCCGCTGACGCTGGCGGCGGGCATTTTCCGCACGCGATTTGCACTTTTCCTGCTGTTGGTTACCACTGGCAAGGCAGCGCGCTATGCGGCCATACTGTGGGCGGCCAGCACTTCATAAGGCAACGCATTGATTATAAATCACATATTTATACACGCAGGCGGGGAAGGCGCGGATTAACCTTTGCGCAATTAAGCTTTATTATGCTAGTATGGTTCCATGAAAAACATTGTACGTACCGCACTCATCCTCATATTGGCCTTGCCGGGCTGCCGCCCTTTTGCCACGTTGATGGTGGATCCTTCCGGCCCGCCGGAATACCAGCTTGGCTGGGAAGATGGCTGTGACACTGGTATCTCCGCCGAGGGCGCGTGGTATAACAAAGTGGTGTTCGGCTTTAAAAAGCGCACCGAACTCGCCGCCAACGACCAGTATAAGCAGGGCTGGAACGAAGGCTTCACCTATTGCCGTTTCGCACAGGCCGGTTCTGACGAGGCGGGCACGTGGGAACATATTGGCATGGGCGAAGGCTTTTAAAATTAGCACAATGTTAGTGTTTGCCGTGTAACCTTACCCTATGCAAACCAGTATCAATCCCGCCACAGGGGAAACCCTGAAGCAATATCCTGTCCATACGAATGAAGAAGTGGCTGCCATCATCCAGCAGGCGCACACGTGTTTTTTGTCGTGGCGGCGCACCAGTTTTGAAGAGCGCGCGAAATACCTGCACAAGGTTTCCGATGTTATCCTGAAGCGCAAGGATGAATACGCGCTGCTCATTGCCAGAGAAATGGGCAAGACCATCAAGGAAGGCATCGCCGAACTGGATAAATGCGCAAGCACCGCGAAGTTCTTTGCCGATAACGCGCACACATTCCTAGCCGACCAGCACATCAAAACCGAATACCAGAAAAGTTATGTCAGCTTCCAGCCGCTCGGCGTTATCCTTGGTGTCATGCCGTGGAATTTCCCGTTCTGGCAGGTGCTGCGTTTTGTCATTCCATCGCTCATGGCGGGCAATACGTGTCTGCTCAAGCACGCATCCAACGTGCCGGGCTGCGCGATGGCCATTGAATCGATCATCCGTGAAGCGGGCCTTCCGGAAGGTGCATTCCGCACGCTGTTAATTCCTGGCAGCCGTGTGGAAAATGTCATTGCCGATCCGCGTATCGCAGCCGTCACACTCACTGGCAGCACACCAGCAGGGCGCGCCGTTGCAGCAGCATCTGGCAAATACCTGAAGAAGAACGTGCTGGAGCTCGGCGGTTCAGATGCATACCTTGTGCTTTCCGATGCCGACATTGAACACGCCATCAAAACCTGCGCGGCAAGCCGCATGGTCAATTGCGGCCAGTCCTGCGTGTCGGCCAAACGCCTCATCGTGGTGGAAAGCCTGAAAGAAAAATTCGAGCAGGGCGTAAAAGAAATTTTCAGCAAACAGGTGATGGGTGATCCCACCGATCCAAAAACCACCGTGGGGCCCATGTCACGCGCCGACCTGCGCGACGAGATCCACGAGCAGGTCACACGCACCGTAAAACAGGGCGCAACCTTGCTGCTGGGCGGCAAAGTGCCGGAAGGCAACCATGCGTTTTATCCGCTCACCATCCTTGCCGATGTGAAAAAAGGCATGACGGCGTATGAAGAAGAATTTTTTGGCCCCGTTGCCATCATCATTCCTGCCAAGGATGATGAAGATGCCATCCGCATCGCCAATGATTCGGTGTTTGGTTTAGGCGGCGCGGTATTTTCCAAAGACATTGCACGCGCTGAAAAGATCGCACGTGAATATGTGGAATCCGGTGCCTGTTTTGTGAATATGATGGTGCGCTCCGATGCCCGCCTGCCTTTCGGCGGCATCAAGGATAGTGGCTACGGACGCGAGCTTTCCGCCTTCGGTATCCGCGAATTCACCAACACCAAAACCATCGTGGTGGCCTAGACTTCAAAAGCTGCTGATAAAAAACAGTGGGCAGACCTGAGTTTTTACAGCCAGGTTGTATGCCGCAGTTGCAGCCTGCGTGTGATCGCCAGTCGTGCAAAATGTCCAGCTTGTGCCATAGCCGCCGTCTATTGGGGGCGCATTGATATGGCCGCCACCGGGTTTGCCGTCATCTGCTTTTGTATCCAGAAGAAAAGCCCGGTCCGGTGTAATACCTGCATAGGCACCGGTCATCAGGTCAAAATTCATAGCGCAGCCTGTGGCATCGCAACCGTCAATGGTGCCCAATATTATCAGGTGACTATTAGAAAGCGGCTTGAAGTAGCGCAATGCATACGCATCAAGCGTAGATCCATGTGCGACAGTGTATCCGGTGCGTGGGAAAACGGATTTCGGTGCGTTATAACCGTAGAATATAGCTTCGTCAGAAGGCAGGAAACCACCCTCGAGATAGCCGATCCCCGGGAAATAACCTACCAGGCCTGCTGCGGAAAGATGCTGCCAGAACCGCAATTTTTCATAGTCCAGCGGCACGTAATCCAGATAGCCCCAGATAGTGCCATTGCCGTTACCATTGCAAGTTGCAGGATTATCTGCCGTGCTTGGAACCGATGGATGCGGGCAGCCGCCACCACCCGTTTGCGTCCCAAAGAAATCGGTGGCATTCTTGCAATCACCAGGCAGGCAGTTGTACTTCGCCTTGAACGTGTTTACGGCGGTCTGGTATTTTTCCACATCCGTGATAACCGATCGCAGTTCTGCCTGATCGATTAGATCGCGTCCAACAAGTATCCCTGCAGTAACCAGCCCGATAACAACGAGCACGATAGAAAGTTCAATCAGTGTAAAACCGCTGCGTGTATCCGCTGGCATCCTGCTAAACTTCGTTGATCTTCCTGAACTCATCGCCTGAGGTGCTGGGCTTGCCGTAATTAGCGGTTTCCCATGTCTTGTCTTTTTTACCGAAGAGTTTTGAAAAGAAATTCTTGAACCATCCCATGCCTTGCCTCCCTGTTGAACAGGGTAGACTCTATCATGGTGATACGCAGACAAACAAGGGACTTTCCCTCACCTAAAATGTCGCTTTGAAGAACATAGGGCAAACGGGAGTGGAAATAGTGAGGTTATATGCCGCTGTATCAGGGAATGTATGATCAGCAGTTGTACAAAAAAATGCTCCGATGCCATATCCCCCATCTGTGGGTGGTGCAGTGATAGTACCGCCGCCAGGTTTTCCATCATCTGCTTTACGGTCCAGCATAAATGCAATTTCTGGTGTCACACCACTGCTGCCGGCAACAACAGGATCATTATGTATGAGACATGTCGTATTATCGCAGGTATCGGTGGTGCCGAGTATAATGATGTGTGAAGCAGATAATGGTTTGAAATATTCAACGTTGTAAAGATCCCACGTGCTGCCATGGTATACTACAAATCCCGTCCTGGGGATTTTTGTTTCCGGCGCGTTATAGCCAAAATAAAAAGATTGTGTATTGATATTCTCCCCCATGCTGGTGTTGCCTATTCCTGAATAACTCCTGATCAGTCCAGCCGCAGATAGATGCTGCCAGAAGCGGACTCGTTCCTGAAGGAAAAAACCTGTCTCGGAACTTCCCCAGATGGAGCCTGAACCATTGCCATTGCATGTAAGCGGATTTTCGGTGCCGCTTTCCACTGTAGGGTATGGGCAACCGCCGCCAGCGGTCTGTGTGCCGAAGAAATCGGTGATGTAAGGGCAATCGCCCGGCAGGCAGCCGTATTTTGCCCTGAACGTATTGGTCGCCGTATTGAATTTTTCTACATCTGAAATGACGGATCGCAGCTCTGCCTGCTGTATCAGGTCGCGACCTACCAGCACGCCCGCCGTGACCAGCCCGATAATGACCAGTACTATCGAAAGCTCTATGAGTGTAAAACCGGAAGAGTGTGCCGATGCCCGCATATCACCCAATTTTTGCCTGAAATTGGTTAATTTTTGCTCTCTGGATTGTGCAGCCAGTATTTGCTCGGTCATATACGTCCTGTGGCACTCTACTATCATCGCATAATTTCAATATAAATCAATATAGTAGATTTATTAAACTTTCGTGACAACGGTGCTTTTCCATTGAGCTTGGGAGTGCCTGCCGGTATAGTATTAAGCATATTTAATAATTTATCTTCTTAAAACACCATGTCCGACGAAGAACAGCAATCCGCCCCCATCACCAAAATGCTCGAACAGATGAAAGCAGGCACGCTTAAAGCAAGCGACCTGCCTGAGGAGTATCTGGAGCCGGAGCGTATTATTGCGCCCACTTCGAAGGAAGGGCAGGTGTTCCAGGCAGAAATGGAAAAGCTGGTAAAGTTGCTGCTGCCGGATTTTGATTTGAAAGAGCGACCAGTTGTTTTCGTACTTTCAGACAAGAAGGAACATGAAGATGGCCATGGTAGTGGCTATATCATCCCGGGCGATAAAACATCGATCATTTGTTTTGACCGTGAGCTGTTTCGGGGCTGCGACAACCTGAACCAGTTTGCCTATGTGTTCCTGCATGAAATGACGCACATGAAAGTGCATGATTTTTGGGGGCAGGGGGAAAGTTCCAAGGTCGAAGAAACGGCCTGCGACCTTCGCCCACTCGTGAAAATGGCTGAAGCCGGCCTTGATATGAATGAAGCCAAAGTGATGATGCAAAAACGTGCCCGCTCATTCAAGGGTAGCTTTAGAAGCGGTTTGGGCGCACACCCATTGCCGTGGTACCGCGTGGACCAGATGGAAAACGGGCTGGCGGCCATCCGCACCACGCGCGGCACGCTCGGCTCATCGGAAGGCAAGAAAATCCTGTCGTTTCCGGATGCCATCTCGCCGACCAATCCGGATTCTGTCGTATCCACCGCGCACTACACTTCATTTGTGGAGGCGGCCTTTGCAAAGGCTGGCTATGATAAGCAAACCACTGCAGAAAAATTAGTCACCATCGAATCTATCATACCGGACTGCGCGCATCTGCCTTTCCGGCTTTATGACTTGTATCGCGAAGTCACCAATTTAAAGACTGACCCGAAAGATCCAACGCAGGCAGCAATTCTGCACCGCATATGCGATAAGCTGCTCGATTACCCCGAGGCGTTTAACAGTTTATACGTTGTAGTGGAAAACAAGCTGTTCCCCGATCCTGAGAAGCGCGATTACCCGCAGGGCAGGATAGCGAACCTGGCAAAAGCAACAGAAGCCTTTATTGGGGCCAAAACATTAGGCAGCGCGGAAGCAGCCGCAAAAGTCCTGCTGGAGCAGACAGCAGCGATCAAAACCCTGCCGGATATTCGCTTGCTTGATGCGCGCCTGCCGCATTTCGAGCTCAAATCTGCAAATGAATATAAAACTGAAATCAAAGATTCAGGGGAAACACGTCTGCCCTGGCGTGACCATGCAAGATGGGTGCTTGATAAAAAGAGCAAGCCTGTTTTGCACGCAATGGTCGCTGTTGGGGCACTTGATCCCCGGTTTATTGGCGCGGCAGATGCAGACGATCTTAAGGTTTTTAAGGATATTACCCCCATCACATCCCCCAGAGGCGGCAAAAAAGGTGAGGTCAGCCTTAGCAATCTGAAGGTGGATTTCACCGGTGCCATTACAAAATTCCTGACTTATTACGAAGGAAGCCAACTATATATCCCAACTGAAAACTCCGATCATTTGAAGTCCCGTCATGCAGATTTTTGTGAAAAAGTTCGCCAAATGCAGCTGAAACACGCTGAAGAAGAAAGAACCAGGGCGGCCACCAAAGATATTGATAGGTTTGGGCTGGAACTTACATTCGTGAATATGGAACCGGCAGAGTTTGCAGCCAAGCATGTGGAGTTATTGGAAACAAACAGGCATTTTTTAGCCGTCAGTGAGGAGGAGTTGACTTTTACGGGTGATGATGCCCAAAAGGCACGTATGCGTGTTTCAACACATGCCAAGCAACTATCCGCCTATTTTGACAAGATGATGGCGGATAAAGATCCCGCCCGGCAGGAACAATATAAACAGATTATCCGCTCATTTTTTCTGAAAGCCACGTTGCCTGTAAATATAGCAGAACTGCAAGACAACGCTGGTGACCTCGACAGGCTGGACGTGAATACGAAAAGCTTGCAATTCGAAGTATTGGCACCGTTTTATCGTTTCCTTTCACAGGATAAATATCAGCTATTCTCTGCAGAAGAAAAGGCACAAGTATTGATCAAAAAAAATGCAGATGAACCGCTGGCATACTGGCGCGCCGCATTTCATTACGAGGCACCCAAGAACCTCAGTGAAGCATTGCAGTTAATGCAGCAATACAAGCAATTCCAGGTATTGCATGCTGAGAGTGTACAAGGTGAGAGCTCAGATGGTGAAAATCGACTGCGCACGGCTGCTACCGGCGAATTGATGGATTATGTGATTAAATCTGCGCAGCCGGATGAACAACTCTGGCAGTTAGCGGTGCAGTATGAAGAAACGCTTGAACACGCCGTAAACGGTATGCACGGTTACGATAATACATTATCGACACGCTGCCGTAAAAAATATATCGATTATCTTAAGGCAGAAAAAAACTGGCCGGATGATATTGAATCGCTGGGTAAGATTTATCATACCTTGTCGCAATGTTATTTGTTCCCTGATGAAGAATGGCGGAGCGATTTTGCAAAACGCATCACCGATAAGATTGCAAATTTTGCCACGGCCGATGAACGTATCATTGCCGCAGAATCCATTTTATTCCGCAATAAAGGCCAGATGCGCGACGTTGATTTACGCAAACAGGCCATGCAATTATGGGTGGATGCGTGCAAAACCAAATATGGGCTGGATGATGGAACGCAGGCCTATCATGACGCAGTAAAACCGCTTGTGCAGCGGCTGGAACAAAATGCCGCAGCCAATATGCGCTATGAAATGCTCAAAAGGCTGGGTGACGAGCTCAACACGCAGCATGATCTGAGCCACACGATGGAAAAGGCGGTTTACAGCAAGGTAAGCCGCCAGCAGATGACGGGAAAAGATGAAGCCATCGGCATTTCGCACAGAACTCTCGATACATTACGTCATGCAGGTTACCGAAATAATGCCGTAAAATTCCTGTCCAGGCCTCTTACCAAGGATTCTCTGAAAGCATTTGCACAAAAGACAAATCAAGCCATATGGGAAGATGTGTTAGCGTTAAGTGACCAAACACATAGCGGTGAAAATCCTCTGGATAAAATTGTAAGCGAGAAGCAGCGCATGCGCATCGTGACAGCACATGCCAAGCAGCTATATGAGAATTTCTGGGAAGCACCGATGCCGATCCGCACGGCCATCATGAAAGAGCTGCTCCTGCCGCCGAAGCTGCGTGAAGAAGACCGCAAGGAAGGCCATGATAAAACCTTTGAGGATGCTTCAAAGCTGGTGCTGGATGAGCTGCTTCCTGAAAAGATGCCCTATGCCACACAGGCCAAGGAACTTCTCAAAGCTTTCCTTGCCAAGGACGTGCTTGATGAAAACCAGCGGCCGGCTTTCCTATCTGCCCTCATGTCTGCCGTGCAGCGCAGTAACGCAGAAGGCGGCACATTCCGTGTCGGCCAACGCCTCGCCACACTGCTCGACCTGATGGGCCCGGCCTGGAAAAAGCTGGGGCAGGCCATCAGCAGCCATCCGGATACGCCGCAGGAGATCGCGCGTGATATGGAGCCGCTAAAGGGCAAGCAGGATATGCCGCGCTGGCAGATGTGGGCTCTTTACGAAAAAACCGTGCCGGAAGCTTTGCGCAAGAAACATCCGCATCTGGGCAAGGTGCTGGGTTCTGCCTCATTCTTTACGGCGGTGGATGCCGGTGATTCCGTATTCGTGATGCAGGCACCCTATGCCAAGGAACGTGCCGATGATGGTTTTAGCATCATGCAGAAATTCGTGGCTGAGCTTAAAACCGGTAAATATGATATTGGTGCCACCATGCCGGATTCCATCGCCGACATGATAGCCAGCGCGCGCATCAGCGCAGGTATGGAAACCAATGGCCATGTGGGTGCCGAGCAGGCGAAGGCCATGGCAAGCGTGTATAACGGCGCATCGGTGAATGTGAATGCGGTGCCGCACACGTTTGAAACCGCCATATGGACCAATTACGGCGATGAATTCCGCCAGATGAAAAAAATGGATGGCGAAGTGTTCAACGCTGTCGCATACGAAACCGATGCTGACAAGCAGGCAAAGCATCACGCCGCCAAAGCCCAGATGGCTTTGGAGCTTTATAATATTTTATCCGGCAAACCGTTTGATCCGGACCGGCACGGGCAGAATTTCCGCCTCAAAGGCACGCATATGGGGCTCTTTGACCATGGGGCTGTGCATGCGGTGGTAAAGGATAAAGCTGGCAAGGCAGTTGGGCCGGATGAGGTGGATGCAGCCATCGCGGCTGGCGGCACCATTGAGATACCAGCCGCCAGTGCCGAGGATAGAAAACTTCTGGCAACGGCACTGATTGCCAGCTTCAAATCGCTTAAAGATGGCACGCCCCTTGCCAACGTGCTGCACACCCAGATCGAGCAGGCAAAAAAAGCAAAAGGTTCATCGCCGGATTATCTTATCCGTGTGGAGCGCGGCCTGCTTGCGCTCAATGATTCCTACAAATACCTGGATAAAGAAGGCAAAGACCTGATTGATATTTTCGCTGGCCTGTATAATGGCGGCGGCAAAAAAAGCCACATACATCCCGATATCCGCGAAGAGCTGGAAAACGCAGTGGCAAGCGGTGAACTGGGTGAGGCAGGGAAGTACGGCAAAATTGCACTGGGTGTAGGCAGCATGCTCGGCATGAATAAAGGTGCCGCCATGCTCAATGCCTATTTTAAGGCCAATGCAACACAGCCTGTTACTATTTCCCATGTAGAAGCGGTGGAAGTGCCAAAGCCCAAATATTGGAAAATGGAGAAAAATACACAGGATATCCCAACACTGTGTGGTATTGAAGATATTGCCCGTCGCCACACCGAGCCAGCTGAACTGCCTGAATCACCAGCCGCAGAGCTCGATGGCAAAGCTAAAAAATTCCGGCCCCAAAAATCATATGGCGAGGCTGTGTCAGCACGCAAACGTGATGCTGGCAGCCCCGCCCACGGGATACATTAACCAAGCTTTTTTAATAGGTGCTTACGGGTCGCTTGCATAAAAAATGCATGTGATATGTGGTGCTGAGTGTGTAGAAATGGCGACACCTACGGGATTGATTCGCGGCGTTTTAACGCCGCTCACCCTGCGGGCGGCTTCGCCGTCCAATTTTGTCTAAGGGCAAAATTGTCGAACCCTGCGGGTTCTTCATGCCAAGGCATCCACACTTACAAAAAAAGCCCCATGTGGGGCTGTTTTTATAAGTGGCGACCCCTACGGGAATCGAACCCGTGCATCCACCGTGAAAGGGTGGTGTCCTAACCGCTAGACGAAGGGGTCTTAGCGAAA
>CAZAQK010000030.1:0-14584 GCA_964487265.1 uncultured Rickettsiales bacterium | reverse complement strand
CGGCAAACGTGTGGATGAACTGATGGGCAAGAAACCGGAATTCCGCTTCCAGTTCATCACCGAGCAAACCGCGAATCGCGGCAGTGCACTGCTGGAAGAATTGGACGTGTAACTATAATTAGGAGGTCTTATGACACCTGAAGATAAAATAGTTTTATGCAAAGGTGCTTTGGAATCAGCAGAAGGTAAACCACACTTGGATGCTCTCTACGACCAGATTAACCGATCTCCGCAATTCATCCAGAAAGCAAATGCTGATCGCGATGTTATATTGCGGCAAGCAATTGAGCACAGCCTACAGCAAGATCCTGGCATTATTGACGAGACGGTTGAAGATATCGCGCACGCTGTCGGTGCCAGCCTGACCCATATGGGATATCCAGGCAAATCAGTCGTAGAAGGCATTATGGAAAGAAGGAGAATATCAGACGGGCCGCCACGAGTCGCCTGAACTCAGGCCGCACATCTTGCTGCTAACATCCGTGGAATTTCCGTTTGCGCCCGCGCAAAATCATGCGGCACACCAATATCAATAAAATATTCCACCGCATTATAATAGGCAGGAAGTAGTGCCGGTGTGTAAGGATTCAGGAAATCCCGCTCCAATGAAAAAGCCTCGGGAAAACGAAAGCCTGTAAAAATATCGGGCGACAGCACATAAAACCCTGCACTGATAAGGCCCTCCTCCGGTTTCCCCAACGTATCATATTGGTAAATATGCCCTGCACGTGCATGTAATTGGCTGTACCGGCTGCAATCGGGCGCAGTAAATGTCGCAAGTGTTGCACATCGCTTCTGCTGCCTGTGCAGTTTTATCATATGCCGGTAATCCAGCTGCACCAGTGAATCACCATTCAACGCAAACACCGGCTCAGCCATATCAAGCTTGCTTAGTGCAAGTTGTATCGCGCCGCCAGTGCCCAGTGGCTTGGGCTCAATCGAATAGATCAGGTCAATTCCTGCAAAAGAATGGCCGAAATAAGAATATATACTGCCTGCCATGTGGTGGAGGCTGAGTACTGCCCTGGTCACACCCTGCCCGGCCATATATTCCAGCAGCCAGCACAAAAATGGCCTGCCTGCCACAGATGCCATCGGTTTTGGGACATCACCGGTAACAGATTTCAGCCTCGTACCAAATCCACCTGCAAGAACAATTGCCTGCATCTGCATCCTCAGCTATGTTGCACAGCGCGACAGTAATTTTTTGTGCAATAGCGGGCAACCGGAAAAAGCGAAAAAATACTTATTCTATCAATAGGTTATAAAATAATTAATTATTCAACCCATATGAAACATCCCCTTCCCATCATAGCAAAGCACAACTCAGCTATTCCTATCAGCCTCTTCACACCCGCACGTTTTACGCACTGGCTGAAAAATGCATCCTCTCATCATCGCCAATGGGTGAATGCAAACCAGTTTACTGGCAAGCCCGGCGAATTATGTCTGCTGCCCGATGTAAAAGGCGGCATTGCACATGTGCTGTGCGGCATCGAAGAGCCCTTCAACATATGGAGCATTGCGCATCTGCCTACACGCCTGCCTGCTGGCGCATACACGCTGGCTGATACACTGAATAAAGAACAGGCAACACAGCTGGCTCTCGGTTGGGCTCTCGCCACCTACCAGTTTACGCGTTACAGAAAAAATGGCAGGCAATATGCATCGCTGGTGCAGCCCAAAGGTGCCGATATGTCGTATGTTAAAAGCATGGCGGAAAGCATCAGCTGGGCCCGCGATTTAATTAACACCCCCGCCAATGATATGGATCCCGCCGCACTCGCCAAAGAAGCGGCCGACTGGGGCCGTAAAGCCGGTGGTGAGGTGAGTATCATCAAAGGTGAGGCACTGCTCAAACAAAACTACCCGATGATCTATGCCGTAGGCAAAGCCAGCAGCGTGCCTCCACACCTTGTGGATATACGCTTCCCCAGAAAAGGCGCAAAAAAAATAACGCTGGTGGGCAAAGGCGTATGCTTCGATTCCGGCGGGCTCGATATCAAACCCACAGCCGGCATGAAGCTGATGAAAAAAGACATGGGTGGCGCGGCAAACCTGCTGGCACTCGCCAAAACCATCGTCGATACGAAGCTGAAGGTAGAGCTTCGCCTCTTGTTGCCAATAGTGGAAAATGCCGTATCCGGCAATGCCATGCGCCCGCTGGATATTGTGCCAACCCGCAAAGGCATCACCGTTGAGATCGGCAACACCGACGCCGAAGGCCGCCTGATATTATGTGATGCACTCTATGAAGCAGATACCGGCAAACCTGATCTTCTCATCGACTGCGCAACGCTCACGGGCGCCGCGCGCGTTGCCCTCGGCGCAGATGTTCCGGCATTCTTCACACCGGATGACACGCTGGCAGCATCACTGCAGAAACACAGCACAGCACAATGTGACCCCGTCTGGCGATTGCCATTGCATAAACCCTATCGCGCCATGCTGGAGACACCAAACGCTGACTTAAGCAATGACCCCGACAGCAGCTATGGCGGTGCAATCACCGCAGCCTTGTATTTACAGGAATTTGTTACTAATACTCATGGCTGGATCCATGTGGATATGATGGCGTGGAATTTAAACAATCGCCCTGGCCGCCCGCAAGGCGGCGAAGCCATGGTTATTCGCGCTTTATACGCATTACTAAAGGAAAAATATGGCAAAAATTGAAAAAATATCTTCGGTAAAAACCAAAAAAGCACTCACATTCTGGCAAGGCGTGAATAACATTGCCATGCAGCGTATGCCGGTGGATTTATCCGCACGCCAGACCAGCGCATTGCTGCATATTTATCTTAGTGCAGAGCCCCACACCATCAAGAACCTTGCTGAAGAGCTGGATATATCCAAGCCCGCCGTCTGCCGTGCCATCGATGCACTTGAAGCAGCAAAGCTGGTCAAACGCATGGTGGATAAAAAAGACAGGCGCAATGTAATAGTCGCAAGAACGGCAAAAGGCACCAGCTATGTGCACGACTTTGCCGATATCATCATGCTGGCATCGAAGCAGGCGGCCTGATCATGTCCGCTGAGTATTTCGTTATGAATGATGGAGTCAGGGAAGGTCCGCTGGACCTGCTCACCATCATGCGGCGAGTACGAGCTGGCAAAATCACAGCAAGCACAGAAATATATATCGGCAATTCGGAATTCCCCGAACGTGCCGATCAAATTGATGAGATTAACCCTTTCTTCGTGCGCCTGCTGGAAGGCCCCGCCAACGCACGCGCCACGCCTAAAAAGGCGAACCTGATGGAACTGTTGAGGACAGGATGGTTATTCACTGTCGAGCATAATATCCTCACGGTCTATGCCGGTGGCATGCTCCTGCTGGTGTTGATGCTAACATTAGCTCTGGTAAGCCATGCCGGGATCACCGCTGGTTTATTTATAAGCTGGCTGTTCTTCATGATATTGCACAATTTATATTTCGTATTTGCACTGCGCTTTTTCAGGGGCCAGACATTCGGTGAAGATTTCATCAATCTGCAACTGGCCCCTGCACTATTGCCCATTTTCCTAAGCACCCTTATATTCGCATCGCTGATTGCTGCCGGCATATTCATGCTGATTGTGCCAGGCGTGCTTGCGGCGGCATTTTTCATTTTTGTGCCACTTATATTGCTGGATAAGCACATCTCTGTTCCGGCAGCGTTCAAAGCATCCTTCGCCATGGTACGGAAAGCAGGCATGCATCATATCCTGATCTTGTGCATATTGCTGGCATTACACCTGCTGTGTTTTGCATTTATCATGCCGGTTCCTCTCACCCTTCCGATCTTTGTCGCCGCCCTGTGCGATATGTACGAAAAGTTATCCACATGAAAATTGATCCTGTGGATAATTTCTGCATGCAAGGAAATGCGCCACGATGTATAAAATGTCCCTATCGTCAATAAAAAAATTTTTTGGGAACTGCTTGTAAACATTCTTGAAAAATGATTTTTATCTGCAATGTAGGAAAAAAATTCCTATTTTTAATAAAAAAATAACTTTTGCGGTCTATTCTGACAGGAAAGCAAGAGAAAAAGCCCCTCTCAGGGGTTATGACTAGGGAGATAAAGTCGTATGGCAATGGGTGATGCACTTCGTGGCATGGGGAAATCCAAGTTAGGAGCAATGTTTGCCGTTGCACTTCTGGTAATAGGATTTTTCATCGTAATTACCTTTAAATTCACAGCATCCAACATGGTGCCGCTTTACACCAACCTGTCACTCGATGACAGTGCCAAAATTGTCGCCGAGCTCGACCGGACAAGCACACCATATGAACTGGTATCCGGCGGCACACAGATCATGGTGCCATCCGACCGTGTGCTTCGCCTGCGTATGACCATGGCTGAGCAACGCCTTCCTTCCGTAGGCTCCGTGGTGGGCTACGAGATCTTTGACCGTTCCGAATCATTCGGCAGCTCAAACTTCGTCATGAACATCAATATGGTTCGTGCACTGGAAGGTGAATTGTCACGTACCATCAGTTCGATATCCGGTGTTGAATCGTCACGCGTACATCTGGTCATGCCGCGCCGGGAATTATTCACACGCGAACGTGAAAAGCCAAGCGCATCCGTTACTATTAAAATGGGTGGCGGCCGTAGCATTGAACGCTCTGAAGTGACGGCCATCACACATCTTGTGGCATCTGCCGTTCCCGGCCTTGAAGCATCAAAAGTAACGGTTGTTGATGCACACGGTAAATTATTGGCACGTGGCGATGGCGGCGATGGCATCGATGCCTCGGCAAGCACCGCGCAGGAATACCGTGCGGCGTATGAAACACGGACACAGCATATGCTAGAAGACCTGCTGGAAAAAGTCATCGGCATGGGCAAGGTGCGTGTACAAGTCACCGCTGATATGAATTTTGATCGTATTGTTACCAATTCAGAAAAATATGATCCGGACGGACAGGTAGCTCGCTCCACCCAATCCACCACCGAACGCGAAGATGCCAAAGAAGCCAGCGGGCAGGACGCCGTATCGGTTACGGAAAACCTCCCTGAAGGTGGCAGTGCAGGTGCCGCAGGCAACAACAGCAACCGCGCCACCGAACGCACGGATGAAACGACCAATTTTGAAATATCCAAAACCGTACAGAATCACATCCGCGAAGGCGGCACTGTCAATAAACTCTCTGTAGCCGTGCTGGTAGACGGCACCTATACAGAGGACGCCGAAGGTGTACAAACCTACGCACCCCGCACGGAAGAGGAACTGAAGCAACTGCGCACCCTTGTATCATCCGCTATCGGTTATGATGAAAAACGCGGAGATCTTATCGAACTGGTCAATATGCGCTTTTCACAGTCTGAGATGGATGTTGGCGAAGAATCCTTCTTTGAACGCTTCAAGCTTGAAGTACAAGGTATCGTGCAGACACTTATCATAGCGGTTGTAGCCGTGCTGGCCATACTGCTGGTACTGCGCCCTGCCGTTGTGCAGCTTGCAAAGCAAGGCCAGTCACCGAGCGATTATGTATCGTCTGAACTGGCTGCGCTGGAAGCACCTGCGGTTGGATCGCCCATGGCTGGAAGGCTTCCGCCTGCAGCCGGCATGGCTCCTATCCCTCCAGCCGGTATGCCTGGCGGGCCAGCAGCACCGCAGGAACCTGAACTGATGATCGATGTGGCCAATATCAAAGGCGGCATGAAATCGTCTTCCATCAAGAAAGTAAATGAGATCGTGCAGCAATATCCGGAAGAGACCATGAGCGTGCTGCGTCAATGGATTTTGAAACAGGCGTAGCAAGAGGGTTATTCTATGGCACCGCCAAAAGATACAAAAGACGAATACCGGAAGCTCAATGGCTCGCAGAAAGCCGCTATCTTCCTGATGTCTGTGGGTGAAGAAGTAGCCGTTAAGCTCTTTTCCATGATGGATGATGAAGAGATCCGCGAAATATCCAACATCATGTCCTCGCTTGGGCAGGTCAATTCAGAAATCGTCGAACGATTATTCATGGATTTTGCCGAGCGCGTCTCCGCATCGGGTGCCGTGGTGGGTAACTATGATTCCACGGAACGCCTGCTTGTTAAAGCCCTTGGCAAAGGCCGTGTCGATAATATCATGGAAGAGATCCGTGGCCCTGCCGGCCGCACCACCTGGGACAAGCTGGGCAACGTCAGCGAGGAAGTCCTGGCCAACTTCCTGAAGAACGAATATCCGCAGACCATCGCCGTTGTACTCTCCAAGATCCGCTCCGAGCATGCCGCCAAAGTACTCATGAACATGCCGGAAGAACTGACCATGGAAGTCATCCTGCGCATGCTATCCATGGAAGCCGTCAAGAAAGACGTGATGGACGGAATCGAAAAAACCCTGCGCATGGAATTCATGAACAATCTTGCCAAACGCCAGAGCCGCGACAGCCACGAAATGCTCGCGTTATTCTATGGCACCGCCAAAAGATACAAAAGACGAATACCGGAAGCTCAATGGCTCGCAGAAAGCCGCTATCTTCCTGATGTCTGTGGGTGAAGAAGTAGCCGTTAAGCTCTTTTCCATGATGGATGATGAAGAGATCCGCGAAATATCCAACATCATGTCCTCGCTTGGGCAGGTCAATTCAGAAATCGTCGAACGATTATTCATGGATTTTGCCGAGCGCGTCTCCGCATCGGGTGCCGTGGTGGGTAACTATGATTCCACGGAACGCCTGCTTGTTAAAGCCCTTGGCAAAGGCCGTGTCGATAATATCATGGAAGAGATCCGTGGCCCTGCCGGCCGCACCACCTGGGACAAGCTGGGCAACGTCAGCGAGGAAGTCCTGGCCAACTTCCTGAAGAACGAATATCCGCAGACCATCGCCGTTGTACTCTCCAAGATCCGCTCCGAGCATGCCGCCAAAGTACTCATGAACATGCCGGAAGAACTGACCATGGAAGTCATCCTGCGCATGCTATCCATGGAAGCCGTCAAGAAAGACGTGATGGACGGAATCGAAAAAACCCTGCGCATGGAATTCATGAACAATCTTGCCAAACGCCAGAGCCGCGACAGCCACGAAATGCTCGCCGAGATCTTCAACAATTTCGATCGCAACGCCGAGGCCAAATTCATGGGCAAGCTCGAAGAACGCAATTCAGAAGCGGCAGAGCGCGTCCGCGCCCTCATGTTCACCTTCGAGGATCTCGCCAAGATCGATGGTGGCGGCATCCAGACGCTTCTGCGCACCGTGGATAAAGACAAACTCGGTGTTGCACTCAAAGGCGCTTCAGAAGCCATCAAAGAGCTCTTCTTTGGCAATATGTCTGAACGTGCGGCAAAAATCCTCAAGGAAGATATGGCCTCCATGGGCCCTGTACGCATCAAGGATGTCGATGAAGCACAAATGCACATCGTGGGTATTGCGAAAGACCTCGCCGCTAAGGGCGAGATTATGATCGCCAGCGACAGTGCTGAAGAACAACTGATTTACTAGGGACAATGACTATGCGCGTTGAGCGTCTATCATTCAGGGAATTTGACAGCGGGGTTATCACTTCACCCGGCAAGGCCAAACCGTATCTGCCTGGCGGCAGACATAAGGGGGAGGTTACCCCTCCTCCCCCTACCTTTTCCGAAGAACAGCTGAAACAGGCTGAGCTGGAAAGTTACCGCCGTGGATTTCTGGAAGGCACAGAAGAAGGCAAACGCCTGCAGACCGATGCTCAGGCCGAGACAGATCGCAAAATTTCCGACGCATTGAATAATGTCATGCTGTCGGTGCTGCCGATATTTGAGGATTACAGCCGCATGGCCATCATGCTACGTGAACAGATGTCCGCCGCCTCCCTCACCATAGCCAAAAAAGTGGCCGGTGCAGCATTGGCAGAAAACGCCGGTGCCGCCATACAGGAGATCGTGGAACGCTGCGTATCCGCCATGGTTGGGGAAGCGGTCCTCACCGTTGTTGTGCATGAAAGCCTGGCCGCCTCGCTGGAAAAGCGTATTAGTGATATAATCGCTCGCCTCAAATCCGACATGAAGGTGCAGGTATTGCCGGATGCAGCAATCCCTGTAACCGATTGTAAGATACAGTGGAAACAGGGCGGTTTCATCCGCAATACCGAGCAGTTATGGCAGGATATTGATAAGGCCGTAGGCAATATGGCAGCCTCCGTAGCCTTCGACGCCACAAAAGACATGGAAAAACTGGAAAATCAGGTTAAGAATCCTGAAGCACCGGCGGAATCCGTGGAAACACCAACCAGCCAAAAGGAGTAATCTATGGCAGACGAACAAACAGCAGCGGCAGCAACATTGCCGGTCGACGGCTTGGAGAATCTGAGCTTAGAGACGGTGTATGACATACCGGTGCAGATTTCAGTCGTACTGGGTAAAACCAGTATGCAGGTGAACCAGCTTTTAAAACTTGGGCGCGGTGCCGTGCTTGAGCTTGATAAAAAAGTAGGTGAGCCTATTGATATTTTCGTGAACAATCGCCTCATCGCCCGTGGCGAAGTGGTGGTGGTGGAAGATAAAATTGGTGTCACCATGACCGAGATCATCAAAGCGGAGAAACATTAAAGTGCGGGTGTTGGTGCGAGTGTGAGTGCATTAAAACACCCGCACTCGCACCCGCACTCATACCAGGAGTATAAGAAATGAGACTACTCATCATCGGTGAACTATACGGGCAGATAGGCGCAGCCAGCAGTATTGCCAAAAGCCGTGGTGCCAAGGTCATGCACGTGGCGGATATTGAAAATGCCATGAACCTGCTGCGCGGTGGCCAGGGTGCAGACCTCATCATGGTGGAAGTGCGCGAAGACATCGAGAAGCTCATCACGCTCCTGATGCGCGAACGCTTCAACCTGCCCGTTGTCGCCTGCGGCATCAAAGCCGATAAGGACGCTGCCGTAAAAGCCATCCGCCAGGGTGCAAAGGAATATATCCCGCTTCCGCCCAACGAAGAGCTTATTGCCGCCGTTCTGGAAGCAATCACGGAAGAAACCCAGTCCGTCATCCATGCGTCACCGGAAATGGCAAAAGTGCTCGCCATGGCTGACCAGATTGCGCCTTCAGAAGCCAGCATACTCATCACAGGCGAATCCGGCACAGGTAAGGAAGTCATCGCCCGTTACATCCACAAGAAAAGCAAACGCGCAGGCAACACCATGATCTCGGTGAACTGCGCGGCCATTCCGGAAAACCTGCTGGAATCGGAATTATTCGGCCATGAGAAAGGTGCCTTCACTGGTGCTGTGGCACGCCGCATCGGCAAATTCGAGGAAGCCAATGGCGGCACCATCCTGCTCGATGAGATCAGCGAAATGGATCTGCGCCTGCAATCCAAGCTGCTGCGCGTATTGCAGGAGCGTGAAGTAGACCGCATCGGCGGCAACAAGCCGGTGAAAGTAAATATCCGCGTACTTGCCACATCCAACCGCAATATGCAGGAAGAGGTTAAAAAAGGCACCTTCCGTGAAGATCTGTTCTTCCGCCTGAACGTCATCACACTCGACATGCCTGCCCTGCGCGACAGGAAATCCGATATATTGCCGCTGGCCATCCATTTCATCGAGAAATACTCGAAGGCAAACGGCGTGGATGTAAAAAAGCTGAGCCCGGCCGCAGAAACTAAGCTGAAGGCCTATCACTGGCCCGGCAACGTGCGCGAACTGGAAAACACCATGCACCGCACCGTGCTGCTGGCAACGGGTTCCAGCATTGAACCAGACGCAATCTATCTTCAGGGCATGCTGGAAGCGGCAGCACCACAGCTCGCCACCAATACCGGCGTATCCAATACCAAGGCCGGTGGCGGTCTGGTTGGCCGCACCGTGGATTCCGTAGAGCAGGAACTCATCCTTGATACACTCAACCACTGCCTCGGTAACCGCACGCACGCCGCCAACATACTGGGCATTTCCATACGCACCCTGCGCAATAAACTGAAAGCATATGGCGAACAGGGTGCCGCTATTCCGCCGCCGCCCACAGGAACGGAATAATGAAACGTGAATGGAAGATACGCATCAGCTGGCTGATAATAGGGTTGCTGATAGGCAGCATTCCCATGTGCAGCCGCTGGCTGGATGTGGATAGCTGCCTCGATCAGGGTGGCCGCTGGAACGATGAAAAAAAAGAATGTGAGTTTTAACCATGGCCGAAGCGGCAGTAACAGCACCTACGGTACCTGACATTCGCCGGCAGGCGATGGACCTGCTGAAACGCCGCGACATTTATTTCGCCATTGGCATCATCAGCATCCTTGTAGTGCTCATCCTGCCGCTGCCGCCGCTGCTGCTCGATTTGATGCTTTCGCTTTCCGTCACCGTTTCCGTCCTTATCCTGATGACGGTATTGTTCGTTGAAAAGCCGCTGCAACTCAATGCATTCCCCACCATCCTGCTCATTGTCACCATGCTCAGGCTGTCGCTCAACATCGCCTCCACTCGCCTCATTCTATCCCATGGCCATGAAGGCACTGATGCGGCAGGCCATGTGATCGAGGCATTCGGCGGTTTCGTGATGGGTGGCTCTGTTGTGATCGGCGCCATCATTTTCGCCATCCTCACCATCATCAATTTCGTGGTTATCACCAAAGGTTCCGGCCGCATCGCCGAAGTATCGGCACGCTTCTCGTTAGATGCCATGCCGGGCAAGCAGATGGCAATCGATGCCGACTTATCCGCCGGCCTCATCAGCGAAGATGTCGCCAAATCCCGCCGCAAGGAACTGGAAGAAGAAAGCAATTTCTTCGGCTCCATGGATGGTGCCAGCAAATTCGTGCGCGGCGATGCCATAGCAGGTTTGCTTATTACTTTTATTAACTTCGTTGCGGGTATTATCATCGGTGTCGCTCAAAATGATATGAGCTTTGCTGATGCGGTGCACACCTACACCACCCTGACCGTGGGCGACGGCCTGGTAACACAGGTACCTGCCCTCATCGTCTCCACCGCCGCCGGTATCCTCATTACCAAATCCGGTGCTGCCGGTTCCGCCGAAAAAGCCGTATTGAACCAGCTCACACGCTCGCCCACACCGCTGGGTATCACCAGCGGATTCATGTTGCTGCTTGCCGCCGTGCCGGGTGTGCCAGCCCTGCCGTTTGTTGTATTAGGTGGCATCAGCGGTTACCTGGCGTGGTACATGCTGAAGAACCCGCAGAAAGACAGTGCTGCGGCCACGGCAGCAACACCCGCCGGAATGAAAGCCCTAACCGGTCCGGCAGCAGAAGGCGAAGCTGCACCGGCTGAGGAACAGGCATCTGACTTCCTGCTGATTGATTCACTCAGGCTTGAGCTGGGCTATGGCCTGCTGCCGCTCATCAATTACCAGAAAGGCCACCGCCTCACCGAGCAGATCAAGGCATTGCGCCGCCAGATGGCGCGTGAGCTTGGGTTTGTCATTCCTGCCGTGCGCATTCAGGATAACATGCAGCTTCCACCAAATACCTATGTGCTGAAAGTAAAGGAAATTGAAGCCGCACGTGGCGACATCCGCCCGGATTCCCTGCTCATCATGAATCCGAGTGGCGGCAAGATGGACCTGCCGGGCGATGACACCACCGAGCCCACCTTCGGCCTGCCCGCCAAATGGATCGCCGAGAACCAGCGCGAAGAAGCCCTGTTCCGCAATTACACTGTGGTTGACCCGCCAACCGTCATCACCACGCACCTCACCGAAGTCATCAAAGACAATATGTCTGAACTGCTATCTTACGCAGAAACGCAAAAACTGCTCGATGATCTGGGCAAAACCCAGCAGAAGCTGGTCAGCGAGACCATTCCTTCGCAGATCTCCGTCAGCGGTGTGCAGCGTGTGCTGCAGAATCTGCTCAAGGAAACCGTATCCATACGCGATCTTTCCACCATCATCGAAGCCATTGCCGAAGCATCGCGCTCCACGCCGAATGTGCACATGGTGACCGAGCATGTGCGTTCCCGCCTCGCCCGCCAGATAAGCCACGCCAACACCGGGCCGGATGGCTACATCCCGCTGGTCACCATGTCACCGGCATGGGAACAGACGTATATAGAATCACTGACATCTGCCGGTGACGACAAAATACTCTCCATGGCACCATCACGCATTCAGGAATTCATCAATGCCGTGCGCAGCACCTTCGATAAATTCGCCATGCAGGGTGAAATGCCGGTGCTGCTCACCAGCCCTGCCATTCGTCCGTATGTGCGCTCGGTCATCGAGCGTTTCCGCCCTTCCACCATTGTGCTGTCACAGAATGAGATCCACCCCAAGGCGCGCATCAAAACGCTGGGGCAGATATGACCGATTTACTATTCAACGCCATTGGCCTATGCGGCATGTGCTGCTTCCTGCTGGCTTATTTCTTCCTCCAGAAAGGCCGTATGAAGCCAAACGGCTATGATTACCTGTGCCTGAACCTGGCCGGTGCTGTGCTCATCCTCATTTCCCTGATGTGGGATTGGAATTTGTCGGCCTTCCTGCTTGAGCTTGCATGGTTTTTTATCACCAGCTATGGCATCTGGCAGCGCAGGAAACAGGATAAGGCCGCATGAGGCTTCGCAGTTTTACCGCCACCAACATGCCGGCCGCCATCAAGCTGGTACGCGAGGAACTGGGTGAAAATGCCATCATTATCGCCAGTGAACCGGCGGGCAAACGCGCCATCAAAGTAACAGCCGCCGTTGAAGAATCCGATGAATCACCGGCAACTTTCACACCACCACCACCTAAACCCATAGATGACCGCAAGGAATCAGCATCCGCGGCAGACCTGCGCTTCCAGTTGCAGAACATCCTGCGTTTCCACAATGTACCGGATCTGTTCAGTGCCAAGCTGATGCAGAAAATAACCGATAAGGAAATGGTCGCGGCCACCGCGCTGGTGCGCATGGGCGGCAAGGAAGACCCTGCCAAACTGCAACGCATGGCCCTGGAAAAACTGCTGGGCAATTTCTTCAATTTTGACCCATTGCCATTTGACCGGCTTGATTCGCACCTCATGCTGGTTGGCGCGCCCGGCATCGGCAAAACCTTCACCATCGCCAAGATCGCCACCCGCCTGGCCATGGAAAAAATTCCCATCGCCGTTGTCACGACCGACACCAAGCGCGCCGGCGGCATCGAGCAGCTTCAGGCATTCACCAACATCCTTGAAGTCGACCTTGAAGTGGTCAGCTCACGGCAGGAACTCAAAACCTATCTCGCTTCACTGCCTAGCCGCACCCGCGTGCTGATCGACACGGCAGGCTGCAACGCCTATGACCGCGCGGATATGCGCGAGCTGCAAACCTTAGCCGAGCTCGACACCGTTGAACCGGTCATGGTCATGGCCGCTGGCGGTGACAGTATGGAAGCCATCGACACTGCCGAATCCTTTGCCTCCCTGCCAATACGCCGTGTGCTCGTCACACGTGCCGATACGGCGCGCCGCTTCGGCGGCATAATGGCGGTGATTGCGGCATACGACTTTGCCTTCTGCAATATCAGCGCATCCTCTTCCGTGGTCGATGCATTAAAGCCCGCCAATGCCACCGCCCTTGCCGAACTATTACTGCAATACCAGTTGCAAACCTGAGATTTTTACATGAAGCTAGTACCCTTATGACCGATCCTGCCTCCAATAACATCATCGCCATCGCCTCCGGTAAAGGAGGCGTCGGCAAAACATGGCTTTCGATCACGCTGGCACATCTGTTTGCCCGTTCCGGCCGCCAGGTGCTGTTATTCGATGGCGATATCGGCCTCGCCAATGTCGACGTACAGCTTGGCCTCACTCCACAGCGCGACCTGAACAGTGTCATCAACGGCAGGGCTACCCTTAAGGAATCCATCACCCAATATCCCGAAGGCGGCTTTGATATTGTGGCAGGCCGCAGTGGTTCTGCCGCACTGGCCACACTGGCGGTTGATAAGCTGGAGACGCTCGCTGCTGAGCTCAAATCCATCCAGAAAAATTATGAATTCATCATCATCGATCTCGGCGCAGGCATTGAGCACCACGTGCAATATCTATCATCGCTGGCTGGCCGTTGCATTGTGGTGGTCACCGATGAACCCACCTCGCTCACCGATGCTTACGCCTTCATCAAAATAGCGCAGGGCAGCAAGCAGCCACCGGATATCGGCATCGTTATCAACCAGGCTGCCACGCAGAAAGAGGGCGAAGGCACCTATCACGCGCTCAACAAGGCCTGTGTCAATTTCCTGAACATGTCGCCACCGCTGCTTGGCATCATCCGTCGTGACAATAAAGTGAAAGATTCCATCCGCAGCCAGAAATCCCTGATCGTCAAAGCTCCGCATTCCACTGCGGCGACTGACGCTGCGGCATTATCCATCAAGCTGATGCAACGATAAAGTATCGCGGAGGCCGAGGATGGATGAAATTCGTTTCCTGAACATCATCGCCCCGCCATCGCAGAATGTGAAGCAACCCGGCATTGCCGATAGTAATTCCACCAACCTGCCGCCTATTCTCACGCGCCTGCCGCCGGGAAGCATCCTCGCCGGTTTTGTCATAAACCGCGATGCAAACGGCAACCCCATCCTCCGCACCGAAAGCGGCGACATCACCTTCCAGTCGAAACTGTTTTTCAGGATCGGTGCCGAGCTGGTCATCCGTGTCGATACCCGGCAGGGGCAGCAGCAGGCCACCATCATC
>CAZAQK010000029.1:0-14591 GCA_964487265.1 uncultured Rickettsiales bacterium | reverse complement strand
TGAGCGCAATGCTGCATGTGGACGATAACACGGTTGGCACCTATGAATTCGGCAATATCGGCAAGGTTTCCGGTGCTGTTGCTGCTTCACAGGAAGAAGCCGAAGTGCGCATGAAGCTCTACGAAGAAGGCAAATTCAACGAACTGAAACAGGATATCGCGGAAATTAAAGCCATCATCAAAGGCGATGAGAAAGCAGCCACAGCCGCAGCCCAGCAATCCAAAGGATTTAGCGAGGCTTCGCGCATACTGGAAGAAAAACCATACCGCACCACACACTATGCGCAGCTAGAACCGGACAAGAAAAACCGCTTCGCATTCTGGAAGGTTTCACTGGTTGGGCTGATCGCCGGTGTCGCTGCCGGTGCATTATTCGCCTATACCGGTGCGGCCGAACATCTCCTAGGCAAGCTGGTGGCTGAGGGCGGTGTATTGCATGGGCTGGGTATCCCCGCCGCCTCCATGGGTACATTCGGGGCACTGGGTGCCAGCTTTGGCTTAAACCGCGACCTTTTCCGCCGTATATTCGATAAAACCGACATGTGGTTCAAAGGTATCGTCTCCCGCGAGGCCACGCAGGCTGTGGAAGCCCAGCAGAAGGCCGCCGGGCAAGCGATTGAGCATGAGCTGGAAAACGGTAAGAACGGCAAGGATAAGCCGGTTGTGCTGCCTTCCTATGAAAGCATGATAGATTACCCGGAATCAAACACTTACCACCGCGACCGCGTGATGGCAGCCGCCGAAAAAGCCCTGCTTTCCTTCGACCACACACGCGCTACCCCCCACTGAAACAGCCCCCTCGACAGCTGGTTTTTGCCATGTCATAAAAGCTTCATATAACCCTTGGATGGGGTATGATAAACTTATGACAATGTTAAATAATTGACGGGATGCATTCGTGGATTTTGCTGGCCTGAAAAAAATGCTCTTCACTGGGATTACGATCAATCCCCAGAGCGCGCAGGACGTCCAGAATCTGGCCTACACCGTTCCTGATACCGGCCTTCCCGATAAAGTCAAAGATGCAGTCGACAATGCTGTCTATAGCGGGTTCGGAAAATTGTGGCGCGGCTTTGTGCAGGTTGCCGCCAGCGGATTCGGCAAAGGCGTGTTGCTTACTGCCGCTGTTGTCATTGCTGGCGCTGCCGTTGCTTTTGGCTTCCAGGCCGGCGCCGGAACATTGTTGTCTGAGGTTACAGGGGTATCGCCAACGGTTGCAACCGGATTTGAAATCGGTGCCAGAAAAGCCATCGCCTTCCTTTTCGGCAGCGGCCTTGGTTTTGCCACGCTTGGTGTGGGTGGTGCACTTGGCGCGGTAGCCGACATGAAAAAACATAATGACCGCATCAACGAAGACATGGCCAAGGTTCAGGCCAAGCAGTTTGAAATGGCACGCAGCGGCCATAAAGAACCGGCAAAAGCACAAACAGTTCCAGCACCGGAGACATCTTACACCGGAAGCAAGCAACCCACCAATGGCCGCGCCGCTAAATCGGTAGCGACTGCACTGACATTGCAAGGCGAGCCTGATTGCGACACGCACTGCCAGCGTGAAGAAGAACGCCGCGCCCTGCGCGAAATTGTAGGAAGGGCACTCTGATGGAACTCAAACAGCCCCTTTCGTTCTTTGAAAAAGTCGGCGTTGGCCTGAAATCATTCGGCAAGGCGGTGATCGATTACCTGCCGCGCGGCATATTGATTTCCGGCGCACTGCTTGGTGCATCGGCCATATTGGGTGGCATGGGTGGCTGGGATTTATTTGGTACCGCCGGACTTGGCGCAGGCGATTTCATCAAGCGCATGGCGATCGGTGTGGGCATCGGCAGTTTGATCACCGGTGGTGTTGCTGCTTACCAAGGCGTGAAGGCAGAAACGCAATTCCGTGATAAACAAATTGAAATGCAGGAAACCATGCTGGCACGCGAACACGCACGCAGCCATAGCCAACAACGTCAAACCGGCGATGATATGCCGATCGCATCTGGTGGCGGCTTACCGGCACATGTAAGAAACAATCATCTAATACCAGGAAATTAAGGAGAAAGTTATGGAAGAGAAGAAATCATTTTTAGATTCAACCACAGATGGCATGTGGGGCTTTATCAAAGGCGCGCTCACCGGTGGTGTTATTGGTGCTTTAGCAGGTGCCGCAATCGCAGGCATTGCTGCGTTAGTATTTCCAGGTGTAGGGGAAGTATTAGGAGCCGCCATTACGGGTCAGGCCGCTACCCTTAGCAAAGTTGGTGTTACATTGGTTGGTGGCTTGGTAGGCGCATCAACTTTTGGTGCCATAGGCGGCTATTCCGGTATGGCGACCGAAGTTATCCGTGGCCGTGAGAGCACGCAGATCTCCGGCCAGGATGTGGCAAATGTTGCCAAGATCTCCTATGCGCAGGGCATGATGGTTGGCCATAATATCGCCCAGGAACAGCAGGCGGAAGTGACCACCAAGTTCCGCGATAAGGTGGCACAACAACGTGCACAAACCCAACAGGCGCAGAAAACGCACTAAGTGAATTGTCATCCTCGGCCCTGAGCCGAGGATACATCTATTAAAAAATATTTTTGATGGATGCTCGGGTCAAGCCCGAGCATGACATGAATCAAACCCTACTCACGTGAATCTCTATCACCGGCTTTTTGCTCAGTTCGCGCGTGAGTATCTTGCGTAAGGCAAGCCGCACCGTTTCCCTTATCTGATCATCGGACTGGCGAGCTTTCGCAGCTTCCACAATGCGAGATACCTCATCGGTAAGCTCTGCTATCAGCTCGCCGTCTTCTTCCCTGCTGAGCAGGCCGGGCATGGAAAGCACCACGGGTGCTTGCAGTTCACCGTCTTTATCCAACACCAGACTTGCCATCACCATGCCGTCATCGCGCATTTTGCGGCGGGTGCGGATAATTTCTGAATCCGCCGGAATAAGCGAATGCCCATCCACCGCGATATAGCCGGAATGCACACGGCCAATCACCCCAGCTTCGCCCTGCTCCAGTAAAACTACTGCACCATTGCTACCCTCCACGGTTTCGGCCACACCTAATGAGCGTGCGAGTTTGGCATGTTCATGCAGATGGTATGGCTCGCCATGCGTAGGCACCGCTATCTGCGGGCGCACCAGCTCATACATGCGCTTGAGTTCATCACGTGCCGGATGACCGGAAACGTGGATGTAATAATCCTTATCGGTGATCACCTCCACCTTCTTTTCGATGAGGCGGTTTATCATCCAGTGTATCTTGGATTCATTGCCGGGAATCTTGCGAGAAGAAAAAATCACCGTATCGCCCGGCGTCAATTTAACGGACGGATGCTCCCCGCGTGCAATACGCGTAAGTGCCGCGCGCGGCTCGCCCTGACAACCGGTGCTGATGATAAGCACATCTTCACGCGGCAGGTTCATGATCTCCTTGTCGCTGACGATCTCGACATCGACATTGAGGTAACCGCTTTGCTCGGCAGCCTCCTTCATGCGGTGCAGCGAACGGCCAACCAATGCCACTACCCTGCCTGCTTCCTTGGCAGCGATCATAAGTGATTCAACGCGCGCGAGGTTTGATGCGAATGTGGTGACAATGACGCGCTTCGGGCATTTTTTGATGAGTTCTACCAGATGCTCACGCACTTCGCCTTCCGAACCTGCTTCACCTTCCACGAATACGTTTGTGGAGTCGCAGACCATGGCCAGCACTTTGCCATCGCCATATTTTTTGAGCAGCTCATAATCGGAAACCGGGCCGATCATCGGGCGTTCATCGAACTTCCAGTCCCCCGTATGCATCACCACACCTTTGGGGGTGCTGATGGCAACCGCCTGCATTTCCGGGATGGAATGGGTAAGCTCGACCAACTCCAGCGCGAACGGCCCAAGCTGTGCATTGCCGCCGGATTCGAGCGTGATGACCTCAGGCTTTTTGCCCGGCCCCATCTCGGCCATTTTGTATTTAAGGAATGCGCCGGTAAATGGTGTGGTATAGATAGGGCATTCAAGCTCGCGCCACAGATAGGGCACGGCACCCAGATGGTCTTCATGCGCGTGAGTGATGACAAGGCCAAGCAGATCGGCCTTACGCTCCACAATGAAGGAAATATCAGGAAGCAGCAGCTCAATACCGGGGTAATAATCACCGGCGAAGCCCATGCCGCAATCCACCATCAGCCATTTGCCGTTATAGGTATACAGGTTGAGGTTCATGCCGATTTCGTTGGAACCGCCAAGCGGCACGAATAGCAGATCGTCTTTGTGTTTGGAAAAATCAAAGGTCATAGTGGTGTGAGTGCTGGTGTGAGTGTTAGTGAATAAGAATGGATGCTATATACACCCGCACCCGCACTAGCACTAACACTTATTTATTCAATTCATATATTTCCTTGAGCCCCAGAACCGTGAGGTCTGGCTCGATATTCTCGATCACCGGGCAGGCCTTGGTATAAAGCGATGCAAGGCCACCGGTCGCGATCACCTTAATGCTGCTGCCCTGCTCTTCCTTGATGCGCGAAACAATGCCATCGATCAGCCCTGCATAGCCATAATAAATGCCGGACTGCATGGCGGCCACTGTGTTGGTGCCAACCGTTTTGGCCGGACGCATGATGCCCACATTGGGTAATTTCGCAGCGGCTTTTTGCAATGCATCGAGCGATAAATTCACACCCGGAGCGATGACACCACCCATATATTCGCCTTTGGCATTCACCACGTCGAACGTGGTGGCTGTGCCGAAATCAAGCACGATAAGTGCCTGCTTATATTTTTTCCACGCGGAAAACGCATTCACCAGCCGGTCTGCACCCACTTCACGCGGGTTATCGAGCTTCACCGGCATGACGGGCTTCAGCGCGGGATCACCCACGATCATCAGGTCGGTATGGAAATAACGTTTAGCCAGCATACGCAGATCGAATATCGCCTGCGGTACAACGCTGGCTAAAATTGCACCGGTGATCTTTTTAGGGTCGAGCTTTTCATGCTCCATCACCTGCGTGAGCCATACGCCATATTCATCGGCAGTGCGGCGGGCATCGGTGGAGATACGCCATTGACCTACAATCGTATCGCGGTCAAATACCGCAAATACCACGTTGGTATTACCTGCATCAATGGCAAGGAGCATTATTTTTTACCTGCTGTTTTTGACGCCGGGAATACATCGGCGGCTAAGATATGGCGTTTCTTGCCATCTTTAAGTTTGAGGATGAGCGCGCCTTGCGGGTCGATACCCTCGGCGATGCCTTCCATCTCTTCATCCGGCAAGCGGGCAGTTATGGTCTTGCCAATGCCCCAGGCATATTGCTCCCAGTCTTTACGAACGGGCGCAAAACCTTTGGTGTTCCATTGATTATAACGCTCAATGAAATGATGGATGAAACGCGAGAGGATGATCTTTGCTGAGACCAGCTCAACCCCCACATCTTTCAGGCTGGTGGCAGGAAATTCCGTGCGCGGCGGGAAACTATCGACATTCACGCCAACACCCACCACCACCCAGTTGCCGGTATCCGGCGTGCTGAAGGATTCGAGCAGGATGCCGCCAAGTTTTTTATCACCTATCAGAATATCATTCGGCCATTTGCAGTGAATTTTTTTGCCTTTAGGCAATAGATCCACCAGCGATTCAATAACCGCCATTGCCGCCACGAAGGAAAGCTGGCTGGCTTCAGAAAGCGGTTTTTCCGGCTGGAGCAGCACGGATACAAATAAATTTCCATCGGCAGATACCCAATTGCGCGACATGCGCCCCTTGCCCGCCGTTTGCTTTTTTGCCCAGATGACCGCACCATGCCCGCCGCCTGCCTTGGCCAAACGCTTGGCTTCCTCATTGGTGGAATCCAGCGTGTCAAACGACAGGAGGTGATAGTCATTCAGCAGGTTTTTGGTTTGTTTGCTCATGGAGTTACAAAGAGTGAATCCGCCGCAGCTTTGGCATGCGTTACCAACGGGGTTGGCAGGAGGAAGAATAAGGTTGTCACGGAAACAGCCACCACCATCGCCACCCGGCAGGCGAAGGAATGGGATGAATCGAAATGCTTTGCAGGCGTGTCAAAATACATCACTTTTACCACTTTCAGGTAGTAATAGCAGGCTATGACGCTTGTGGCTACCCCAACGACAGCCAGCCATATCAGCCCGGCATCAATGGCGGCCAGCACCACATACATCTTGCCGAAAAAGCCAGCCAGCGGCGGGATACCCGCCATGGAGAACATAAAGATGGCAAGCATCGCCGCCATGAAAGGCTGAGTCTGGGAAAGGCCTGCGAGGGATTTGATATCCTCTACCGGCTCACCGGCGCGCTTCATGGCCAGTACACATCCGAACGCCCCGGCACTCATGAAAATATAGAGCGCGAGATATATGAGCAAAGCCTGAATGCCACCGGGCGTGCCTGCGGCGATCGCCATAAAAATGAAGCCAACATGGCCAATGGAGCTATAGGCTAAAAGGCGTTTGATGTTGGTCTGCATGATGGCAGCAAGCGCCCCCACCAGCATGGATGCGATGGCCGCAAAGATAATTACCTGCTGCCACTGCGCAAACAGCTCACCAAAGGGCTGAAGCAATACACGGGTGAAGAGTGCGAAAGCCGCTACTTTTGGGGCAGTGGCGAAGAAAGCCGTAACCGGTGTTGGCGCGCCCTCATATACATCTGGTGCCCACATATGGAACGGTGCGGCGGAAAGCTTGAAGCAGAACCCGACCATCACCAGCACAAGACTGAGTATAACTGCTTTTGAAACTTCCCCGCCTGCGCCAAAGAGGGCGGCGAGTGAATCAAAACTGGTTGTGCCAGTGAATCCATATACCAGCGATATACCAAATAAAAGCATGCCGGAAGCCAGCGCACCCAGCACGAAATATTTAAGCCCTGCTTCGGACGATTTAGCATGATCACGCTGGAAGGATGCCAGCACATAAAGCGAAAGGCTCGCCATTTCCAACCCTACATAAAGCGTGAGGAAATCCGCCGCCGATACCATGAACATCATGCCGAGCGTGGCAAACAGCACAAGGATGATGAACTCAAAAGGCCTGCCACCTTCTTCGCGCAGCCAGCCAGACGAAAAGAGCAGCACCAGCATCGCAGCACCGAGTATCAGCAGCTTGCTGAAGCAGGCAAACGCATCGGTTATGAACATGCCGTTCATCACCGTTTGTGGCGCGCCGCAGGTTTTGATGACAAAAGCCATGGTCATGGCGAGCATGGAAAGTGCCAGCACCTGGTTGATGCCGTCGGCTTTCGCACGTGCATATACGCCATACATCAGAAGCACCATGGCAGACAGGCAGAGGAAAAGCTCCGGCATGATGCTGTGCAGGCTATTCATGGTTATATCGCCCATGCACAACCCCCACTATTTGTCATGCCAGCGAAAGCTGGCATCCAGATTGTAGTTACATGGCTAGATGCCACATCGCACGATTTTCCTGCTGCTTGCTCTGCTCGCAGGGAAAATCGGCGTCTGGCATGACAGAAAAACTTCATGGTTTTACACTCACTTGTTTGATCAGGTTGGCGACCGATGCATCCATCGCCGTGAAATAGGGTTTCGGATAAATACCCAGCCACATGACAAGCACGATCACCGGAATGAAGATGATCTTCTCACGCATGCTGACATCCTTCATGGCAGAGACTTCTTTGTTGGTGATCTCACCGAATACCACGCGGCGGTAGAGCCACAGCATATAGGCAGCACCGAGCACCACACCGGTTGTGGCGAGGAATGCCACCGTGCTGCTGGCTTTGTATGCGCCTGTTAGAATGAGGAACTCTCCCACAAAGCCGGAGGTGGAAGGCAGGCCGACAGAGGCCATGGTGAAGATCATGAATATCAGTGCGTATACCGGCATGACGTTGACCACGCCGCCATAGCTTGCGATCTCGCGGGTGTGCATGCGGTCATAGACCACGCCAACGCAAAGGAAGAGTGCACCAGAAACAAGACCGTGGCTTATCATTTGAATGATAGCCCCCTGGATACCCTGCATGTTGAACGCAAAAATACCGATGGTTACAAAACCCATATGCGCCACCGATGAATAGGCGATGAGCTTTTTCATATCCGTCTGCATCAGTGCCACAAGAGAGGTGTATATCACTGCCACCAGCGACAGGCCGAAGATAAGCGTGGAGAAATGATGCGAAGCATCCGGCAGCATGGGCAGCGAAAAACGCAGGAAGCCATAGGCACCCATTTTAAGGAGGATACCGGCAAGGATAACTGAACCGGCTGTTGGAGCCTGCACGTGCGCGTCCGGCAACCAGGTATGCACCGGCCACATCGGCACTTTTACGGCGAATGATGCCAGCATGGCAAGGAACAGCCATTTCTGCACATCAAGCCCCAGTTCCGGTGATTTCTGCATCAGTTCAGGGATCGAGGTGGTACCGAAGGTATTATAGAGATACATGATGGCAACCAGGAACAGCACCGAGCCCGCCAGCGTGTAGAGGAAGAATTTATACGAAGCATAGATGCGCTGCTTGCCGCCCCAGATGCCGATGATGAGATACATCGGGATCAGCATGCCCTCGAAGAAGAGGTAAAATAAAATGCTATCCAGCGCGCAGAACACGCCGATGACAAGCGCTTCCAGAATGAGAAAATTGGCCATGAAGGCGCGCACGCGGTGCTCAATGGATTCCCAGCTGCATAAAATGCAGATAGGCATGAGGAAGGTGGTGAGCAGCACCATGAAAATGGAAATGCCGTCTATCCCCAGAAAGTAAGAAATATTGAGGCCGGCGAACCACTGGTATTGCTCGACGAACTGGAACTCAGCCGTATCTGTTTTGAAGGCAACCCAGAGATAAATAGAAGCCGCAAAGGTGATGATGGTAGTGAATAATGCAACACACCGCGCCTCATTGTCACTGCGGGTGAACATGGTGATAAAAGCACCAATGAGTGGAAGTAAGATCAGTGTGGTTAGCATTTATCCTCCGAACACCACCCAGCTGATGATCACCATAAAACCGATCAGCATGGAAAACGCATAATGATAGACATAGCCGGTCTGCAGCCTGCTGGTGCGGCCAGCGAAAATATGGGTGATGAGAGCGGCACCGTTCGGGCCTAAACCATCAATGATCTTTTCATCAAAGAACCGCCACAGATAATAGCCGATACGTTTGGCAGGGCGCACGAAGATGGCATCATACAGCTCATCGAAATACCATTTATTGAGCAGGAACTGGTATAGGCGCGGGAACCTGTCTGCCAGTTTTTTCGGCAGCGAGGTGTTCACGATATAGAGATACCATGCAAGGCCAATACCGGAAAGTGCAACCAGCAGCGGCAGCACAGGCACCCAGCCGGGCACGTGGTGCGCATGTTCGATGATTGCATGGCTGCCGATGGTCGCCTGCCAGAAATCCCCGCTGGCGGAAACCATGCCGAATACATGATAACCGAGCACACCAGAAAAGAGCGCGCCAGCCGCAAGCAGCAGCAGCGGATACAGCATAATGCCCGGTGATTCATGCACATGATGCATCACATCATGCGAAGCGCGTGGCTTGCCGTGGAAGGTCATGAATAATAAACGCCATGAATAAAACGCGGTCATGAATGCAGCCGCAATACCCAGCCAGAAGGCAAATGTGCCGACGCCACCGGCGGCATAGGCTGTTTCTAAAATCATATCCTTGGAATAATACCCGGCGAAGAATGGGATACCCGCCAGTGCCAGTGAGCCGATCCACATCAGCACATAGGTATAAGGCAGAAGCCGCCAGACACCGCCCATGCGGCGCATATCCTGCTCGCCGGACATGCCGTGTATCACCGAGCCCGCACCAAGGAACAGCAGGGCTTTAAAGAACGCATGTGTCATCAAATGGAAGATGGCAGCGGAATATGCCCCTACCCCGCAGGCAAAGAACATATAGCCCAGCTGCGAACAGGTGGAATAAGCGATCACGCGCTTGATATCATTCTGCACCAACCCGACGGTTGCCGCGAAAAATGCTGTAAGTGCACCAATGATGGTGACGATCATCAGGGCAGTATCAGAAAGTTCAAACAGCGGTGAGCAGCGCGCCACCATAAATACACCCGCTGTCACCATGGTTGCGGCGTGGATGAGTGCGGAAACTGGTGTTGGGCCTTCCATCGCATCCGGCAGCCATGTATGCAGGCCAAGCTGTGCCGATTTACCCATCGCGCCGATGAAGAGCAGGATGCAAATGAGTGTCAGTGCCGGAAGCTCATAGCCCAAGAAATTGAGCGTGGAATCTTTATAGGTTGGAGCTGCGGCAAAGATCGTATCGAAGCTGATGGAACCAAACAGCACGAAGGTGGCGAATATCCCCAGCGCAAAACCAAAATCGCCCACGCGGTTGACGAGGAATGCCTTGATGGCCGCGGCATTAGCCTCGGGCTTCTTGAACCAGAAACCGATGAGCAGGTAAGAGCAAAGCCCTACCCCTTCCCAACCGAGGAAAAGCTGCACGAGATTATCAGATGTCACCAGCATCAGCATGAAGAAAGTGAAAAGCGAGAGATACGCCATGAAACGCTGGCGGTGCTCATCGTGGCTCATATAGCCAACTGAATAGACATGCACCACGGATGAAACCCAGGTGACGACCACGAGCATGACAGCGGTGAGTGCATCAACGCGCAGCACCCAGTTCGCCGTGAAATCACCGGAGGAGATCCATGAGCCAAGCTGCACCTTGTGCACAAGGCCCGCGCCAGCGCCAATATCTTTCCAACTGCCGGCGTGCGCCGCAAGGCTTGCAAATTCAGCAAATACTACACCAGAAAAAAGTGCCGCCAGTATCATTGCCCCGCAGGTGAGCTTCTGGGCAAGGCTTGCAGAAATGCTGCGCACGAACAGGCCAACGATGAGCGAGGCCAGCAAGGGCAGGAAAACGATACATTCGATAAGTACAGCAGAACTCATATCAGCCCTTCATCAGATTCACATCTTCCACCGCGATGGAGCCGCGGTTACGGAAGTAAATTACCAGTATGGCAAGGCCGATGGCGGCCTCAGCCGCAGCTACCGTCAGGATGAACATGGCGAACACCTGCCCGCCCAGATCCGCAAGCTTTACGGAAAACGCCACGAAATTGATGTTGACCGCAAGCAGGATAAGCTCAATGGACATCAGGATGGTGATTATATTTTTGCGGTTCAGGAAAATGCCGCAGATGCCGATGGTGAAAAGCAGGCTTGATACCACCAGATAATGCATGATGCCTACATGTGGCAGAAAGGTATGTTCCATTATTTTATCCCCTCGCCTGAACCTACTTTGACAATTGCAATCGCATCCTCGCGACGGCGGCTCACCTGTTCGCTGATGCGCTGGCGACGCACGCCCGGGCGGCTACGGAGCGTAAGCGTGATGGCACCGATCATGGCAATGAGCAATATAATGCCTGCCATCTGGAACGGCAGGAAATAATCCGTGTACATGACATTACCGATAGCGTGTGTATTGGTTATATCGCCAGATACGGGATTGCGCGCCGCTGCCACACTCTGCGGCGAACCAAGCGATATATAAAACACGACGAGCAGCTCAAACAGCACAATGGCTGCGGTAAGGAGCCCTATCGGCAGGTATTTCTGGAAGCCCTGGCGCAGCTCGGCAAAGTTGATATCGAGCATCATCACCACGAAGAGGAATAGCACCGCCACCGCGCCGACATATACGATCACCAGCGTCATGGCGATATATTCCGCGCCGATCAATATAAAGAGCGCGGCAGAATTAAAAAATGCCAATATCAGGAAGAATACGGAGTGCACCGGATTTTTGGAGGTGATCACCATCAGTCCGGAAATGACCGTGACCGCCGCAAAGAGATAAAAAGCGATAGTGGGGATGAGGGTTATCAATTCAGCCATATATTTCCCGTGTCATGCCAGCGAACGCTGGCATCCAGCAATTTCTTCATACAAATCATCCCAGTCTGGATTGCTTTTTTCTATCAACTCTAATTTCCATGCGCGCTTCCATGCCTGTATATTTTTCTCTCTTTTAATCGCTTCTAATACATCATTATGCTGCTCATACCAAACCAGCGTTTTAATGCCATATTTTTGTGTAAAACCTTTAACCATACCTTGCTTATGTTCAAATATCCTGCGTATGAGATCATTAGTCATACCCGTATAAAGAGTTCCGTTTTTCTTACTTGCCAACATATAAACAAAATATTCTTTCATAACTCTCTGGATGCCAGCTTTCGCTGGCATGACATTTATTTACCTGTACTCCGCATCGGCTGCGAGGTTTGCGGCAATCGCCGTTTCCCAGCGTTCGCCGTTCGCCAGCAACTTATCCTTATTGTAGAAAAGCTCCTCGCGCGTTTCAGCGGCGAATTCAAAATTCGGGCCTTCCACAATGGCATCTACCGGGCAGGCTTCCTGGCAGAAGCCGCAATAGATGCATTTGGTCATATCAATATCATAGCGGGTGGTGCGGCGGGAGCCATCATCGCGCTCTTCTGCTTCGATGGTGATGGCCTGCGCCGGGCAAATGGCTTCGCACAGCTTGCAGGCAATGCAACGTTCTTCGCCGTTAGCATAACGCCTGAGCGCGTGCTCTCCACGGAAACGTGGTGAAAGCGGCCCTTTTTCGTATGGGTAGTTGATGGTCACCGGTGTTTTGAACATGTATTTCAGCGTGAGCCAAAAGCCCTTCACCAGTTCCGTCAGCAGGAATGCGCGTGCCGACCTGTCAAGCATTGCCGGCCTCCTTGGCTGCGATTTTACGCTGCTTTGCTATGTACATGATCACCATAAGAAACACACTCATTACTACAATGCCCGTTATGTAAGGCATATATTCTTTAATTAATGCTTTATTGCCACCGATGACATAACCCACCGTGACCAGCACGCACATCCAGATAGATCCGCCAACGCCGGTATAGATAGAGAATTTCTTCAAGTCCATATGTGCAAGGCCAGCCGGAAAAGAGATCACGTGGCGCACACCGGGAATGAGGCGGCCGGTGAATATGGAAATTTCGCCGTGGGTTTTGAAATATTTATCGAGCTTTTCCATTTTTTCATGGCCGAAGAAAAAATATTTGCCGTATTTGTATAAAAATTTACGGCCAAAATGCGCAGCAAACCAATACATGGCGAGCGAACCAGCAAGGGTTCCTGCTATGCTTGCAGCAAGCACACCAAACAGGTGCATCTCCCCCTGCTGCACAAGGTAGCCTGCCGGAATCATGGTTGCTTCACTGGGAATCGGCACAAAAGTACTTTCCAGAAACGTCATGACAAAAATGCCGCCATACCCGAAATGTTGTACAAACCAGACCAGCCATGCAGATATTTGCTCGATCATACCATTACCTGAAATACACCACATAGCCAGCCGTGAGCACCACCCACAGGAGCGACAGCGGCAGGAATACTTTCCAGCCCAGGCGCATCAGCTGGTCATAACGGTAGCGCGGCAGGGTAGCGCGCGCCCAGATGAACACGAACAGACAGAACACTACCTTCAGGATGAACCAGATGAAGCCCGGTATCCAGGTGAAGATGGCCGCTTCAAACGGCGCATGCCAGCCACCGAGGAACAAAATGGTGGTCATACCACTCATGAGGATCATGTTTGCATATTCACCGAGGAAAAAGAGCGCGAAGCTCATGGAGGAGTATTCCACGTTATAACCAGCGACCAGCTCGGCCTCAGCTTCCGGCAGATCGAACGGGTGGCGGTTGGTTTCCGCGAGGGCTGAAATGAAGAACAGGATGAACATCGGGAACAGCATGAACTGGCCAGAGAAAATATTGAAAGCGAACCAGTGATGCATGCCACCCGCCTGCGCCATCACAATGTCATTCAGGTTCAATGAGCCAACAAACAGCAACACGGTGATGATGACAAACCCGATGGAAACTTCATACGACACCATCTGCGCGCTTGAGCGAATGGCACCGAGGAAGGCGTATTTGGAGTTACTTGCCCAGCCAGCCATGATGATGCCATATACACCGAGGGAGGAAACAGCGAACAGATACAGTATGCCGACATTGATATCGGCGATCACGAAATCTTCTGAAATAGGTATCACCGCCCAGCCAAGCATGGCGAGTGCGAATGTCACCATCGGCGCAATGAGGAAGATGACTTTATTTGCCTGCGACGGCAGGATGGTTTCCTTGCAGAGCAGCTTGAGCCCATCGGCGAAGGGTTGCAGCAACCCCCAGAAACCCACAACGTTCGGGCCTTTGCGCAACTGCATGGCTGCAATCACCTTACGCTCCATCAGGGTAAGCATGGCGACACATACAAGTAGCGGCACCACCACCAGCAAAATCTTACCGATGATGATGAGGAATGGCAGTATGGTGTTAAGCAATTCCATCTAGGCCACCTTTTTCAGTTGCAGGCCTGTGATCTCCTTGGTGCACTCCGCCATATTGCGGGAAGCACGGGAGATCGGGTCTGTCATATAGAAATTGGGGAAGAATTCATCAAAGCCCACATCTGAAATATGGAAACTTTTGGAGTGCACGGCCTTGGCTGGCCATTTCGCCGATGAAACCTCGCCAACACGCGCCATATGCGGAGCAACTTCCGCCATGCGTGCACGCAACTGAGCAAGATTGT
>CAZAQK010000028.1:0-14723 GCA_964487265.1 uncultured Rickettsiales bacterium | reverse complement strand
CGGCAGTTTTTTCCCGGTCTGCTGCGCATATTCTGCGGCGATCAGATCAAGATAATTCTGCCCCTGATACTCGCCTTCCTTGAATTTACCCTCAGCATCAAGATGCCCAGCTGCAGTTAGGGCTTGCTTGGCATTTTCGAGAATCTTTTTGAGCTTTTCATGATCTACAAGGCCATGGTCCAGCTGATTGATAGTATCTGCCCCGCAACCTTTTATTCTCCTGAATTCATCTTCACCGAGTAAACTAAGCACATGGCTTACCACATTATGCCTGTGCGGTTTCCTATCAATGACCTGCTGGGCCAATTTCACAAACTCTGGCGGTGGTTCCGTGTGCCCGTGCTCGATCTGATAGATATCATCAAAACTGTAAGGCTTGCCCATTTTCTGTTTAATGAGGTCGGCAAGACCATTCTCATTAATACCTGCCGCTTCCATTTTCTCGCGCAGCAGATTACCAAAATGCGTTTCACCGGAGACAACGTCGCCTGCTGAGATCAGCTCACGCGTTTTTGCCGCACGCTCCATTAAATCATGCGCCAATTCCTGCTTGCCTGCATCATCCAGCTGTAACTTTTCAGCGAGCACTTCGGTGATAAGCTTGATCTGGTCATTGCGTGGCACGCGCTCGTTTGCTTCCCATTGCCTTATAAGAGCGACAGGAACTACATATAACTTTTTCTTATGTGTATTTATTGCATCGGCAAGTTCACCCTGCGTCCAGCCCGCTGCATTGCGTGAATGGGCTAATTTATAGCCATAGGTTTCTTTATAGTCGGCCATATAACCTCTTATTTTTTCTTCTTGCCCGAGAAATAATAATCCGCGCTCGGGAATTTGCGGGTTTTAACTTCATCGGCATATTTCTTTACCGCTTTGCTGATGATGACTTCAAGATTTTCATATTTCTTCACGAAACTTGGCGCATAGCCGCCCATGCCCAGCATATCATCGATCACCAACACCTGCCCGTCACACGCTGGTGATGCGCCAATGCCAATGGTTGGAATGGAAAGTTTCTTGCTGATGTCACGTGCCACCTGCTCCTGCGTGCCTTCCAGCACAAGCGAGAACGCACCTGCCTTCTGCACTGCCAATGCATTATCCAAGATCAACTTGGCTTCCTTGGCGTCACGGCCACGGTAACGATACCCACCCAGCGCATGCACATGCTGTGGCATGAGGCCAACATGTCCCATCACTGGAATACCACGATCCACAAGATAGCGAATCGTTTCTGCCATTTCTGCGCCACCTTCCAGTTTTACCGCACTGGCACCGGTTTCAACCATGATGCGTGCAGCCGAAGTGAATGCCTGTTCTTTCGATGCCTGATAACTGCCAAACGGCATATCGACAACAACGAGTGCACGCTTCGATGCTCTTACCACCGCCTTGCCATGCGCGATCATCATATCGAGCGACACAGCCAGTGTATTTTCCATGCCATACACCACCATGCCGAGCGAATCGCCGACCAGAAGGATATCCACATGTTCGTCGAGAATGCGGGCAACCGGTGCAGTGTATGCTGTGAGCACAGCGATCGGCGTTTCTCCCTTGCGGGAGGCGATATCAATAACAGAGATGCGTTTTTGCATTGGCTATGTGATGTACTTAATAATGAGTCCTTCCCTCTCTTTTAGCTCACGAGGGAGGGTAAAGACAATAGTGGTGCCAACATTAACTTCACTTTCGATGGTGAACGTACCGCCCATGATCTCCACGAATTTCTTGGTAAGAGGCAGCCCCAGCCCCGTTCCCTCATATTTGCGGGAGAAGGTACTGTCCACCTGCCCGAACGGGGCCATGGCACGGGAAATATCCTTAGGAGCGATGCCGATGCCAGTGTCCTTGACCTCAAAGGAATAGGTGTCATCAGCGGCATTGCGCCAGGCCGATACACGCACTTCGCCGCCTGCCGGCGTGAATTTAACGGCGTTAGACAGCAGGTTAAGCAATATCTGCTTAAATTTCTTGTTATCCGTCATCATGATAACGGCTTCTTTCGGCAGTGTTTCGGAAAGTTTTACCTTGGCCGTTTCCGCCCGCGGGCTCACCAGACGCATGCTGTTCTGGATGAGTTTGGTGGCGTTGGTCTCGGACACTTCAAGTTCCAGTTTGCCAGCTTCCGCCTTGGAGTAATCCAGAATATCGTTGATAAGGCTGAGCAAATGCACACCTGAGGAATGAATATCGCTGATGTAATCGTGGTATTTCTTATTCTCCATCGGGGCGATGACTTCATTCTTGATGATATCGGAAAAACCGATAACCGCGTTCAGCGGTGTGCGCAGTTCATGGCTGATATTGGCAAGGAACTGTGATTTTTCACGGTTCTGTGCTTCTGCTGTTGCAGCTGCTTCAGCCAGCTCGATATTAGCCTCATGCTGCCTCGAGATAATATTTTCCGCACGGCGTGAACTGAAAATGACAATTGCCAAGAATATCAGAAACAGCAAAATAGTACCTATGGTTGTATATATCTGCAGGTAATTTGCATGACTCTTTGTAGCTGTAACATCATGGATCATTTCAAGCGCACCGTCGAGATCACCGGAATCACCAATGCGTATAGGCAATAGCGTCTGCAACACACTTGCTTTTGAACTGTCCTGAAGGACAACGTTTTCAATAAGATTATTTTTTACACTGATGGAACGCAGCTCCTGTGCGACAAAACTTTTATCAGGTGATGCCTGTGAAGATTGCAGCTTGTTGTGCCCGCTGCTTTCAACACTCATGAGCAGCATACCGCCAGCGTTATAGATATTCACACGTAGTAGCGGCATATGCTTGAAGTGTGCCATCGTGTCCTGTGCAAACCGCATCACTTCGGGATTGCCGGCAAGTGCCGATGGATTGTTGGTGGAAAGCGGCACAATCACGTCGCGGTATTGCTTCCACACATTCTCCGTGTAGGATTTTGCAAGACTCCTGTTGTTTTCTTCAACTGTAGCCAGCGTGTGCTCCATCACGGCCTTGTTGAGCACAATACCGGCCATAGCCGCCACCATTACGATGAGCATGACACTGATAAGGCTGAATATGCGTAGGTTGCTAAACACGTTATGAAACACACTTTTTTGCGATATTAGCTTAGTATATTCTATTATCCCTTAAGAATTGGTTGAGGCGATTCCTTACCAACCAATGGATTTTTCTATAAAAAATGGTTAATTTTACCCATCCGATGGGCTATTGACACTGCCCTCTCACATCGCTATAAAGCTCTTCCTTTAACAAAAACAGAGATTTTTGGGGTTTTCCCATGAAAAGAACATATCAGCCAAGCAAATTAGTTCGTAAACGCCGTCACGGGTTCCGCTCCCGCATGGCAACCGTAGGTGGCCGCCGCGTCGTTGCTTCGCGCCGCGCTAAGGGCCGCAAACGCTTAAGCGCATAGTTTGCACTCCCGTATGCATACGGGACCATTACCGCTGACCACTATCAAGATACGCCGTGACTTCCTTGCTGCGTCTAAAGGTATTCGTGCGTCTACCAAAACTTTTGTACTGCTTGCCATACGGCGAGCCGATGACCACCCGGTGCGCGATGTTGCACGTGTAGGGTTTACCGTTACAAAAAAAATGGGCAATGCCGTGGTGCGCAACCGTATCCGCCGCCGTCTGCGGCATGCAGCATCGGCGGCAGCCCCTGCCCTTGCCAAGGCTGGATATGATTATGTCATCATCTCGCGGGAGCCCGCGCAAACCTGTGAATTTTCTGTACTGCTGCGTGACATGGAGTTTGCATTTTCACGAATACACGCTAATAAATAACCGCCTTATGAAAAAACATGATCCCATTACTATAATCCTGCACGGCTTTGTGCGCGCATATCAGCTATGTCTGTCGCCTCTGCTTGGCACACATTGCCGCTTTGTGCCCAGCTGCTCATGCTATGCTCACCAGGCACTGGAAAAACATGGTGCCATACGTGGCAGTGTGCTCACCGCAAAACGCCTGTTGCGCTGCCATCCATTCGCCACTTCCGGTTATGATCCCGTACCCGATAACAAATCAATGATATAATCATGCAAAACCAGACTGACCACACGCGCCTGTTCCTGACTATCTTTTTTGCCGCTGTCATATTGATGAGCTGGCAGGCACTGGTGGAATATCCACGCCGCCAGCAGCTGGCTGCGGTACAAGCAAAGCGCATCGAAGCGCAGGCACAGGTTAAAGCGCAGGAGGCAAAAGCACTCGCCCGCAATGATGAGGACGCGGCTGCACAAAACATGACACGCACTGACCGGCTGGCTTTATCTTCACGCGTGTATTTCAAGACCGATAAACTGCAAGGCTCCATCGCACTCAAAGGTGCCCGGCTTGACGACCTGACATTACCGAAATACCGCGTTGAACTGGCAGAGAACAGCCCGGCCGTTACACTGTTCTCACCCAACGGTGATGTAAACGCTTATTTTGCGCAGGCTGGTTGGGTTGCAACCGATGGTAAAACGCAGGTTCCCGACCAGAACAGCCATTGGCAAACCGATAAAACAAATTTTTCAGTGAATGACCCGGTTGTACTGAGATGGACCAGTCCCGCGAATGTAACCTTCATACTCACCATCACGCTCGATGAACATTATATGTTCCAGATAGGCCAGCGTGTGGAAAATATTTCAGGCGGGCCCATCAACGTTACGCCTTATGCGTATATTAACCGCCAGCATGAGGAAGATCCCAACATCCAGCATTACGCGATATTGCATGAAGGGCCGCTTGGCGTGATGGAAGGTGCACTGGAAGAAATAGCCTACGAGGACCTGCGCACAGAAAAAAAATCCTTCAGCAACGCAACCGGCTGGCTGGGCATCACTGATAAATACTGGCTTTCAGCTATTATCCCGGGAGATAGCGGCTTCAAGGCTGATTTCAGCCATTACACCAAAGGTGGCCACAATCGCTACCAGGTGGATTACGTTTCCAAACCGCAAACCATTCAGGCAGGCGGACACGCCGAAAGCAGCCTGCGCCTGTTTGCCGGTGCTAAGGAAATCCGCGTAATCGATGCCTATGCGCATGGCGATGCTAAACATCCTTCCATTCCGCTGTTTGACCGTGCGGTGGATTTTGGCGTGCTCTATTTCCTGACCAAACCGATGTTTTTGATGCTGAACTTTTTCTATACACATCTTGGTAATTTTGGTGTGGCGATTCTGCTGCTTACCATTGTGGTTAAGCTTTTGATGTACCCGCTCGCCAATAAATCCTACAAGGCCGCGGCACAGATGCGCCGCCTGCAGCCAGAAATGCAGAAACTGCGCGACCGCTACGGCGATGACCAGATACGCATGCAGCAGGAACTGATGGCCATGTACAAGCGTGAGAAAGTCAATCCGGCAGCCGGCTGCCTGCCGCTATTGGTGCAGATGCCGGTATTCTTTGCATTGTACAAAGTATTGTTCGTGACGATCGAAATGCGCCATGCCCCGTTCTTTGGATGGCTTAAAGACCTCTCGGTCATCGACCCTTCCAATATTTTTACACTGTTTGGACTGCTGGACTGGAATCACCCAAGCTGGATGCATCTGGGTATACTACCGATACTGATGTGCGCCACCATGGTGATACAGATGAAACAGCAGCCTAAGCCGACTGACCCTATCCAGGCAAAGATCATTGGCTGGATGCCTTATTTCTTCTTGTTTATTTTTGCAAGCTTCCCGGCCGGACTTGTGCTTTACTGGGTGTGGAGCAATATGCTCTCCATATTGCAGCAGCATATCATTTCCAAACGGCACGGTGTGCCGCGTAAAGCGTGATGTCCAACCTGTTCCGCAGGCCATGCGTTTTTGTGGCAGGTGCGAATACAGCGGAAGCATTACCCGCCTGTACGCATCCTGAGGTTGCTTTTATTGGCCGCTCAAATGTGGGCAAATCCAGCATCATCAATGCGCTGGTCGGACAGAAAGCCCTGGCACGCGTTTCACAGACGCCCGGGCGCACGCAACAGCTGAATTTCTTTCTGCTCGATGATTGCCTGATGCTGGTTGATATGCCGGGCTACGGGCATGCCAGCGTTTCCAAGAAAGAGAAAAAGCAGTGGCGCGGCCTGATCCGTGACTATCTGATCGGCCGGCAGAGCTTACAGCGCATCTGCCTGCTCATTGATAGCCGCCGCGGCGTTATGGAAACCGATGAAAATTTTATGGAACTGCTGGATGAAACCGCTGTATCTTATCAGGCAGTGCTCACCAAGGCGGATACACTTAAACCTAATGAACTTGAGGATGTATTGCAAAACGTGCAGGGTGCGTTAAAATCGCATGCGGCAGCACACCCGCAAATTATTATTACCAGCGCGGTAGATAAACAAGGTATAGAATCACTTCAGGAAGAATTGGCGGCATTCGCCAGACACAGGAACCCATCATGAAAACACGGCAGCTTAAAACATCTGATGCATGGCTTAAAACCGTATCTACATTATCAGAGGCACTGCCCTATATGCGGCAGTTTGCCGATGAAACATTCGTCATCAAATATGGCGGCCATGCCATGGGCGATGCCGCCCTCTCCCGCCAGTTCGCTGAAGATATTGTGCTGCTCAAGCAGGTAGGTATCAACCCTATCGTGGTGCATGGCGGTGGCCCGCAGATCGGCAAAATGCTGGAACGCCTGAAGATTCAGAGCTCGTTCATCGATGGGCTGCGCGTGACCGATGCTGCCACCGTTGAAATCGTCGAAATGGTGCTTTCCGGCTCCATCAACAAGCAGATCGTAACGGAGATCAATGCAGCCGGCGGCATGGCCATTGGCATATCTGGCAAAGATGGCCAGCTCATCGAAGCACGCAAACTACGCCGCCATGCAAAAGACCCGGATTCCAATATTGAAAAAATTCTCGACCTCGGATTCGTAGGTGAGCCGGTGCGTATCAACCCCACCATCATTCAGGAATTTTCCGAATCAAATATTATTCCGGTGATCGCGCCCATCGGCGTTGGCCCTAACGGCGAAACCTTCAACATCAATGCCGATACCGCAGCGGGTGCTATTGCCGCTGCACTGGCAGCCGCCAAATTGATGATACTCACCGATGTAGCAGGCGTTTTAAACAAGGACGGCGAACTCATCAGTGAACTTACTATCAGTGAATCCAAGAAACTCTCCAAAGAAGGCGTTATCACCGGCGGTATGATCCCGAAAATGGAAACCTGCATTCATGCGCTGGAAAACGATGTGGAGGCAGCGCACATACTGGATGGCCGCCTGCCGCACGTGCTGCTGCTTGAGACCTTCACCAAATATGGTGCAGGCACGATGATCTACCGCGATTAGCGGGTCAGGCGCAGGCCCAATTCCTGTACAATAAGCACTGCCAGGCTCTGGAAGATTGGCCTTAATGCTGCTGGTGTTGGCGCATGATAATAGCTGTCAGCACTTGCACACGACGTTAATAACGTTGTGTTTATGCTCGCACCAAGACCAATTACAATGAGCTTAATTCCTTTTGCTTTTGTTGCATTACATAAAGCAAGCGTCGCAGCATTATCATCACTAGCGGTGCCTTCCTGACCGAGATAAACGCTATTCTCCCCGTCTGTCATGAGCACTACATATCCTCTTTCAGTCTCGCTGAAATTATGCGGCAGGATAGGTGGACCGCCACCTGGTTTGAGCAAATGCTCCCAGCTACGCAACATACCACGGAAACCCCATCCCAGCCCGACATTGATACGTGTCCATAGCCCCGCATTAATCCCATTCGTAACACTCAGCAAGGCAGCTTTGTCCTGTTCCAGAAATATCGCTGACTGGTGATGCCATGATTCCAGATCATTCCCCCAATATGGGTTCACGTTACCAATACCCGGCACAAATGGCACAGGCTCTACACGCTGCTGCTGCGGTGTACGGAATTTTGTTGTATCTGTTGTGGGCAACGCTTCAGAGGTATCATCATAAGCTGGATCTGCAGGCTTATCAGGATTGCGGTTAGCAAGGAAAACCTTGTTTGCCCAAGCCAGATGCCACGTAGCCCTTTGATCCCAAGGAGCCCGCACCCAGTTTATCGCTCCTGGATTACGCACCGAATCAAACGCAACTGTTGTGTCGTACGGAATAATAGTCACCCAGATGTTCTCAAGCGTTGGCTTGCCATCAGATAATATCTCAATACCCTCCCGCGTGGCCGCTTTCAGGGCTTCCATTGCGGTACAGTCTGGTAGGCACATAGAACCCGTTGCATCCAGCACAAATGTTACATATGCCTTCTTTTGTATTTCTTCTGTATTATTAATGGCTGATGCCGTGGCCGTTACAGATTCATAATTACGATTAAAAATGGTCATGAAAACATTAGGAACACTTACTCTTACTTCGGCTGTATATTCGCCGGTTGTTGAGCTTATACCTGTTGCTTCTTCTTCTTCAGATGAAGTATTGGCAGTTACATGCATCTCCATAACGATGCTGCCCATGTACCCCGCATCATAGCCATTACGTGCACGCGGATAATTGGCATGGAAAAGGCGCTCGAATTCAGACTGAACATCCGGAATTTCACGGATGGATTTCATAGCCCCAAGCAACGCAATATCCACCGTCGATTGCAACGCTGAACGCACAGCATACAAGCGCGCCACGTCTACAGCCAGACCGGTGGCACCGATCACCATTAAAAAACATAGGGCGTATATAACGGCTACTGCACCTGAATTTGATGAACGCAACCGATTAATACCCAGAAATTTCATTGTATTTCCCCTATTTTCAAAAACTCCGCAGCGTCAGTGCCAAGCTTTTTACATGCACTATTATACTATAATTAAAATATATTAACTTTTAATTAAATTTGCTATATCATAATGAGCTTAGCCACTATAACCAATATGTAATACATGCTAGAATAGCGCAGTAACTTAAAAAGGCAATATGAAACAGTTTCTTACTAAGATATGGCGGCATAAAGACGGAGCAACCATGGTAGAATTTGCCGTGATTGCGCCGGTGTTCTTTTTGCTACTCATGGGTACTGTTGAACTGGGACTTATCATGTTTGCCGAATCCATGCTGCAGGGTTCACTTGCCCATGGCGCGCGTGTGGGTAGAACCGGATATTCAGAAGGAGAACGTGCCGCCTACATCAAAGATCAGATCGTTGAGCTTTCTGGCGATATTCTCGACCCGGAACAGCTGGTTTTGGAGATGCTGAACTATGATAGTTATGCGAATATTGGCGAACCTGAGCCCTGTATCACTCCATTGTGTGAAAATGGCCTGGCAAATATTGACTATCAGGACGTGAATGGTAACAACCAATGGGATGCCGACCAGGGGGCTGCTGGTGCCGGTATCCGTAACCGCATTGTACTTTATCGGGCTACTTATAGCTGGCCAATCTTTACTCCATTCATGCAGTCACTATTTGGCAATGCCAGTGGAGAGTATGAATTTTCTGCCGTAACCACCGTAAAAAACGAGGCTTTCTGATGTTCAAAACTTTTCGTGCACTTAAGCAATGTAATTCCGGGCTGGCGGCCGTGGAATTCGCCTTTATCCTGCCGATTATGGTGCTCATCCTCATCGGCATCATCGAATCCTCACGCATAGCAAGGTATGACCATAAGCTACAGCTCGCAGCTGCACAGATTGGCGACCTTGTAACGCAGAATGAAACCGTAACCCGTACAATGCTCATGCAATATACCGAAGCAGTACAGCAGATCATGGAGCCATTTGATTTTGAAGGCACCGTGATTTTTACTTCGGTAGCCTCCCTGGATCGCACTCCATCCCGTGACGCAGATGCATCCGTAGCTTCGGCCAGTATGGTTAGTGCCGTTGATGCTGATGCCAGGGTATCAAGGCGCCCTCTGCCTGAAGGACGTGACAGGATTGGCTGCACGAGAGGTTGCGTTGTGTGGCAGGAACGTACAGTTGGAACACATGCAAGCAACGTGGGCAGCGCTGTTGGAGGGCGGGCAACTTTGCCCAATGAATATGAGATGCTTGGAACACAAAATGTACTCGTGGTGGAAGTATTCGGGAACTATAAACCCATGCTGGAGATTTCCGGCAACTTCGTGGAAGGGTTCAAAGATCAAGTACTGGGAGCTGTATATACCTTCAAACCACGACAGGATGCATTGATTACCCCGCCAGCTCCTTAATGACACTTGCACATAACGTGCCTTGCGTTATGTTGCCTGCATGAAAACGATCTTAATCACCGGCGGAGCTGGATTCATCGGCTCGCATTTAAGCCGCAAGCTGCTTGCAGCCGGAAATAAAATCATCATTTTAGATGATTTCTCCACGGGAAACCGCCGTAATATCGAAGACATGCTGTGCATTGCCAATTGCTCGCTGATCGAGCATGACATCATTCAGCCATTGCCTATCAACCAGCAACTATCAACTATCAACCAAATCTATAATCTCGCCTGCCCGGCCTCGCCGCCGCAATACCAGATGAATCCTGTGCGTACTACGCTCACTAATGTGCTGGGCATGCATCACGTGCTGGAACTGGCAAGACAGACCAATGCACGTGTTCTGCAGGCTTCTACCAGCGAAGTGTATGGCAATCCAGAGGTACACCCGCAGCCGGAAACCTATCTTGGAAATGTGAACACCATCGGCCCGCGCGCCTGCTATGATGAGGGCAAACGCTGCGCGGAAACATTATGCTTTGATTATCACCGTGAGCATAAAGTGGATATTAAGGTGGCGCGTATTTTTAATACCTATGGCCCGGCGATGGACAGGGATGATGGCCGCGTGGTCACCAATTTTATTTATCAGGCGCTTGAAAACCGCTCGATAACCATTTACGGCGATGGCACGCAGACGCGCTCTTTCTGCTATGTTGACGATATGGTTTCCGGACTCATCGCGCTGATGGAAAGTGCAAGCGGTATCACCGGCCCCATCAATCTCGGCAATCCGGATGAATTCACCATGGAAGAACTGGCTGAGCTGGTGCTGGAGATCACCGGATCATCTTCGCCACTGGAATATAAACCATTGCCGCAGGATGACCCGTTGCAACGCCAGCCGGATATCACCCTTGCCAAAAAATTACTGAAATGGGAACCAGCCATTAAATTGCGTGCAGGACTGGAAAGAACTATCGCACACGCTAAGAAGCAGGCGCACCAAGCGGCTTAGGCCATTGTAATAATTTGCACGATATTGCTAGCCCTGTAGCATCATCTGTTTCAATCAATGTACCACAAACGGTTGCTGCACCACTTGCCGCATCCATTTTCGCTTTAGGGATTTTAGTAAGAAAGCGCTCCAGCGGCCCTGTGGGTTCAAAGCCTATCACTGAATTATAATCACCGCACATGCCGGCATCTGTTTGATAAGCGGTACCCTTTGGCAGCACGCGTGCATCGGCGGTTGGTACGTGCGTATGGCTACCCACCACCGCACTCACGCGGCCATCCAGATACACGCCCATTGCCATTTTTTCAGATGTGGCTTCGCAGTGTATATCCACCAGTATGGATGTTCCCTTTGTGATGCGCATGGCTTCCAGCACTTTATCGGCAGTGGCAAACGGACACGCCGTGTGTTCTTTATGGAATACCTGCCCGAGCAAGTGGATGACGGCAAGCGAGCGGCCATCAGACAGTGTTAATGTGTGCACACCACTGCCCGGTGTTTTATCTGGAAAGTTATGCGGACGAAGGAAACGTTTTTCGGTGGCGAGATAGGAATAACTTTCTTTCTGATCCCACACATGGTCGCCGCCGGTTACCACGTCTACACCCGCTACAAATAAATCCTTGCAGATTTGCGGCGTGATGCCGAAACCACCCGCTGCATTATCGCCGCTTGCTATGACTGCATCGAGTTTATGTTCTGCGCGAAGTTTTGGAACGGCCTCACACACCGCATCGCGGCCCGACCTTCCAACAATGTCACCTAAAAACATTATCTTCATAAGGGATGTATTATCCCCGCTTCGGTGATGATTGCATCTAGTTTTTCATCGCCTGCTTCTGCAGGAATTTCTGCCGCCTGCTGGCAGGAAAAGGCCACACCGAACACCTTTAAGTTATTGTTTTTATGCTTAAGTTTATGGATGGCACGATCGTAATATCCTGCCCCGTACCCCAAACGGTGCCCCGCCGCATCAAATGCCACCAGCGGCACCAGCAATACATCCGGTACGATGATGGGTGCGCTGGCTGGCGGAATGGCGATGCCGTAAGCACCTTTATCCAGCACGTCACCAGGCATGAACTGGCGGAATATGAGTTCACGGTTACTCAGCGTCACAGGCAGGCAGAGCGTGTGCCCGCTGGCTGATAATGCGGCAAGTGCAGCTGATACATCCAGCTCGCCGCGAATTGCTACATATCCTGCAACCGCTGCCTGCTTAGGGATAAGTTCCAGTATGTGAGGAACGACAGAATGAGCCGCTACCACTTGCGCTTCCTGCGCAATAGCCTGCCTGATGGCCAAAAATTCTTTTCGGAGAATTTCTTTCAGACTTAATTCCATATAAATTCGCTGGCTTGAATGCTCACATTTTCGTGCAAAAAATTATTTATGCGAGCGAATTTCAAAGAATTTTCGCGCGCAGAACCGGAGTGTACAAGGAAGTACATGAGGATTCGAGCACGAAAATGACGATGAAATTAGCCGCAGAAATCATTTTGTGCCGAAAAGAAGTGAACGGAACCGCCATGGCCGTTGGCTTAAACAAATCGCATGCGGACCCGTAAGTACAGGTGGGTGCCATATGTGCGAAGGCAAGGCCTTCACCAGGGACAGCTCCCTATTGCAATGCTATCGGCCCAAGGATTATGTAGCCTGTCGCGCCGGGCAGAACCGTTCGGCAAGGATATTACCGCAATTCAGCCGTTTCAGCAATCTTTTCGATGCGTGCTGCTATGTCTTCCAGCGTAACGGCCATGGCTGCCTCTATTTCCCGCGCTTTCATGCCGTTATCTTCCGGTGCATGTGTCATGAAATAGTCGGTTTCCTTTTTGCTTTCCAGCAGCTCATCAGCAAGCATGAGGGCCGCCATAACAAGCATCATGGGCTCGCTTGGCTTGCTTTTGTTGCTTTTACTACTAAAAAACAAAACGTTAATGCGGTCGTTCACTTCATCCGCCAGCAGCCGGAGATGTTCTTCCTGCCCATCCCCACAAGCGACCTGATAGTCGCGCCCGCCTATTTTGATGTTTACCACACTCATAGGCTTTCCCCCGTTATTTCAATAGGTTGTTTATTTAGCAATTTTTTCTTGTTAAGCGATTTATGACAGTTTCATGGCTAAAATCAACCAAAACCCGGTTTTGCGCCACAGCAAAAAACCAATTGTCATAAACTTTTCATGATACGTTAGGATGTTATGGGGTAATCTGTAGAGTAAGGAAAATAGGATAAACACAGGTATTATGCCTCCTCTGCCAGATAACCTCGTAATGCCGGATTTTGCCGCTCAGGATCGCAAACGCGAAACTATCAGCGCGAAAACCTATGAGGCTGCCCTACCCGCTATTGAAAAAGGCGTGGATGATGCCGTGAGTGCCGTACGTGATAATAAAGAAGGCGGCTTCATGGGCTTTATCAAAAGCATGATTTTCAAATTTGCCAAAATGCTGGGCTTTGAAAAGCAACTTGCTAAATGGTTCGGCTCACCCATTCCTGAAAAAGAAGAACAGAAGGCTGTTGCTAAACGGGTTTCCGATACTGTTGGCTGGACACTCACCGATCCGGAGTTTCAAAAAGAATATACCAACAAACAGGAATTTGAAGCAGCCTTAAGTACCCAAATTCAAAAAGACCTGAAGGCAACCCGCGCCAACACACCTTCCTTCTCCGATGAGCAGTTTGCTGAAATTGCTAATAAGGCAGCCAAAGCAGCCGGTGACCAGATGAGCGAGTTGGGGCATTTCGACGAGAATGGCAATGTCAAAAGCCAGAACCCGTTCCTCTCGACTGTCGACAATATCGCCAAACAGAAAGTAACCGATACGCTGGCAGGCCTTAATAATAAAGAAAAAGAAGGACTTGCTGCACTGACAGGCGCAAAAGAATTTGGCGAACCGCAGATAGATGCGCTAAGTACTGTGATCGGTCCGAAAATGGCAGATCTGGACAGTCGAAAGGCGGAGCTGCAGGCATCTGGCAATCTTGCGTATGCACAGGTAGCGGGTGAATTGCGTGCAGAACTTATCAAGAACAAAGGCTATCTCAATACTGCTGGCGGCATGAGCCTGGATGAGAAAAAAATTGATATTCTGGCTGACCAGATCGCGACATCCTATACTAAAGATGAGAAAGGCCTTGGCGTAACCGAAGCACCGACTGCGGAATTCGCCATCGCATCGGCTGCGCGCAAACGCAGCTTTATCAGAGAAACCGTTAATACAAAGCTCAATGACAGCCTGAGCCAGATTTCTGCTGATGGCATTTATGCTGATATACGCGTGAGTGCCAATGAAAAAGCTGGCGGGGCGTTCTTAGCCTGGTTTACCCGTGGGATCGCAGCTCCTTCAGATAATGAACAAGTAAAACTTGCGACGTTCCTGCATGATAATGCCAAACCCATCATTACTGAAGAAGTAAAAAGATCTTTTGATAATAACGAACGCAGTTTTGATAAGGAACGCATCATCAAACGCATGGAAACAAAATTAGATGAAGGACTTGCCAGCGGTGCTGTGCCAGCTTCATGGAAAGAACATGCTGATAGCGTCAAAGCCAATATGAGAGAAACCATTGATAAAAAGTTGAGCCCA
>CAZAQK010000027.1:0-15605 GCA_964487265.1 uncultured Rickettsiales bacterium | reverse complement strand
GATCTATCCGTATGAGAATTAAGAATAAATGTATATTTTCCACCTGTCTTCACCATGCCCAGCACATCGCTTATGGCTTTCTGGCCGGCAGCCGATATATCCGTTTGTTTTTTCTCAAAAAATACAACATAGGAGAATATGTTGCCATTACTGGCCACCTGCGACTGGTCGAAATCTTCCGGCGCATCGGCATGTTCTGCTATAACCGGTGCAGTAACCGGCTTAGCTTCCTCTGCAACAGGTGCGGCCTGATTTTCTTCAGCCTCTCTTTCAGCTTTTTCTTCGATGACGACTTCATCATCCTTTATTTCCGCGACGATTTCTTCATCTGTCTCACTGCCAAGCAGCGTATCCATCGTATCCTTGAATCCATCGCGGCAATAGGCGATATCGGCTTCCTGCCAGCCTTCTTCCTGTTGTTCCAGCCAGCAATCAAAATAATACTGTGCACGCGCCGCAATTTCCGGCTTGGTATTAGCAGCACCACCCGCCAGTGCATCTTTCAGCGATTCGTAAGCCAGTTGCATTTCCGGCTGTTTATCTTTGGCAACACTCCAGTGCGCTGGATTCTCAGGCTCCACATCCTTGCCATATGCCGCCATCAGGCCCTTATCGGCAAAATGCATGGAATCCGCCCAGTCATATTGCTTTTCTTCGGAGGAAGCGAATTCCTTGTAATGGCGGGATAATGCTTTCTGGAACGGTGTGCCCACAGGTTCAATGCGGCGTAATTCCTCAAGGCTGTAGGTAGCGCATCCGCTCAAGCACAAAAGGCTCACTGTTCCGATCAATCCCCGCTTCATTCTTCCCCCGCCTTTTCTTCACCTGTCGCCTTGATAATAACCCTAACAGTATTCCTGGGCTGTTCTTCTTCATCATTGCTGAGATAGACGGTGCGCGCCGTCGCATCATCCTGTATCTCGATATAACCAAGCGGCACTCCGCGATCGATGAGGGCAGCTTTCACTGCTTCAGCACGACGCGCCGCAATTTTGTGGTATTTGCCACTGCGGCCATACGGCATCGCATGGATCTCCACTTCATAATTGAGCAGTGCTGATACTTCGTAAGAAATATCATCGAGCTTCTGCAGGTGCTCATCGCTTAGATCCGTTTCCTTGCCTTTGAAGGTCAGCAACTCATCCATTTCGCGGGTATAGGCAAATGATTCAGCCACCTGCTCCAGCTCGGCAATGGCCGATTCAAATTCCTGCGCGCAGGGCACGCCTTCACCGGCCGGATGCTTGACCTGCTGGTGCACCCAGCAATCAAACAACAATTGTGCACGCGCCGATTCCTGCGGCGCAATACGCTTCATGTCATCACTCAGCAACTTGATAAGGTAAGCGCGCGATGAAGCAAGCTGCTCGGCCACCACGGTGGGCAGGCTTGCCGAAACCGTTTCCGGTTCAACCACTGTTCCACTGGTAACTTTGAGTCCTTTGGCTGCGAAATATTCAGCGTGGATGGGGTGTCCCATTTCCTGTTCTGATTCAGAATAGGCCAGATATTCCGATGCCAGTGCCGAGGTAAAATTATCAGCTTTCAAATCAGCCTGTTTGAGTTCGTCGAGGGTGCCTGCCACGCAACCAGAGAGCAAAATCAGGCTGGAAATGAATAAAACCGGGCGTGTGCGGGTGTGTAACATCATATATTTATTCATTAATTTTGAACACCATAGCGTATTTCCAGAATTTGTATAGCAACTTCGCAAAAAGGTTGCGTTCCCTCGCATTTGCGTTTATACCCCAGCCAAATTTTACACTCATGAGGATAAACACCATGGCTAAACAACGTACCTTCTCGATTATCAAACCTGACGCGACTGCGCGCAACCTTACTGGCAAGATTAATGCCAAGTTCGAAGAACAGGGACTTTCCATCGTGGCGCAGAAGCGCATCCGCCTCTCCCGCCTGCAAGCGCGCGAGTTTTACATCGTGCACAAAGACCGCCCGTTCTATGATGAACTGGTTGAATACATGGTATCCGGCCCAGTTGTAGTACAGGTGCTCGAAGGCGATGATGCTGTTTTGAAAAACCGCAAGATCATGGGCGCGACCGATCCGGCAAAAGCAGATGCCGGCACTATCCGCAAAGAATTCGGCGAAGATGTCGGCCGCAATTCCGTGCACGGTTCCGATTCACCGGAAAACGCTGCCATCGAGATCGCGTACTTCTTCAGCGGCCTTGAAATCGTAGGTTAATTATATTGTCACCCCGCGCAGGCGGGGATGCATGTTTCTTAGTTTTGTTATCCCCGCGCAGGCAGGGATCTCAGCTAAGCCCTTGCGAGAATTGAGATGGGATTCCTGCCTTCGCAGGAATGATAATTCTTTTACTCCGTCATTCCATCACACACCATTTTCAACGCCTCCGGATAAATCCGGTGCTCTTCTTTATGAATGCGCTGGTGCAGGGTTTCTTCCGTGTCGTCTTCCAGCACCGGCACACGCGCCTGTAATATCGTTTCGCCGGAATCCACCTCATGCGTCACCAGATGCACCGTGCAGCCACTTTCTTTTACCCCTGCCGCCAGCGCATCGCGCACCGCATGTGCGCCTTTGAAATCCGGCAATAGTGATGGGTGGATATTCATCATCCTGCCTTCCCAGCGTTTCACGAAACGTTCAGAAAGCAAGCGCATGAACCCAGCTAAGCAGACAATTTCCACCTCATTGCGAACGAGTTCAATATGCATCGCATCATCGAAGGCTTCGCGGCTGGCGTAATCTTTGTGGTTGATAACAACAGCGTGGATGCCCGCATCTTTTGCGCGCTGCACTCCGAATGCTTCTGCCTTGTTGGAAATAACGAGCACGATCTGCGCCGGATATTCCGGCATCCGCGAAGCATCGATCAGCGCCTGCAGGTTACTGCCATTGCCGGAAATGAGGACTGCAACTTTTTTTTTAGTCACGGATGATTACCGCTTCACCTTTGCGCTTCACTATCGAACCTAAGCGAATCACTTTCTCGCCGTGCTTGGTAAGTGTCTTGGTAATTTTATCCGCCGCATTTTTATCCACCACCAGCACCATGCCGATGCCGCAGTTGAACGTGCGGTACATATCTTCCATCGGCACATTGCCGGCTTCCTGCAGCCATTTGAAGAGTGGCGGCAGCTTCATCGCGCCTTTATCTGTTTCCAGCGCAACGGAATCCGGCAGCACGCGCGGCAGGTTCTCCACCAACCCACCGCCGGTGATATGCGCCAATGCCTTCACCTTGCCGGAATGATTTTTAATCGCCGCAAGGCAGCTTTTTACATAAATGCGCGTCGGCGTCAGCAGCACATCGCCAAATGTTTTGCCTTTGGCAAAAGGCGCGGGTGAATCATAGCTCACATTATTTTGTTCCATGATGTAGCGCACCAGCGAATAACCATTCGAGTGCACACCGCTGGATGTAAGCCCAAGTGCCACATCGCCAACCTTCACTTTAAGTGGCAATATTTTCTTTTGCTCCACCGCACCAACTGTAAACCCAGCAAGATCATACTCGCCGTTACCATACATGCCGGGCATTTCTGCCGTCTCACCGCCTACCAGCGCGCAACCCGCTTCCTTGCAGCCTGCCGCGATGCCTTTGATCACATCGGCAGCTTCTTCCACCTTGAGTTTACCCGTTGCAAAATAATCGAGGAAAAAGAGTGGTTCAGCACCCTGCACCACCAGGTCATTCACGCACATGGCAACGAGGTCGATACCGATTGTATCATGCCTGCCAAGCTTCTGGGCGATCTTGAGTTTAGTGCCCACGCCATCGGTTGAGGATACGAGCACCGGATTTTTATATCCGGCTTTTTTAAGGTCAAACAGCGCGCCGAACCCGCCAAGCCCGCCCATCACGCCCTTACGGGTCGTTGCCTTGGCGAAGGGCTTTATCTTATCGACCAGTGCCTCGCCGGCATCAATATCCACACCGGCCTTACGATAGGTGGAACTTTGGTTCTTTTTCATATAGAATCCATTGCAGTTACAGCATTTTCTCGGTATGAGTAATGCCAGAGTTTTGCAAGGGTTCAAGTGCTTAATATGAAAAATCTCCGCCTATGGTTATTTTCAGCATTCCTGGCTTTTAGCGTCCTGTCCATTCCTGCCGTGGCCGGTGAAGCACTGGTTAACAGCGAGTCATCGGTGGATGTCACGGGTACTGATGCCGTTGAGGCGCGCGATGAAGCCATTGAAAAAGCACAATTTGATGCCCTGCGCAACCTCATCAACAAGCTCGCCCCTCCCGGCCAGACGCAGGATATCCTCATGCAGATGGATTCTGTAAAGATCGCGGCGATGGTGCGCGGCATGGAAGTGCTGGAAGAAAAGATCACCGAGAACCGCTACCGCGCCCGTATGATCATCAGCTTCGATGCCGATGCGGTTAGCCAGCTCATCACCAAAGTATCAGCGGATAAGGGCGAGGAAGAAACCGGTCACGCCGCCACCAGCTCATTCCTGGTGATCCCTGCCTATGAAGAAGATAAAACCGTGAGCCTGTGGGAAGAAAAAAACCTGTGGAAGCACGTGTGGCGCGCGCTTGCCATAGAGAATCTGTCAGGGGATATCATCGTGCCGGTGGGTGACAATAATGACATCGCCGTTATTGACGCAACGACACTGTCGTCGGCCACCTATTCATCGCTTTCGCCGCTCGCTATCCGTTATGGCGTGAGCGATATCGTGATACTGAACGCAACCTATACCCGTAAGCCCGACACCACACTGAACGTTATCAAACGCCGCATGAGCCGCACGCGCAATGAAGTGAATGCTCTCACCTACCGCGCTGACCCGCAGGAAACACGTGACATGCTGCTGGCGCGCGCTGCCCGTGATATTGCAGAAAACCTGCATGACAAAAAAACCGAGGAAGTTTCCACCACAAAAGGTGTGCTCGGTGGTGACCGCAACAAGATCATGATACTCGCATCTATCACCACCTTGAGTTCATGGACGGAACTGAAAACCAAACTCGCCACGCTGCCGATGATCGATCGCATCGAGATGCTGGCCATTTCGCCGCAGCAGGTTGATATGGCTGTTTATTATCGCGGCACGCCGGATTCACTGGCGGGCGGCATCGACAGCTTAGGCCTCAGGCTTGGCAAATATAATGATTACTGGGTGATCACGCGTGACTGACCAGCAACTTATCCATAAACGCATGCTGTTCTGGGTAACGGCTGCTGTGCTGTTTTTCGTTTTCCTGTTTTTGATACGCTCTATTCTGCTGCCGTTCGTGCTGGGCATCATGATTGCCTATTTTCTCGATCCTGCCGCTGACAGATTGCAAGCAAAAGGTTTCTCGCGCGGCCTTGCCACAACCATCCTAACCGGATTATTTTTCGTAATATTGTTTCTGCTTTCGCTTATCATCTTTCCGGTTATCGCCAACCAGTTCTCCGGTCTTGTTGCGGCACTGCCGGATTACATCATCGCATTCGAGCAAAGTTACGGCGAGCAGATAAAGGAGCGTCTTGGCGGCCTTGGAGCTGAGCAGATGGAACATATCAAATCGGCCATCAACAATATTTCCGGCACGGCTATTAAACTGGGCGGCGATCTGGTGGCCAATTTATTCCTGTCCGGCATGGCTCTTATCAACCTGCTGTCGCTTGTGCTTATTACACCCATCGTTGCGTTTTACATACTGCGTGACTGGGATAAGATCGTTATACGCGTTGACACATTGCTGCCACGCAAACATGCCGATGTCATCCGCGAACAGCTGTGCATTATCGATGAAACGCTGGCTGGCTTCATCCGCGGCCAGATCAATGTATGCCTCATACTCAGCACCTATTACGCCATTGGCCTGTCTCTGGCCGGCCTGCATTTTGGTATCGTCATCGGCCTTGCCACTGGTTTCCTGGTAATCTTCCCCTATGTCGGGCTCATGCTCGGCATGGGCATCGGCATGGGTGTTGCTTTCTTCCAGTTTGGCGATATGGCATCTGTGCTCACCGTGCTTGCCGTATTTGTCACCGGCCAGATTATTGAAGGTTATTTCATCACGCCAAAACTGGTGGGTGAAAAAGTTGGCCTGCATCCGGTATGGATCATTTTTGGCATGCTGGCGGGCGCAGCACTCTTTGGTTTTGTCGGCATTCTGCTTGCCATACCGGTCACCGCCATCATCGGTGTGCTTACACGTTTTGCCATCGGGCGGTATCAGGCCAGCAGCTATTATAATGATACCACCAGTAAGCCTGCGAAGCCGTAAATCATGTCGCAATATGCACTTCCCATCAGCCTTCCGGCAATTTATGCCGAGGCAAATTTTGTGGTCTCTTCCTGCAACGAATTAGCATATAATCAGGTTATGGCATGGCCTGTCTGGCAATCCCTGCTCATCAGTGGTGCGTCCGGCAGCGGCAAAACCCACCTTGGCCATATATGGGCCGAACGCGCAAACGCTGAATATATCAATTGTAAAGACAGTGACCTATCGCCTGAGCACATCACCCGCAACCTCTGGCTGGATGATGCCGAGCATTGCGATCCTGAAGCATTGTTCCACACGCTGAACTACGCGAAGGAGAAAAAACTTTCACTGCTCATCACTGCTGCACTGCCTGCCGCGCAACTTCCTTTCTCCTTACCGGATCTCACTTCCCGCCTGCGCGCAATGCCTGCCGCACATATTGATGCACCGGATGACGACGTGCTATCGGCCGTATTGCGCAAACAATTTGCCGACCGGCAGATCAAAGTTTCGGAAGATATCATCAGTTATCTGCTCACCCATACCGAACGCTCATTCACCGCAATCGCAGGCATCGTTGACACGCTGGATAAGCAGATGCTGGAAAACAAACACCGGCTTACCATACCTTTTATCAGGCAGGTGCTAAGCATTTCGTAACAAATATAAGGTATTGTCATCCTGAGCAAGGCGAAGCCGAGCCGAAGGATCTTAAGATTCTTCGACTGCGTCGCTATCGCGACTCCACTCAGAATGACAAAAGATTAAATCATGCCACGCTCACCAGTCCTCCAGGCCATACTCCTCATGCTCATCAGCATGGCCGGCTTTTCTGCCATGATGGCATTCATTCGCGAACTTTCTGCCAGCATGCACCCAACGCAAATGGTGTTGCTGCGCAATGTGGTGAGTTTTGGCATGGTGCTCTTGTGGTGTGCGTATCTGCACCGACGCACGCAGATTTTTAAAACCAGCCGCATGGGCAATCATTTCTGGCGAGCTACAGTTGGCATTATCTCTATGGAATTATGGTTTTACTCCATCTCCATCATGCCGATGAATCTGGCCACTGCCCTTTCTTTCACCACACCGATCTTTTCCACCATCATCGCCATTTTATTTCTCGGCGAACGCGCTGGCCTGCATCGCTGGTGTGCCATTGCCATCGGGTTTGCAGGGGTGCTTATCATCCTGCGGCCAGACATGCATGGCATCAGCACCAGTGCTGCGATCGTGCTGGTAGCATCTTTCATGATGGGCGTTTCCGGTGTGCTGGTGAAAACACTGACACGCACGGAACTGCCGGAAACCATCGTGTTCTACATGACGCTGTTCATGATCCCCTGGTCATTATTTCCGGCTCTCATGCACTGGCAGGAGATTTCGGCCTATCAATGGTGGCTGGTGTTCTGGATAGCATTCTTTTCCACCGCCTCACACCTCACCATGACGCGTGCTTTCAAACGTGTGGATCTCGTTCTACTCATGCCGTTTGATTTCACGCGGCTGATCTTCGTATCCATCCTTGCCTTTATTTTCTTTGATGAAAGGCTCGATATGCAAACCGCCCTTGGTGCATTTGTGATCGTTGCATCCACGGTCTATATCGCGCACCGCGAAACCCGCAACAAACAGAAAGTGGCACCTCCGCTGCCTACCGGCAGTTAGGTTTTATTGTCAAAGGCTGCACGCACGGCCTGCATATCCAGCGATCGTTCCCACTTCGCTACCACCAGCGTGGCAACGGCATTGCCTATCAGGTTAGTAATCGCCCGCGCTTCGGACATGAACCGGTCAATGCCCAGAATCAGTGCCATTGCCGCAACCGGAATCGTGCCGATCGCCGCAAGCGTTCCCGCCAGCACCACGAAGCCACTGCCGGTCACACCCGCCGCACCTTTGGATGTAAGCAGCAACACACCAATAAGTGTAAGCTCATCCGCCAGCGATAGCTCTATGCCCGTGGCCTGCGCCAGGAATATCGCCGCCATCGTCAGGTAAATACATGTGCCATCAAGGTTGAAGGAATAACCGGTTGGCACAACCATATTCACCACTGGCCGCGCGCAGCCAAGCTTCGTCATCTTATCCATTAGGCTGGGCAGTGCTGCTTCGGATGATGAAGTGCCCAGCACAATAAGCAATTCTTCCTTGATGTATCTCAGCAAATGCCAGATGCGAAGGCCCATTAGCCGCATCACCACGCCAAGCACCAATGCCACGAATATGATGCAGGTAGCATAAAACCCGAGCATCAGGCTGGCAAGTGATGCCAGCGACCCAAGCCCGTATTTGCCGATGGTAAACGCCATAGCACCGAACGCACCAATGGGTGCAAGCTTCACAATGAATCCTATTATTTTAAACAGCACATCAGATATCTGCTTGATGAAATTATGCACCGCGCTTGCACGTTCACCAAGGCTTGTCAGTGCGCAGCCAAATAAAATGGCAACCAGCAGCACCTGCAACATATCGCCATGCACGAAACCATCCAGCATCGTTGATGGTATGACATGCAGCATGAACCCAACAAAACCGGATTGTTCGGCGGCACGCTGCGTGTAATTTTTTATCGCGGAATCATCAAGTGTCGCCGGATCGATATTCATGCCGGCCCCGGGCTGGAAATGGTTGACCACAACCAGACCGATGATAAGGGCAAGGGTTGTCATCACCTCAAAATACACCAGTGCTTTCACGCCCACCCTGCCTGCCTCGCGCATATGGCTCATGCTGGCGATCCCCGTCACCACCGTGCAGAACACAATGGGTGCTATCATCATCTTGATGAGTTTGATGAAGGCATCACCCAGCGGCTTCATAGCCTCGCCATGCTCGGGTGATAACCAGCCGAGTAAAATGCCAAGAATGATGGCTATCAGCACCTGTATATAGAGTGTGCTATGCCAGCGTGATTTGCTTTGGATCGTGCTCATAATGGCGGTTTTTCTCCATTTTTTGGCAGTTTTGGTGCGATTTTCTAGCGCATTTTGTCACAGTTTAGGTTAAAATGGTAAAGAGAAAATACGCGAAAGCTATGACAAAGGAATTAATAACCAGCATCGATGAACTCTTTACGCTAGCCTCGCCCGAAGGGCTTGAAGCACCCGCCGCATCACCTCTCTACCACCCATCCTCCCTGCAATTCTTAGAGAATATCCACCGCCGCAAAAGCGATGCGCTGAAAGAAATTGTGCTGAATCAAGGCTGGCCGGACAGCAAAAGCTATGACGGCCACGCCGAAGCCGCCGCCTTCATGATTGTCCAACATGCTGACTATGATTTAGAATTTCAGGAATTATGCCACACACAAATGCTTGCTGGCCTGAAGAAAGGCAGAAATTCGCCGGGTTTCCTCGCCTTTTTAACCGACCGTATTTTATGCAACAAAGGCAAGCACCAGCGTTTCGGCACCCAGATACGCGAGGTCACTAACGGCTGCTTCGTACCCAAGCCGATTGAAAATCCGGACACCGTCGATAGCCTGCGCAAAGAAGTCGGCTTAAATGAATCACTTAGCGACTATTTCCTGCGCGTGAATAACGGTGACCTGCTACTCTACCGCCCACTCCTCAATGGCTACGCCGAAGAGCTTGAAGAGCGCAAGGAACATAAGATCATCGAGTTCCCAAAAGCAACACATTGATTATAAATCTATTAGAATGAGGCGGATGCGAAGCGTTTCGAAAACCGTAGCGCAGCGTACATTTACGTACGTGAGCAACGGAAGTTGAGAAACGCAAGTAAGCCGCCCAATCTAATAGATTTAGACGTCGCCCCAGGTTTTTCGGGTAAAGTTATGACTAGCTTCCACCACACGCACCGTGCCGGTTTTGGAGCGCATCACAATGGAGTGGGTTGTAGCCCCACCCGGGAATCGGCGCACACCGCGCAGCATCGAGCCATCGGTCACGCCGGTTGCCGCGAACATCACATCACCCTTGGCCATTTCTTCCAGCTGGTACTTATGGTTAAGGTTTTTAATACCCATGCGCTTGGCGCGGTCTTTTTCCGCCTGTTTGGAAAACAGTAACCTGCCCTGCATCTGTCCACCGGTTGAGCGCAACGCTGCCGCGGCCAATACGCCTTCCGGCGCACCGCCAATGCCCACATACATATCGACGCCAGTTTCCGGTCGCGCGGTTGCAATAACCCCCGCCACATCGCCGTCTAGAATCAATTGGATACGCGCACCCGCCTCACGCACTTGCGCAATTAAATCTTCATGGCGTTCACGTTCTAATATGCAAATGACGAGATCAGAAATTTCGCATTTCTTAGCTTTGGCAAGATTCTTCAGGTTAGTGAGTGGTTTATTGTCGAGATCCACCACACCTGCCGGCAGGCCGCCACCCACGGCTATTTTGTCCATATACACATCCGGCGCGTGCAGGAAATTACCTTTTTCCGCCATCGCCACAACGGCAAGCGCATTCACACCGCCCTTGGCACAAATGGTCGTACCTTCCAGCGGGTCGAGGGCGATATCCACACCCGGGCCGGCTTCCGGCGCACTGCCGACTTTTTCACCGATATAAAGCATCGGGGCTTTGTCACGCTCGCCTTCACCGATCACTACCGTGCCATCAATGGCAAGGCCATTCAGCGCATCGCGCATGGCATTCACCGCCGCGCGGTCAGCTTCTTTTTCTTGGCCACGCCCCATCCAGCGCGAACACGCCAGTGCCGCCGCTTCAGTTACGCGCACGGCTTCCAGTGCGAAGTTACGATCAGACCAGAAGGATGTCCTGGCAGCAGGCTTTTTCTTGGCAGCTGTTTTCATACGTTTTCAATCCTTATCCTGTAGGGCTTGTCTTTTACCGTACCAAGTTTTGCGATCGCATCCATGGCTTTCTGCATGGAAGACTCCTGCGTTTCATGCGTGGTGACCACAATCTGCACCACCTCGCCCGGATTGTGCGAATGCTGGATGACCGAGCGCATGGATATCTGTGCGTCACGGAAAATGGAGGTCACATCAGCCAGTACGCCCGGCTTATCGATCACCGAAAGGCGCAGGTAGTAAGAGCATTTCAGCTTATCCATGCTGGCGAAATTCGGGGCTTTCAGGCTGGCAACCGGCAGGGTGAATGGCTTGTAAGCCACACCGCGCGCAATATCCATGATGTCGGCAACCACCGAAGAACCCGTCGGCCCGGCACCGGCACCACGACCTTCGAGGAATACCGTACCCACCGCATCGCCTTCGATCTGTATGGCGTTGAACGAACCATTCACATTGGCAAGGGATGACGATGCCGGCACAAGCGCAGGGTGCACACGCTGCAAAATGCCTTCATCCGAAAGGCTTGCAATACCAAGAAGTTTCACCACATAGCCCAGTTCACGCGCGAACTCGATATCATATTTGGAAACGCCGCGTATGCCTTCCATATAGACCTTATCGAGCGATGGCGCGCAGCCAAAGGCAAGGCTTGTGAGGATTGAAAGCTTATGCGCGGCATCAATACCATCAATATCAAAGCTGGGGTCAGCCTCGAGATAGCCGAGTTTTCCGGCCTCTTCCATCACCACCTGTAAATCCAGCCCCTCATTCTGCATACGGGTCAGGATGTAGTTACACGTACCGTTGATGATACCGGCAATATGCGTGAATTGATTGGCAGCTAACCCATCACGCAGTGCTTTGATCACAGGGATACCGCCAGCAACCGCTGCTTCAAATGCCAGCATCGCATTATGCTGCTCGGCAAGTTTCGCAAGGCCGATACCGTGATGGGAGATGAGAGCTTTATTCGCCGTCACCACCGATTTACCAGCAGTCAGTGCTTTTTCCACCAGCTCGCGGGCGATACCTTCCGAGCCGCCAATAGCTTCCACCACTACATCAATGGAATTATCCGAAACCATATCGAGCGGCGAGTTCACCCATTTCAGGCCGGAAATATCCGCCTCGCGTTTTTTGTTTTTACTGGCGGCATTAACAGCAACGATTTCAATAGCGCGGCCGCAACGGTTCGTGATCAACTCTGCATTTTTCTGCAGAATATTGATAGCACCGCAGCCCACCGTACCAAGACCGGCGATACCTATACGAAGGGGTTTGTTCATAATGCTCCTGAATCAGGCAGATATGATTAGTGAATTAGAGATGTTTTGGCAATGGTAAACCGCTCTAAAACCCCTGCATGACGTACATAAGATCACAATCTAACGTGGTTTCTGCGGACGCGTAAACCGGAGGGTCGGAAGCCCAGTCACCGCATGACAAAAATCCGCCAAAGGCAACCAGTTTCCCCGTAGTTGGCAAGCCATCATCAAATTTTATATCGTATTCCCATGACTGACGGCCAGTAAATTTATACCCATCATCCAGACAGTTACCTGCTGCCCCGAGTGTGTATATCAGGTTTTTGTAATTAAGCTTTCCCCATATATCGGCAGGATTGAAATAGGTAGGTGTACCAACCGTTATCCCAAGCGTTGAACTAAACCGCGATATCGGGAATACATTACCAGGCCCTATTGTTGCAGCGTTTGGGTTTACGGATGCATCTGCGTCATAATTGCCCGGATAAAGCATTGCCAGCGACAAATGCTCAAAAACCCTTCTTTCTTCCGCATGGCAGCCGAAATCAAACCGGCCATTGCCATCCCCATTCGCTGTTTCGCCACCGGAAGCAGAATCCCCCCAGATACCCGTGGCGGTGGCCATATCGCCCGGCAAGGCGTTATATTTTACTTTGAAGGTGGTGATACCGATATTAACTTCATCATATCCCTTCATGATAGATTTCATCTTCGCATCGTCAATCAAATCCCTTCCCATCAGGACCCCGCCAATTATCAGCCCAATGATGACCAGCACAACAGAAAGCTCGATCAGTGTAAAGCCAAGCCCGCGCGAAAACACACTCTGAATAGTATTCGTCTGATGCGTATGTAGCAAAGTCAAGCCATAGCCATCTGGATGGTTTGGATCATGGCAACATAATTTCGTTAAGATTTTATGTAGAATCAATTAGATAAGACTTTTCCTGCTGCCCGCATATTATGGCCGGGGTCTTCGGCAAGGAATTGCTTAATGTTGCGCACGGCCTGGCGAATGCGCTGGCGGTTTTCAACCAGTGCAATACGCACGTAACCTTCACCACCAGGGCCAAAACCTACACCCGGTGCAACCGCCACTTCGGCACGCGTTAACAGCAATTTGGAAAACTCCAAACAGCCAAGATGTTTATATGCATCGGGAATTTCTGCCCATGCGAACATGGATGCTTTTGGCACTTCCACATTCCAGCCCGCATCGATCAATCCATCACACAGCACATCACGGCGGTTCTTGTAGGTCTCACGAATTTTTTCCACATAGTCCTGCGGGCCGTTGATAGCGGCAGTCGATGCCACCTGCAGCGGCAGGAATGTGCCATAATCAAGGTATGATTTGATCTTGGTAAGTGCGGCCACCAATTTTTTATTGCCCACGCAGAAACCAATGCGGCAGCCTGCCATCGAATAGGTTTTACTCACGGTGGTGAATTCCACAGCAATATCTTTCGCGCCCTTCACCTGCAAAATGGAAGGTGGCGGGTTGCCGTCAAAATAAATTTCGCAATAGGCCAGATCGGAGATCACGTAAATGCCGTAATGTTTGCAGATGTCGATCACCTGTTCGTAAAACGCCAGATCTGCAACCGCCGCAGTCGGGTTGCATGGATAATTGACAATCAGTGCTGTGGGCTTCTTACCCGGGCCATCCAACACTTTTTTAAGTGCCGTGAAAAATTCAGGGCCTGTGGTGTTTGGCACCGGCACCACTTCCGCACCGGCAATGACAAATCCCCACACATGGATGGGATATGACGGATCCGGCACAATGAAACGATCCCCCGGGCCAGTGATGGCCTGCGCTAAATTCGCAAGCCCTTCCTTGGAACCGATGGTCACCACTACTTCCGAATCAGGATCAACCTCCACGCCAAAACGCCGCTGGTAATATCCCGCCTGTGCTTTACGAAGGCCATGAATACCACGCGACAATGAGTAACGGCTGCATTTAGGGTCTTTGAGTGTTTCAATCATCTTGTCGATGACATGTTTGGGCGGCGCGGAATCCGGATTGCCCATGCCGAAATCGATTATATCGCGGCCAGCCGCACGCGCGGATGCCTTCAGTTTATTGACCTCGGCAAACACGTATGGCGGCAACCGCCCTATGCGGTAGAATTCCTCAGACATCGTAATTCCTTACTGCGCCTGAGTGCTGGTTGCACGCGCTCGGGCAGAATAGCGGGATGGCGGCAGCATTTTCACTTCACGCAGGATCTGCGGTGAAGGCAGTGCACCCGCAGCAGGCTTTGCTTCTTCCATAGCTTCAGCCGGTGCGGCTTCCACTTCCGCTACCTGTGGCGGTGCGATTACTTCGGCATTTGCCTGCGCAGGTTGCGCAACCATAGGCGTGAGTGGAGCTGGCGCTTCGGCCTGCTTTGCTTCAGGCATCTGTACAGGCTCAGCTATGTCTTGCGCTGGTTCCTGATTCAGTGTTTCAACTGCGGGTAGTGCCGATTCAGCTTCCGGCTGTTTGGATTCAGCTGAGAAAATCCGCCAGTCATCCCACCAGCTTTTCTTCACAGATGGTTCTGCTGCTACCTCAGGTTCTTCGATGGATTGTGCCTGTTCGATCACCGGTTCTGGCTGCGCAGAAACGGCGGATTCGATTTTTACCGGCACGTCATCCGGCCTTGCGTCCGGAGCTGCTGCCACATGGCCAAGCAGCACTTCTTTTTCACCATCCGCTGAAGCAACCGGTGCTGCAACAACTGGCTTAGCAACCAATGGTGTGCTGAGTTTAGTTTGTGCTAATGGCTGCGCAACTTCTACAGGCACGGTTGCATCCACACCGGAAGGTTCGCTGTAGAGTTCGAATTTATTCTGCTCGGCCTGCATGTGCTCGGCCTGCATATCTTCCATCTTCTGTTCTTTGTCAGCTTTCACTTCAGCGAATTGCTCCGGTGTTGCAGGCACGGAAGCAAGTGTTGGATAGTCCATGCTCCCTGCTTGAGCATCTCCAGCATCTTCAACTGCAGGTTCTTCTGATTTGAACTGGTCACCAATCTTTTTGATATTACGCTCAAACCAGTTTGGCTGTTCGCGTGATTCACTCACTTCCACCGCTGGCAGTGTTACCGTATCTTCAGCTATTTCAGCCGGCTGGATTACAGGCAGAACCTGCTGCGCTGGCAGATCCTCAACCATCTCAGGCTTTTCACTGGCCTGCAAAAGCGGTGCCGGCGTGTAAGCAACTTGCGGCTGAACAGCCTGTTTTTCAGCAAGCATCTGTGGCGCGGCCTCTGGTGGCATTTCTACCGGACGCACCGTTTCAACGAACGGCGTGGCAACCATCGACTCCATAGGCCGTGCATCGGTCATTGGCATGAGC
>CAZAQK010000026.1:0-15647 GCA_964487265.1 uncultured Rickettsiales bacterium | reverse complement strand
ACGGGTAGAAAATTGTTATCGCAAGGGAAGGGATACATTTATGTTGGACGCTATTTCCGATTTCTGGAAACCGGCGAAGAAGAATCAGCCGGCTGACAAGTTCAACCCGGCAGAGCTGCAGGTTGGCACTTCAATAGGTTTTGGTTTTGTGCCGCAGGCATCACTCTCTGGCCGCAGGCTGCAGGTGGTTGGTGTTAACACATATCGCTTCGGTGAAGATGAAGAGCCGCTGGTGTCCTTCGTGCTTGCGCCGGAGAAAGACCTAAGCGCGCAACCCAGTATCTCCATGATCGTGGCAAGCGATGGCGAGAAGCAGTATCTCTGCATTTCCCGCCGCATCAGCATCGGCGACCGCATGAAGATGTTCGACAGCATCGAGCTGGAAAACGCCGTTGAAAAGGCGGATTTCACGAAGCTTTCCTGCAAAGACAGCATTTCTGATTTTAAAGGCTGGACAGTATCGTCTTACACACGCGGGCAATATGGTGTAACCGGCCACATTTTCAAGGGTGATTTCCGCAAGGCCAAATTGCCGGATGATAAGGAAGCGCAGGAATTTTCCTATGCGCTGCTCCTTAGCGATAATGAAGAAAACGCCATCGAAATCGAAAAATATAAGGATGGCCGCGTCGAGGTGTATGCTTCCGTCTATCGCCTGGTGAGTGATATTGGTGAGGTAACGCAGCCAACACGCACGGATCTGCTTTCCCGCCCGGATTTGAAACTGGCTTCCAAACCTGAAGAAAAAAAGGTCGAAGAAAAACCAGCAACGCCTTTTACAGCCGCACCTTCTATGAGCGCAGCACCCAAGCAGGAAGAAAAGCCTGTGGTGCAAGCCGAGCCAAAAGCGGAAGTAAAAGCCAGTGAGCCCGTGAAGGCAGAACCGGTAAAAGTAGAGCCGGTTAAATCTGAGCCGGTGAAACTTCAGGAATTTCCAAAAGCGCAGGTGGTACAGCCGCCTGTGGCCGATAAGCCTAAGCCGGTTGTGCAGGCCGCTGCGGCACCAACACCAACTGCACAAACCGCAACCCCTAAAGTACAAGAGGAGAAGAAACCAATGGCAATGAATGAACCCGTAATGAACGGCGCGCTGGGTGATAAACCATCGCTCGTACGCAATGCAGACAGCAAACAGGAAAATAAGATCATGAACAAAATCGTCAATGGCATCGATAATGATGCACTGGAATGCGACCTGCGCGTTGCAAACCGCATCATCGACGAAGCGATCCGCAGCGAAATGCGCCTTTCTGATGTGGTCCGCCGCATCATCGAGTTGCCAGTTTCCCATCAGGAAGCGGTGCAACTTCCTATCACACTCTCTGATGAAGATTATGCATTGCTTGCCATCCGCTACGGTGTATCACCGTCTGACCGAAATGCGATCAAATCCCGCATCATCGAAGATCTGGGCAGCTTCTCCGGCAAGAAAGCCGCTTAATTAGTAAAAGAAAAAAAGTCACCAGTGGTTATAAATTGCTGGTGACTTTTTTTATTGCCCCAGTTAACTGACTTAGTTCAGTTGGCGAAATCGTAAAACTTGGTGTCACATATACAATATCGCCGAATGGGCGGATCCAGCAGCCTTGCTCAATAAATTTTTGGCGCAGCTCATCTTTCTTCATAACTCCAGCTTCCAGCTGAACCACCCCGATGGCACCTTTCACCCGCACATCCACCACATGCTTCAGGCCATTGCAGGCTTCCAGTTCTTCGCGCAGTTGCGCTTCAATGGCTTCTACTTGTTTCATTCGTGGTTCCTTTTCAAATAAATCCAGCGATGCATTGGCAGCAGCACAGGCGAGGGGATTGGCCATGAATGTTGGCCCGTGCATAAAGGCATGCTCCGGGTCATCACTTAAGAATGCGCCAAACACTTCCTCGCTGGCAAGCGTCGCGCCCATAGTGATGGCACCACCCGTGAGGGCTTTGCCCAGGCATAGTATATCCGGCGTGATGCCCGCTTCGTTCACGGCAAACATATTGCCGGTGCGGCCAAAGCCGGTGGCGATCTCATCGGCTATAAAAAGTATCTCGTGTTTTTTGCAGATGCGGTAGATCTCCGCCAGTACATCGGCGGAGTGGAAGATCATGCCACCGGCACCCTGCACGAGTGGTTCAATGATCACACCGGCAATGCTGTTATGGAACCCTGCAAGCAGCGAATCCAGCTCGGCAAACGCATATTCATCGTTTGGGATATCCACCACGTACTGCTTGATGACTGTATTTTTGAATGCCTTATGCAGTGATTTATCGGGGTCAGATACCGACATCGCACCCGCCGTGTCTCCATGATAGCCATTATGGAAACAGAGAAACCGGTCTTTTTTGTGTTTGCCCACATTCTGCCAATATTGCAGAGCCATTTTGAGGGCAATTTCCACCGCCACGGATCCGGAATCGCCGTAAAATACACGTAGCAGGCCGGTCAGTTTGGCAAGTCTTTTAGCCAGCATGAGAGCCTGTTCATGCACCAGCCCGCCGAACATGACATGTGGCATTGCCTCAAGCTGCGCCTGCATGGATTTGATGATATGCGGGTGGTTGTAACCATGGCAGGCGGTCCACCATGAGGCCACGCCATCTATCAGTTCGCGGCCGTCTGCCAGTTTAATGCGTGAACCTTGCGTGCCGATCACAGCCTGCGGATGCGGCGCGGTTTTCATCTGGGCGTAAGGAAGCCAGATATGCGGCAGGCCGGAGGTGAACCAGTCAGGCTTCATGGAAATGACCCGCAGCGTTTAAGCTGCACACGCTTCCGATTCGGTGACGGAAAGCGGCTTTATCCCCAGCTTCTCAAACAGTGCCATATCCTTATCTGCTTCTGGATTCGCTGTGGTGAGGAGTTTTTCACCGTAGAAAATGGAATTTGCACCCGCGAAGAAACACAAGGCTTGCGTCTGTTCATTCATATTTTCGCGGCCAGCGGAGAGGCGCACGAATGATTGTGGCATCATGATACGCGCTACCGCAATAGTGCGGATAAATTCGAACACATCGAGTTCTTCTTTGCCAGCCAGCGGCGTGCCTTCCACCTGTACCAGCAGGTTGATGGGTACACTTTCCGGGTGCTTGGGCATGTTAGCCAAAGTGCGTAGCAATTCGGCGCGGTCCTGTTCTTTTTCACCCATGCCCACAATGCCGCCGCAGCACACATTCATGCCGGCATTGCGCACATTTTCAAGCGTATCCAAACGGTCCTGATAGGTGCGTGTGGTGATGATTTCCTTGTAATATTCTTCGGAAGTGTCGAGGTTGTGGTTATAATAATCAAGGCCGGCTGCCTTCAGTTTCTGGGCATGCACAGGGGTAAGCATCCCAAGCGTAGCGCAGGTTTCCATACCTAATGACTTCACACCTTCGATGATATCTGAGAGTTTTTCAATATCGCGGTCTTTAGGGGAACGCCACGCGGCACCCATGCAGAAGCGTGATGCACCGGCATCTTTTGCTTTTTGGGCTTCAGCCATAATGCTGTTTTTATCCATTAGCTTATCGGCTTTCACATCCGTATCAAATTTGGAACTTTGCGGGCAGTAGGCGCAATCTTCCGGGCAGCCACCTGTTTTAATGGAAAGCAGGGTGGATATCTGCACCCCGTTTGCATCAAAATGCTGGCGATGCACGCTGGCTGCACGAAACAACAGGTCGTTGAACGGCAGGGAAAACAGCCCTAATACTTCTTCAGGCTGCCAATCGTGACGGAGGGTTGTCTGCATAATAAACACCTACTATAGTGAGTTTCCCTAAGGTTTAACGGATTTTTTGGAAAATGCCAGCCCTAGACGTCGTGTTTGCGCAAAAATTAGAGCATCTCGCAGCCAAGCAGCTGAAGCGCGAGGTGAAAACCACTGCGCGCGAGGCAGGCGTTTTGGTGCAGCGCGGCGGCAAAAAGCTGGTTTCTTTCAGCTGCAATGATTATCTGGGGCTTAGCCATCATCCGGAAGTGGTGGCAGCGGCGGAGTCGGCACTGAAGCAATATGGCGCAGGAGCTGGAGCATCGCGGCTGGTGACGGGGAATTACCCGCTATATGATGAGCTGGAATCTGCACTTGCCACCTATAAAGGTACAGAGGCCGCCTGCATATTCGGCAGCGGTTATCTTGCCAATTTGGGTGCTATTCCGGCACTGGTTGGCGCAGGCGATCTTATCATCGCCGATAAACTTTCGCATGCCTGTATGCTGGATGCAGCAAGGCTAAGTGGCGCAACACTCATGCGCTTTGCCCATAATAACATAGAGCATCTCAAAATGCTGCTGGCGGCTAACCGCACTGAGCACCAGAACTGCCTGATATTCACCGAAACTGTTTTCAGCATGGATGGTGATATCGCACCGATCGATGAAATGTACAAGCTTGCCAAAAAATATGATGCATGGCTGATGACTGATGACGCGCATGGACTTGGGATTGTTGCACCAAGAAAAGCACATATCCAGATGGGTACGCTTTCCAAAGCAGCAGGTAGCTATGGGGGGTATATTTGTGGTTCAAAAATATTGATCGATTACATCAAAGCATCGGCGCGTAGCCTGATCTATTCCACCGGCCTGCCGCCTGCCAGCGTTGCTGCATCAATTGCTGCACTGAAGCTCATGCAAAATGATAAAAGCCTTGCTGGGAAAGCTCTGGAGAATGCTGGCTACTTCACATCACTGCTTGGGTTGCCGGAAGCGCAAAGTGCAATTGTGCCGGTGATTGTGAAAGAAAATGAAAAAGCATTGCAGCTTTCTGCAAAGCTGGAAGCACAGGGATTTTTAGTATCTGCCATTCGCCCGCCGACTGTGCCAGAAAATACTGCACGCTTGCGATTTACTTTTTCTGCGCTGCATGAAAAAAGCCAGATAGAGGCTGTAGTTCATATCCTGAAAATAGAAGGTGTCTCATGAAGATCATGACGCTTTCCGGCTGGGGGCAGCCGCATCATGCACTTGCAGCAGCATTACCCGATGCTACCCCTGTAGGGTATGCACACTTGCCATCGATGCAGAAGGCATTGGAAGAAATTGCAGAAGCTGCGAGGGGGCATGATATGGTGGTAGGCTGGTCGCTGGGCGGCAGGCTTGCCGCGCAGGCTATTGTTGCAGGGCTGATGAAACCAAAGAAATTAGTGCTGATTGCCTCAGCGTTCCAGTTTTCACATTCAACAGATCTAAAGCTGGGCATACCGCGCGACCAGTATGAAAAATTTCGTGGTAATTACCAGCGTAATGCCCTGCGTACTCTCGATAAGGGCTGGGATCTTATAGTAAAAGGCGATAAGCATGCTGACCGTATCCGCTCACGCTTTAATGACAATGATAAGCAGGCCATGCTGGATCATGACTGGCTCAGATGGCTTGATGACCTCAATGGTTTTACGTTTCATGGCAAACCACTGCATATGATGCCATCAACGCTGCTAATCCATGGAAAAAACGATGTGGTGGTAACGCCAGACCAGTCAGAGCATTTCGCACGTATGCTGCCGAGCTCGCAGCTGGCCATGCTGGAAGATTGCGGCCATGCACCGCACTGGCATGACCCACATTCTGTGCGCCATATGGTAATGGAGTTTGCGCATGTTTGATACGCAGGCGATAAAAGAAAACTTCGGCAGCAATGCTTCGCAGTATGATAAGTACGCAGATCTGCAGCGCGCAGTGCGTCGCCATGCTGCAAATCTTGCCCTGCAATACTGGCCGAAAAATGGCAAAATTCTCGATGCCGGCTGTGGCACCGGCGCACTGGCATTTGAACTTTTCGGGTACGAGCTCTATGGCTTTGATGTATCGCCTGGTATGTGCGCAGTTGCACAGAAACATATGTCAAATTGTGTAAACGCCGATGCACGGCAGATACCTTTTTCCGATAATGTATTTGATGGTGTGTTTTCATCACTCATGCTGCAATGGGTGCATGAGACAGCTTCAGTTTTCTCAGAAATGCACAGGGTGTCGAAGGATAATGGTGTCGCAGTTATCACCACGTTGCTGGATGGTACATTGCAGGAATTAAAGGATGCTTTTGCGGCAGTGGATGGGTTGCCACATGTAAGTGGCTTTGCGCATGCAGCTGACCTGTTGCAACAGGCGGAGGCCGCCGGTTTCTCACTTGCCGTTGCCAAGCAGGATAAAATCGTGGAATATTACCCGGATACGATTGCTCTGATGCGTTCGCTTCAGGTGATCGGCGCAACGAATAAACATGTAAAGCGCAGCAAAGGGCTTATGACACCTTCACAGTTCACTACATTGGAAAAGGCCTATGCGGAATTCCGCCAGAAGGATGGGTTGCCTGCAACATGGCAGGTGCTCACACTTGTGCTCAGGAAAGAGGCAGCATGAACCATTATTTTATCACGGCATCTGGCACGGATATCGGGAAAACACTCGTAACGACTAGCTTATGCTGGCAACTGCGCCAGCAGGGAAAAAAAGTAACGGCACTAAAGCCAATAGCCACGGGCTTCAGCAAGGATGATGAAAATAGCGATTCAGCACTAATCCTTAAAAGCTGTGGCCTGACACCAACTCCTTCCATGATTGAAACGATTACCCCCTGGCGGTATACGGCGCACCTTACGCCCAGCATGGCAGCACGTAATGAACGTGAGCAGGTTGATTTTTCTAAATTGGTGAATTTTTGCAGGGAGCATACAAACCTTGATTCCGATGCAGTACTGGTAGAAGGTGTCGGCGGTATCATGGCACCTGTTACAGATGGCAAGACCGTACTCGATTGGATGAAGCAGTTACGCTGGCCGGTGATACTGGTGGGGGGTAGTTATCTTGGCTCTATCAGCCATACGCTCTCATCGTACGAGACACTAAAAGCGCATAATATCCCCTTACGCGCAGTCATTTTATCTGAATCAGAGAAAAGCCTTGTGCCATTCGAAGATACGGTGAACGAGGTACAGGGATTCATTAATCCCGATGTGCCGCTGGCAAAAATGCCTCGTCTTGCGGGCGCACATGAATTATGGCGTGCTGCGCCGCATATCAGCTGGCTGATCAGTGATGAACATCAGGCAAGGGCAGGCTGATATGTGGGGTATGGCAGGGCTTGGGTTCAGGAAAAAAACACCGGAACAAAAAAAATACGCTAATTTTAACCGGCGCATGTTTGCCACTACGCTGGATTTTGCCATTGTGGGCATGGTATTTGCGCCACTCATGGATAAAATTTTTATGTGGTATCACGGCCCATCGCCCTTGAACCATGATGTGTTGCGGCAGAAGATTGCCGCAGCACCGGCTGGAAGCAGCGAATCGAAACTGTTCATGCAATACGCCATGGAATCCGGCGCATGGGATTACTGGCTGCAGAATGCCAGTATGCAATTTTCCATACTATTTTTCCTTATAGGCGTATGCTGGCATTTCTGGGGTGCAACGCCTGGCAAGATGATCGCTCGCATCAAGATAGTGGATGCAAAGACTGAGCAAAAAATATCAGATATGCAGATCATACTCAGGCTGGGAGGCTATATGATGTCTGCCACCTTTTTCCTGCTGGGATTTTTGTGGATAGGGATCGATAAGCGCAAGCAGGGCTGGCACGATAAATTTGCCGATACGGTGGTGATTACACTGCCTTGGAAACTACCTAAACTAGGCTTGTAAGCTGCTGGTCGGTAAGGTTGCCTGGCACAAGGAGTATCGGTGTAAACAGTTTATGCCCAAGCTGTCCAGCCAGCCACGATGTCAGCTTGCCGCGACTTCCCGGTTGTTGTGCCACCCCCACCATCAGCATAATCACATCGTGATCTTCAAGTGTGGCTGCAATAATTTCTTCACCCGTCGAGCCTTGCCGCAGCACCATGCCGGGGGTAATGCCATAGCCGGCGCCTGCTTCATCGGCGAGGCGTTTCAGCAAAGCCTGTCCTTCCTGCTCACGCTCTTCACGTATACGATCTGCAACAGCCCCGAGTGTCTGGAAATCAGCCGGTGGAATAACATGCAGAATATCCACCATGCCGTTCCTAACGGTTGCCTTCATACAGGCAAGCCTTAGGGCCACGCGTGATTCCTCGCCAGCATCAACGCACACAAGGTACTTCGGTGGTTTTATCAATGCAGGATTGGCTGTACCAGTCATAAAAACTCCGTCATTTTTTCTCGAATAAGCGTCCGCCGAACCATCCTGCCGCAAGGGCGATGAGGACGGCGGCAATACCGTATAAGGCAGGATAGCGATGGGCATAATCATATACAAAAGCATCAATGCCTGCCTTTTGTACTTTTACAGGTGTTGATTGCATGCCAACCAGTTCGCCACCGCTGAACAGGTAAATTTCTGCCGTATAATTGCCCGATGGAATATTGTCAGGAAATGTTATGGTAGTTTTAAACAACATTTCCCCCATGAAGGTGATGGAGTTTGGATTAGCCATATACAGGCCTCGGCTTCGCTGATACTCAAGCAGCGCATTGGAGAACGCAGCATATTGTTCATGCTGGAACGGGCCGCTGGGCGGGGAAAGCAGCTGCTTCTCGCCGATTCCCAGTTTACGGAATGCGCCGTATTCCATGATCTCATCAAGCGGCTTACTGCTGGCTACGGCATAATAATCCGGCACGTTAAAGAACTTCATGCGCTCCTGGTTTATCCATACACCCATGAAAGGTTCTTTTTTCCTGACAATATAATTTTTATGTGGGCCGCGCACTGCCACCACCACATCTCCATTATCATTGCGCGCACCGAACAGGAACAGGCGCGTGCCGTTGAATCCTGAATCAACATGGATACGGTAATTCGACAGATCGGCAACCAGCGGTGTTGCAAATGCTTGCGCATTGAGTGCCAGCAAATAAAGCAATACGGCAGATACACATGACCTAATCATCAAGTATGCCCACCGTGTAAATATTATCAGGCGGTGTGAACAGCCCGAAAGCAAGCTTGGCAGCCAGGATAATCACTATCAAAGCCAGCATGCCGCGCAGATATTCAGCAGGTACTTTTGTGCCAAGCCTGGTGCCGAACTGTGCACCGAATACAGCACCGGCAAGCAGAAGCAGGGCCAGTATCACGTCAACTGTCTGGTTGGTGATGGCCTGCAGGATCGTAACATTTGCGGTGATGAAAATGATCTGGAACAGTGAGGTGCCGATGACAATACTGGTTGGCATGCCCAGCAGGTAAATCATGGCAGGAATCAGGAAAAATCCGCCGCCAATACCCATGATGGAAACCATGATGCCAACAAAAAATCCGATACCAAGTGGCAGAAGCACACTGATTTCAACCTTTGAACGCGGGAATGATATTTTGAACGGCAAAATGGCAGCCAGCCACGGCATGGCGATATCAGCGGATTTCTTCTGGGTTTTAAGGATGCTGCGAATGCTTTCGCCTGCCATCATGGCTCCGATGATGCCAAGGAATGTGACGTAGGATACAGAAATAATCAGGTCAATCTGCCCGATCTCCGTGAGCCAGCGGAACAGGCCAACACCCAGCGTTGAACCGACGATACCGCCGGCAAGCAGGACGCTGCCCATCTTGAAATCCACATTGTCGCGCCGCCAGTGCGCAAGAAATCCCGAGAGTGATGATGCGACAATCTGGTTAGCAGCGGAAGCTACCGATACAGTGGGTGGCACGCCAATGAACATCAGAAGCGGCGTGATCAGGAAGCCGCCACCTACGCCAAACAAGCCAGAAAGAATGCCTGTCACACCGCCCAATCCGAGAATCAGGAAGATATTGACCGACATCTCAGCAATGGGCAGGTAGATGTTCATGGCCGAGGTTATGGGTTATGCGAAAAGCTGATATAGCCGGACATAAACATGAACATGTTTTTCTCAAGCTGTGCGTTGATGAGCGTCATCAGTTCGGTAATCAGTTTACGGAAGGCAAGTTCGCGTTCCTGCACGCTTGCGCTTTCATTAAACACAATCGTGCGTGATGCCTTGGCGTTAACATTGGCGGCTGACATGGCGCTGCCGGATTCATCATACACGCGCATTTCAATCTCAAGGTAAGCTTCAAATTTTTTATCTGGCTCGCCGGTGAAGAAACCACCGATTCCACTCTGCTTCGGAAGTTCCGTGGAGGTTACGGCACCATTCTTGATGATGACCTCAAGGCGGTTTTCAAGCCCCACGGCACGCAGGCGTTGCTTTACCCAGATATCCATTGCTTCAGCCGGTGAATAGGGTAGGCGGTGCTCAACGTAAGGCGGTACCATGGGAGATTTATACTCCTCAATCACCTCGATTTTAGAAACAGCCATATGAATAGGCAGGTATTGTTTGAAGGATAGCGGTTCACGTTCGACCCGCGGTGGCGTATCCTGGCAGGATGCCAGCAAAACAGCAGCCAGTGCCAGCAAAACGGTGGATGGTTTTTTTATTATCCTGACAAACATAGGGAGCACTCCATTATTTTTTCTGTATCATAACAAACCATCGCGGAATGCAAAGTACGGAATCATTTTTTTGCTTTCGGCAACGTAATATCGGGAGGCCGTATATAAAATGGTGTTAAATTATCCGTATGATCGCTGCTTGCAGCAAGCGTTGCAAGCCAGTCAGCCCTTGGAAATGCACTGATGATGCCAGGTGCCTCCACATTCCCTACCCACTGCGCTGGTTTTGGGCCTTGGGCCAATGCCTGCTGGGGGGTAGCCAGTGCAGCCTGCATAGTTGCCTGCCAGTTAGGTTTTGTTGAAAACAGCTGGTAATACCATTCACCCTTGCCGGCATTCAATGCTGAGATAATGGTTTCGTGCTCATTGCCGATGCCATGCGCCATCACTTCAAGCGTGGTAAATCCAAGCCCGGGAATTTTTGCGCCATAGGCAATGGCGCGCACAGCTGCCAGGCCAATCCGTATACCGGTAAAACTACCCGGGCCGGTGGTGCAGGCAACCGCAGTCAGTTCTGTATAAGCCATGCCAGCCTGCTTCAGTACATCTTCTATCATGGGGAGGAGGCGGGCAGATTGCACAACGGGCCGCAAATCTTCCGCATAGGCAGCCACACGGCCATCTTTCCAGAGGGCAGCACTGCATGGGCCGGTGGCGCAATCAATCGCCAGAATAGATTTTGCTTGCACTGTTTGACGAAGCCTGAATAAACGTATAATAATACGGCACTTAATAAACTATGATGGTCGCAGACACAATGCTTAGTCAGAAAAAATGCACGCCTTGCACGCCCGGTACCGATCCAATCCATCCGGAGACGGCCAAATCCCTGCTTATCGAGATACCTGGCTGGGAACTTGCTATTGAAGGCCGGGCCATTCGCCGCCGCTTCCAGTTCAAGGATTTTATGTCGGCACTGGCATTTGTACAGAAAATGGCCCCCGTTGTGGAAGCAGAGGGCCACCATCCGGACCTGATGATGGGTTGGGGCTATGTGGAATGCGTGTTCTGGACGCACAGCATCACCGGCTTGCACGAGAATGACTTTATAATGGCCAGCAAAATCAATGAATTGGCCTCTTAATGTGCTTATATATTGAATAAGGCAGCCATTATGCCTTACAATGTAGGCGTATCCTGCTGTTATACGGAATTTTCTTGAGCAAAAAACTCTACATTAAAACCTACGGTTGCCAGATGAATGTGTACGATTCCGTGCGCATGGGTGATGTCATGGCCCCGCTTGGCTATGCGCTTTCTGATTCCCAGGATGATGCCGACCTCGTGATCCTCAACACCTGTCACATCCGCGAGAAAGCTGAAGAAAAAGTCTATTCTGATCTGGGCCGTATCCGCAGCGAGAAAGAAAAGAAAAAAGCCAAAGGCGAGAAAATGCTGATTGCCGTTGGTGGCTGCGTTGGTCAGGCAGAAGGTGACGAGATTATTAAACGCGCGCCATACGTCGATATGGTGCTTGGTCCGCAAAGTTACCACCAGTTACCGGAAATGGTCACACGTGCCATACGCGGTCAGGGGGGTATCGTCGAGCTGGATTTTCCAGAAGTGCAGAAGTTTGACCTGCTGCCGGAGCAGATAAACCCACGGGGGGTATCTGCGTATCTTTCCGTGCAGGAAGGTTGCGATAAATTCTGTAGCTTCTGCGTAGTGCCGTATACACGCGGTGCTGAATATTCCCGTCCTGTTGCTGGTATTATTGAAGAGGCAAAACGCATGGCGGATAGCGGTACGGTGGAAATCATCCTGCTTGGCCAGAATGTGAATGCCTATCATGGTGATGACGAAAATGGCAACACATCATCCCTGGCGGAGTTGATAGCAAAGCTGGCTCAGATAAAGGATATTGAGCGTATCCGCTACACTACCTCACATCCGCGTGACATGAGTGATGACCTGATTGCAATTCATGGCAGTGAGCCAAAACTCATGCCTTACCTGCACCTGCCTATCCAGTCTGGTTCAAACTCTGTGCTGAAGCGCATGAACCGCAAGCATGAGGCTGCATTTTATGTCGATATCATTCACCGTCTGCGCGACGTGCGACCGGATGTAGCAATATCCGGTGATTTTATCGTCGGCTTCCCGGGTGAAACAGATAAGGAATTTGAAGAGACGTTAGGTCTGGTGAAAGCCGTTGGCTATTCCTCCAGTTATTCCTTTAAATACAGCGCGCGTCCGGGCACACCGGCTGCCACCGATGATGCGCAGGTTGAGGAATCCGTAAAAGAAGAGCGTCTTGCACGTCTGCAAGCGTTGCTGCTTAGCCAGCATCAATCATTCAACGATGCATGCGTAGGCAAAACCATGCGCGTGCTGCTGGATCGCGATGGCAAACATGAAGGCCAGATGATCGGCAGAAGCCCATACCTGCAATCGGTCTATCTGCATGCACCGGAACATCTGCGTGGAACAATCGTGGATGTCGCCATTACAGGTGCAACCGGTGTAAGTCTCAAAGGTGAATTACTGGAAAACACAACTCCCCTTAGAAAGGTAAGCTAGTGAAAGAAAAAGTAGCCAAGAACGGTAAGAATGGTGCGCATGAACAAGCCAGTATCAATATCGTTTTTGAAGATAATGCGCTGCTTCCCATGTTGTATGGCGAAGATGATGCACATCTTTCACGGCTGGAAAAACATTTTGGGGTGCAGGTCTCTTCACGCGGCAACGTGCTTGCTGTGGCCGGGGAAAAAGAAAAAGTGGAATTCAGCCGCCGTGTACTGGAATCACTTTATTCCGATCTGCGCAAAGGTACGGAAGTAGGGTTGCAGCAGGTGGATGCCGCCATCCGCATGAACTCGCCGCATGAGGCTAATGAAACGAAGAGTCTTTTTGGTATGAGCGATATTGTCATCAAAACCATGAAGAAAACGGTGAAGCCCTATTCACCGACACAATCTAAATATATACAGATGCTGGGCAGTAATGACCTTGTATTTGCACAAGGGCCAGCGGGTACCGGTAAAACCTATATTGCAGTTGCCATGGCGGTTTCACAGTTCACCAGTGGCAAGGTAGAAAAAATTATTCTATCGCGTCCTGCGGTGGAAGCCGGTGAAAAACTTGGTTTCCTGCCCGGTGACCTGAAAGAAAAAATTGATCCTTACCTTCGACCGCTATATGACGCACTCTATGACATGATCCCGGGTGAGAAACTCACCCGCCATATGGAGAACGGTGATATCGAAGTGGCACCACTTGCTTTCATGCGTGGCCGTACATTCTCGAATTCATTTGTGATTCTTGATGAAGCCCAGAATACCACGGCAACCCAGATGAAAATGTTCCTGACCCGCATGGGGCAGGGTTCGCGCATGGTGGTGACCGGTGACCTGTCACAGACCGATCTGCCGAAAGACGTAAAATCCGGCCTTGGTGATGCCATCCGCAAACTGGAGGGCATCGAAGGTATCGGCTCGGTGCGTTTTGCTGATTCCGATGTGGTGCGCCATGCACTCGCCGCACGTATCATTCAGGCCTACGACGAATGGGATAGGAAGAGGCGCTCTCCCAGCACCAATAATTCCTGATGGCGGTTGAACTTATCATCGACGTGCGTGATGCACGGTGGAAAGCGGCACTGCGGCCATATAAAAAAACAGTAGAAGAAGCGTGTAATGCAGCACTGTCTGCCTGCAAAATCAAGCGTGGTGAGTTGGCAATTGTGCTGGGGGATGACGCATTCGTTCGCCAGTTGAATGCGACTTACCGATCCAGGGATAAACCTACCAATGTTCTTTCCTTCGAAGGGGAAGGCGATTCGCTTGGCGATGTGGTTCTTGCCTTCCAGACAGTGCAGAAAGAAGCCAGAAGCCAGCAAAAAAGCTTCCGCGACCATAGCAGGCATCTGCTGGTGCATGGCGTACTGCACCTGCTGGGGTACGACCATATGAAGCAAAATGAGGCAGATGATATGGAAAAACTTGAAACAAAAATACTTAAAAAGCTTGGGGTTGCAAATCCATACTTGTAGAGGATGCAAGAGTTTGCTACTACCTTAAAGCCTATGAAACCTGCAACGCGTACCCGGTTTTTTGAACCCGTGCCTGACCCATCATCATCCGAAGAATCCCCTTCGATTTCGTCCGCAAGTCCAGTGGAGGGCAACCGGAATAGTTTTGGTCAATCGCTGCGGCTTTGGCTGCGCCGTGCGCTTGGTTCCAGGCCGGATGCCTCGCTGAAGGAGGCCCTCGAAGAAGTAATCGAAGAGCATGAAGGGCAGGGCGATGAAACGCTGCCACCCGAAGAAAAAGTTATCCTGCATAATGTGTTATCATTCGGTGATATTAAAGTGAGTGATATCATGGTGCCGCGTACGGATATCGCCGCCATACCGCATGACATAACCCTTGATGGTTTGAAAGCGCATATTATTGAACAGCGGCATACACGTATTCCGGTATATCAGGGCACGCTCGACAAGATGCAGGGTTTCCTGCATGTGAAAGACCTTATTCCCATGCTTTCCGGCGATATGCCGTTTGATATCCGTGCAGTCATGCGGTCATTATTGTTTGTGCCAGCCTCAATGAAGATCATGGATCTGCTGGTGCGCATGCGTCATGCCGGCAGCCATATGGCTGTTGTTGTCGATGAATATGGCGGCAGCGATGGTCTGGTTACCATGGAAGATGTCTTTGAAGAGATCGTCGGTGATATCCAGGATGAGCATGATGAAGATGAAATGCTGGCGGATGAGATCCTGCATATCAATGACAGGACGTTCGATGTGAATGCCCGCATACGGGTGGAAAAGCTTGAGCAGGAACTTGGCCTGAACCTGATTACTGAAGAAAAGAAAGATGATTTTGACACGCTCGGCGGCTTGATATTCTTCCAGCTTGGCCGTGTTCCGGTAAAGGGTGAAATGATCCCGCATGCTTCCGGTGTGCGTTTTGAGGTCACCGAAGCGGATTTGCGCCGCATACGCCGTGTGCGTATCCACGCGGCCTGATGTTCAATGTAGGGAAAATAGCAGCACTGGCAGGTTGGCGACGCAACCTTGCTGCGTTTGCGTTCGGGGTATGTGCCACGTTGACACTGGCACCTTTTTTCATATTCCCTCTGATAATACCTGCATTCAGTGGTTTGTTTCTGTTGCTTACAGGTGCACCATCGCGTCGGCGTATGTTTTTTGATGGCTGGTGGTGGGGCTGGGGTTTTTATATCACGGGTCTTTACTGGTTCTGCATTGCACTGCTTACCGATGCCGAGAAATTTGCCTGGCTGATTCCGTTTGCACTGTTTGGCCTCACGGCGGT
>CAZAQK010000025.1:1384-16017 GCA_964487265.1 uncultured Rickettsiales bacterium | reverse complement strand
ATATCCGCTGCCATCACCGGCTTGTGCCAGATCTTCGCCGCCGCGATCGCAAGGATGCCGGAGCCGCACCCCATATCAAGAATGTTGGTAAAGTCAGATTGCTTGCCCAGCCAGTCGATCGCTTTCAGGCAGCAGCTGGTGGTGCCGTGCTCGCCGGAGCCGAAGGCCGCACCGGCATCCACCTGAATCTCAATCATGCCCGCCGGGATCGCATCCTGATAATGCGCTCCGTGCACAAAAAAGCTGCCGATCTTCATCGGCGGGAAACTGCGCGAAACCGCAGCTAACCAGTCCTGCTGCTCAACACGCTGCAGTTCTGGCTGCGGTGTTGGGAAATCAAAAAGCGTCGAAAGCACCAGAAGGCGGCTTTTGATCTCCGTCATGTCTGGCATGGTTTCCGTGAGTATTTCAAAGCTCCAGATCTTTGCTTTCTCACTCACCTCAAACGTGGAAATGGCCAGCGCGATATCGCCAAAGCCTTCCTCCGCATTGGTGACTGCGGCAAGCGGCAGGTTGAAACTGATCTTCCAGTATGCAGGCGACTGCGCGAATGGGTTGGTTTTGTTCATGCTATACCTGCCCTATCAGTGAAAGCCATTCATCTTCTGAAAGTACACGCACATTCAGTTCTTTGGCTTTTTTGAGTTTGGAGCCGGCATCATCACCGGCTATCACATAATCCGTTTTGGCGGACACACTGCCTGCCACTTTCGCGCCTAAACTTTCAGCGCGTGCCTTGGCTTCTGCGCGTGTCATTTTGATAAGCGAGCCGGTGAATACCACAGTTTTGCCAGAAACTGGCGAGTTAGCGGCCACGGCCTCTGCATCAGCGATGGTCAGTTCCTTGCCGAGTCTTTCAACGATCTTGCGGTTATGCGCCTCAGAGAAAAAATCCACCAGCGCGTCAATCACCACATCGCCAATGCCATCGATGGTATCTAAATGCTCGCGCACTTCGCCGCCTTTCGGCAGTGCAAGCATCGCCTCATGCCACGCGGCAAAACTACCATAGGTGCGGGCGAGGAGCTTCGCGGTAATTTCACCAATATGGCGGATACCCAGCGCATAAATGAATTTATGCAGCGATACGCTGTGGGATTTTTCGATCGCCGCCATGAGATTATCGACCGATTTTTTGCCCCAGCCCTCGCGACTTTCAATATCAGCGATTTTTTCGTGCAGGTGGAAAATATCGGAAGGGTCTTTGATGAGCCCGTCCTGCCAGAAAGCTACAATTTGTTTCTCGCCAAGCCCTTCAATATCCATCGCCCCACGTGACACGAAATGGCGCAGGCGTTCCACCAGCTGCGCTTCACACATGAGCCCACCGGTGCAGCGGCGCGCCACCTCGCCTTCCTCGCGAACGGCCTGACTGCCGCAGATGGGACAATGGTCTGGGAATGTGTACGGCTTCGAATTTTTGGGGCGTTTGGAGATATCGACCTCCACAACCTGCGGGATGACATCGCCGGCGCGCTGCACCACCACCGTGTCACCGATGCGGATATCCTTGCGCGCAATTTCATCTTCGTTATGCAGCGTGGCATTGCTCACCACCACGCCACCTACAGTGATGGGCTTCAAGCGTGCAACCGGTGTGAGTGTGCCCGTGCGGCCAACCTGAATATCGATGGATTCCAGCAGCGTCACCGCGCGCTCTGCAGGAAATTTATGCGCAATCGCCCAGCGCGGCGCCCGGCCTACGAAGCCTAGGCGGCGTTGGTAGTCGAGGTTATCAACTTTGTAGACGAGGCCGTCGATGTCAAATTCGATATGTGCTCTTGCCTTCAAGATTTCATGATAAAAATTAAATATTGCATCAAGCGACCCAGCCCTTCTTAAAAAGCTTTTGCCATTATATTCGAAAGGTAAAATGGATACGCCGCATGATCTAAGTTTATTAAGTACATCATAATGAGTTTGCATATTCAAATCACCTACCCAGCCATACACAAAATAACTTAGTGATCGGCTTGCAGTGACTGAAGCATCAAGCTGTCTTAAAGAGCCTGCGGCAGCATTTCTAGGATTAGCAAATTTATCATCTTCACCACGTGTATCGTTGAGTTCTGTAAAAGCGTAACGAGGCATATAAACTTCACCGCGTAACTCAAAAATATCAGGCATATTCTTTAATTTTTCAGGTAAAATAGTTGCAAGGTTATCCGTGATATTTTCGCCTGTTTCTCCATCTCCCCGCGTTAATCCTAATACGTATTTTCCTCGCTCATAGCGCGCAGAAAAAGACAGGCCATCTATCTTTAGTTCACATACGTATTCAATCTTTTCATCTTCTGGCAGACCAAGATAATTGCGCACGCGTTCATCCCAATCCCTCACATCTTCTTCTGTGAAAGCATTATTGAGCGAGAGCATCGGCACGCTGTGTTTGACCTTGGCGAATTTTTCCAGCGGTGCGGCACCGACGGTCTGGGTAGGCGAATCCGGCGTTTGCAGCTCGGGATACTGCGCTTCCAGCTCCTGTAATTTTCGAAATAATTTATCGTATTCCGCATCGGAAATGGCAGGGGCATCCTGCTGGTAATAGAGCGTATTGTGATGGCGGATCTCGGCGGCGAGCTTTTTCCATTGCTGGCGAGCATCTTCCAATGACATGTCGAACAAACCAGAGGATTTAGGCATTACGCCACTGCCTCCAGCAGTTTTTGCGCAGCTTTGCGGGCTTCCGGCGTGATGGTGGCACCGGCCAGCATGCGCGCCAGCTCTTCCTTGCGCTCTGCGCTCGATAGTTGTTTCACTTCCGTAATGATCTTCTTGCTCTTCTCATATTTAGCTACCAGCAAATGCTGATTGCCGCACGCCGCAACCTGCGGCAGATGCGTGACCACCAGAACCTGCGCAGCCTTGCCCAGCCTGCCTAATCGCTGGCCAATGGCATCGGCCACTGCCCCGCCCGTTCCCGTATCGATCTCATCAAAAATGAGCGTGCTGGCCTGCCGGACGGACGAAAGCGACACTTTAAGTGCCAGCATGAAGCGTGACAATTCCCCACCCGATGCGATCTTGGAAAGCGGCGCATACGCCACATCTTTCGCGCCTTTGCTGACATTAGTTGCGCATTCGAAATGCACAGCATCCATACCGTGCTCCGCCCATGCGCTTTCATCCTGCGGTGTTACGCGCACATGGAAACGGGTGTTTTCCATCTTGAGTGGTGCGAGCTCTGCTTCGACCGCTTTTTGCAATTTCTCTGCAGATTTCTTGCGTGTGGCGGAAAGTTTTGCTGCTGCCTCTGCAAATATCTTTTTTGCAGCATCAGCTGCTTTCGTAAGTTCAGAAACCTTATGTTCCTGCGAATCCATGAGGGAAAGTTTGCCGGATACTTCCTCACGCAGCTTGGCCAACTCTTCCACCGGCATGTTATATTTGCGGCCTGCGGCTTTCAGCGCGAATAAACGTTCTTCGATGCGCTCAAGCTTTGCAGCATCGAACTTGGAATCCTCACCGATCTTTTCCAGTGCATACGTTGCTTCTTCGGCATCTGTAGCGGCTCTTTCCAGCGATTCGATGACGGCGGAAAGTGCCTCAGTCCCCGCAAGCGGCGAGCGCGCCAGCGTGCGCTGAGCCAAGCGGATACTGGCGGCCACACCCTTGCCTGCATTAAGTTCCGCAATGGCATGATTGAGCAGTTCAAAAAGTTTCTCACTCTGCATCATGGTGGTGCGCTGGGTGGTGAGTGTTTCTTCTTCCCCCATTTCCGGCGCAAGCTGCGAAAGTTCATTGTGCATATGACGCAGGTAATCCTGCTCGCGCGCGGCTTGCTCAATTTGCGCACGCAATTCCCCCAGTGCATCCACATGTTTTTTCCACTCTGCATATGCAGCAGCAACCTGTTTCCTCTGTGTGTTCTGACCTGCGTAATCATCCAGCATGTCGCGGTGCAGGCTTGCATCCAGCAGGCTGCGCTGGTCGTGCTGGCCGTGCACCTCAACCAGCACTTCACCGAGTTTTTTGAGCGTGGCGACCGTTACCGACTGGTCGTTGATGTGGCAACGCGTTTTGCCGTCGGCACTTACGGTGCGGCGGATGATAAGTGTATCTTCCACGGCAAGGCCGAAGCCTTCCAATATATCTGCGGCCTCTTTATTATGACTGATGTCGAACTCGGCAGTTACCATGCCCTGTTGCTCGCCGCGACGCACGAGAGAGGCCTCGCCTCGCGCGCCAAGCACCAACCCAAGCGAATCAAGGAGAATGGATTTACCGGCCCCCGTTTCGCCTGAAAGCACGCAGAGGCCTGGCGCGAGCGTAATATCGCAGCTTTCAATCAGGACGATATTGCGAATGGAAAGCTGTGTCAGCATATCACCTCAGGGAATGATGCTATCCCACCATGAAGAATCAGTTTCCGTGGGTTTTGCAACTTCAATGCCTTCTTTGACCATGAGCTTATAGCTGTCGCGATACCACAGGCTGCTCGGGAAATTGTAACCCAGCACCGATGCGTATTTCTGCGCCTCTTCCTTTACGCCCAGCTGGAGATAACATTCAACAAGGCGGTGAAGGGCTTCGGCGGTGTGGTTTGTTGTCTGGTAATTTTCCACGACAAAACGGAAGCGGTTGGCAGCGGCGATGTAATCATCCTGCTTCAAATAATAACGGCCAACCTGCATTTCCTTGCCTGCCAGATGGTCGATCGTGAGGTCGAGTTTGATCTTGGCATCACGCGCATATTCGCTTTCCGGGAAACGGCGGATGACATCACGCAGTGCCTGCATGGAAAACTCGGTCATCTTCTGGTCGCGGCCGACATCGGATATCTGTTCGTAGTAGCACAGGGCAATGAGGTAATAGGCATAGGCAGCGGAGGCCTCACCCGGATAGAGCTTCACGTAACGCTCTAATATGGCGATGGCTTCGTCGTATTTCTCACGCTCGTAATGCGCGTATGCCGCCATGATCTGCGCGTGCCCAGCCCATTCGGAATAAGGATGCTGGCGTTCGACTTCCTCGAAAGCCGCCACAGCATCCTGATAATCTTTTTCAGACATGAGCTGGCGGGCGTCGGAATAGAGTTTTTCTGCGCTGTCAGGCGGTTTGGGTGCGGCGGTTTCCTCTGCGCTGTCGCTGCAGGCGGCAAGTGCAAGGATGACGGAAAGGAACAGGACGTGCTTTTTCATGCCCTGTTTATATCAGGCAAATTACTGATACATCAACATGAATAATTGGGTTTACGCGTATACCGCCACGTCCTTGGAGGGACGGCTTATGACGGTTTCCGGCAGTGCATCCGCCGGTGTGATGACATAGGCGGTTTTGTCAGCAAACAGCGCGCGCAGCAGCGAGTTGTTGATGCCGTGGCCCGGGCGGGTAAAATCAAAACGGCCATCGATGCGCAGGCCCGCAAGGAACAGGTCGCCTAAGCAATCAAGGGCTTTGTGGCGCACGAATTCATCCGTGTAACGGAGGCCTTCTTCGTTCAGGACTTTTTCTTTACCCACTACGATGGCGTTATCCAGCGAACCACCGAGCGCAAGGCCGTTTGCACGCATGGCTTCCACCTCGTGCTCGAAACCAAAGGTACGGGCACGGGAAAGCGTTTGCTTGAAAGTGACATCGCGGAAATCATAGCTCAGCACCTGGCGGCTGATGATGGAGTTATCAAACTCGATCTCAACGCCAAGCACACAACCTTCTTCGCCTTCGCGGTTCGGCTGTACGCGGGCAACGCTTTTGCCTTCATGCACTTCAATGGTTTTCAACACACGCAGGATGCGGCGGGTGGCATTCTGTTGCACCACGCGGGCGCATTCTATCATGAAGGTGAATGGCTCAGAGCTGCCATCCATGATCGGTACTTCCGGGCCATCGAGCTCAACCATAACGTTATCGACATTCGCGCCCCAGAGAGCGGCCATCAGATGTTCGATGGTGGAAACGGTAATGCCGGAACGATTCTTGATGGTGGTGCCCAGGCGGGTTTCACACACCGCATCATAACGGGCGGGGATGAGGGATTTTTCATGGTCAACATCAAGACGCTTGAACACCACACCCGTGTTCGGCTCAGCCGGATAGAGAGTGATTTTGACGACCTTGCCAGAATGCAGGCCGACGCCAGAGCAGGAGATTTTGTTTGCGAGCGTTGTTTGTTTCATTGCCTTGAAAAACCAGTGATTTATTACACGCTCAACCTATGCTTTGCCGGGCTGGTTTTCAAATCACGCTTTGTTACGGTTTGTTACAGAAATAACCTATTGATATATAATTATCTAATAAGGTTTTCGACTTTTTCCTGCGGGCAGCAGATAACATCCTGGATTTTTGGGTTCAGCGCATAGTTAAACGGTGCAAGCTGGTAATAGCCCGTATTGTTGCTGCCCTTCTTGTAATAAAAATACTGGTAGTTCTCAGGAAAGAGCGCGTAAAACGCTGTTTCGTTGCCAATGGTTTCGCGGGTCTTTGGCGAAAGCTCGATCACCATCAGCGGGCGGCTGGCATGAATGGTTTCCTTTAAGCCCTCAAGCACAAATTTTTCAAAACCTTCGACATCGGCCTTGATGATATCGATCTTGCCGAGCTTCAACGCATCGCCGCGTTTAAGCTGCATATCGCCGAGGTAATAATTGTCATCCTTGTGGTCGCTGTGGAAAGAAGCAGCACCAAGATTTTCATCGGGTGCTGCATAAAACGGCAAGGTGGCGTCTTCATTGCTCAGGCCGAATGGATGCACGGTGACATTGCTGATGTGATTCAGTGCAAGATTGCCCTCGAGCTGTTTGCGCACACGCTCGAACGGCTCGAACGCATGCACTGCATCCACCAGCTGCGACATGAAGAGCGTGTGGTTTCCCGCATTCGCGCCAACATCTGCAAACACCAGCGGTGTGTTGTTTTTCTTCTTCAGGGCGCGTACATAATCGTGCAGCATGAAGAGCATGTATTTTTCATGCGCGCCGCAGAAATACACCAGACGGTCGATGTAATTGATGATATTGCCGCGGAATTTAAGACCAAGTGCATCGACCTCAAACGCATAGTCCTTCAGCATCGCGGGGTGGAGTTTCTTTATCACCGAACGACGCGTTTTATATGGCAGCCAGCGTTGACGGGATAGCCATAAAGAAAAGTGCTGCTGGCTGCTGGTTTCTAGTTGCTGGTTAGAAATAATCATTTTGTATTACCAGCAACAATCAACTAACAACTTTCTTAATTCGCTTGTCTGCGTAAAAAGGCAGGAATGTCCAGATACTGATCCTCACCCTGCTGCTTCGGCGCAGATGGCGGCTCAGCATGCGTTGGACGCTGCACAACATGCACGCGCTCGGACATTTCCTGTTTGCCGGATTCCGTGCGCGAAGAAAGCGCGCGGCCAACATCCGCCACACGCTGAAGGAAACTCTTGCCATCATCACGCGGCAGCTCGCGCTGATCATGATGTGGTGCATAAGCATGTTGCTCTTCGTAACGCGGCTGGTGGGATTGCTGTGGCTGATCGCGGAACAACGGCTGCTGCTCCTGCGGACGCTGGTCATATTCCGGCATGTGGATCCGCGGTGCTGGTGCTTCACGCGGCTCAACCGGTGCATGGAACTGCACATTCACCTGCGGTGCCGGTGCCTGCTGCTCTACATGTCTTTCCACGCGCACAGGCTGCTGTACGGGAGGAACAACTGCGCGCTGCTCAGCTGCGGCGCGCGCGGCAACCACTGCTTCCGGCGCATAATTGCGCGATTGTTCGGCAAAGCCGGTGGGACGCGCTGTTACCTGTGTGCGAACCTCAGCTTTGGCGGAAGGCGGGCTGAAGGCAAATGCCTTTTTTGGTTCCGATGCCGCGCCCAATTTCTGCGGTGTGTTTAAAGTCTGGCTCTGCGCATCGATACCTGTTGCCACAACAGATACGCGCATGCGGCCATCCATGTCAGCATTGAAGGTGGAACCGAAGATGATATTAGCATCAGTATCCACTTCTTCGCGGATACGGTTTGCCGCTTCATCTACTTCATACAGCGTCATATCATTGCCGCCAGTGATGTTGATGAGGAGCGCACGCGCACCTTTGAGCGATACATCATCAAGCAGCGGATTAGAAATAGCCGCTTCAGCCGCTTCTATCGCGCGGCGTTCGCCGGTTGCCTCGCCGGTTCCCATCATTGCCTTGCCCATTTCACGCATAACGGTGCGGATATCCGCAAAGTCGAGATTGATGAGGCCTGGCTTTACCATCAGGTCGGTCACGCCGCGAACCCCGGAATGCAGTACTTCGTCTGCCATCTTGAAGGCATCGGCAAAAGTGGTGCGTTCGTTCGCCAAGCGGAATAAATTCTGGTTGGGGATGACGATGAGTGTATCGACATAATCCTGCAATTCCTTGAGGCCGGATTCCGCAAGACGCATACGGTATGTGCCTTCGAACTGGAATGGCTTGGTAACCACGCCAACCGTTAGGATCCCCTGCTCTTTTGCAATGCGCGCCACAACGGGAGCTGCACCGGTGCCGGTGCCACCGCCCATGCCGGCAGTAATGAACACCATGTTGCTACCTTCGATATAGGCTGCGATCTCATCTTTGGCTTCCTCAGCAGAAGCGCGGCCAATATCGGGGTTTGCGCCTGCGCCTAAACCTTTGGTGATGCCTGCGCCCAGCTGGATGGTGCGCTCGGTGAGGGAATGATCTATCGCCTGTGCATCGGTATTCGCCACCACGAAGTTCACGCCTTCGAGCTGCGAGGAAATCATGTTGTTGACAGCATTGCCGCCCGCACCGCCGACACCGATCACGGTGATGGTAGGACGCAGAATCTCAGCATTGCTTGGAAGATGCAGGTTGATGGTCATGATTTAATCCCTTGTAAAAATGATTACACGCTTCCCCTAGCGTGCAAGGCTACGCACATATTGACAGTTTTTTATATTTTTACCACCAGATTTTGTGGTTTGCATCAATTTTGTGCGGGTGTTGGTGCGAGTGCGAGTGAAATTTTTGCATACATCACCCGCACCCGCACTCACACTACCACTAAAAATTTTCTTTGAACCAACTCACCACTTTTTCGAAACCCGCAGTGAGACTGCCTCTGCGGCGGTTCATGTCGAACATCTGTTCTTCCATTGGCTTCTTGAGCACATATTCCACCATGCCGAGCGATGCGGCAAATGCAGGACCGCTGACCGATTCGGCAAGGCCAGGCAACACACGCGGCTTGCCCAGGCGCACCTGCTTATTCAGCATGTTCGATGCCATCTCACGCACACCCAGCAACTGGCTTGCGCCACCCGTGAGCACCACACGCTTACCGGATGCCGGCGAAATGCCTGCCATTTCCAGCTTGCTGCGGATCATCTCGAAAATTTCCTCGATGCGCGGACGGATAACACCAACCAGCATGGAGCGCGGCATGGTATTGGTTTCGTCATATTCTTCTTCACCGAGCGGCGGCACATCGATCAGCACCTGGTCATCGCTCGATGATGCCATGCAGCTGCCATGCAGTGTTTTTAAGCGTTCGGCATGACTCAGGCTGGTGGAAAGACCGCGCGCAATATCACTCGTTACATGCCAGCCCCCGATGGGAATGGCATCGGTGTAAATATTTTTGCCGCCGGAGAATACGCAGAAACTCGTAACCCCCGCGCCCATATCAACCAGCGTGACACCCAGCTGCTTTTCATCTTCTTCAAGGCAGGACAGCGCCGATGCATAAGGTGCTACGATATATTCACCGACATTCAGGTGACACCGCCCGACGCAATGCGCAAGGTTACGAGTGACACTCGGCAGGCCAGTGATGATGTGCAGGTCGGCACCCAGTTTTTTGCCGTACATTTTGCGTGGGTCTATGATGCCGCGCGCGCCATCGAGATAATAGGAAACCGGAATGCAGTGGATGATGTCCAGCTCGCTGTGCGCGACCGATGCCCTGCCCTGCTCAATGATATCCATGATGTCGCGGTCGGTCACTTCATCGCCCAGCATGCTCATCTCAACCGTGACATTGCGGGATGTAAGGTTGCCGCCGGAAAGGCTTATCAGCACGTCTTCCACTGTTTCGCCTGCCATCTGCTCCGCTGCATGCACAGCCGAAACTACTGATGCTTCCGCTTCCGCAAAATCGGTGATGATGCCGCTCCTGATACCTTTGGAAAGCTGGTGGCCGATGCCGGTGATGCGTATCTCGCCGGCAGAATCTATATTGGCGATGAAGCATGCGATCTTCGCCGTGCCGATGTCCAGCACTGCCACGCTGCCCATGTTATTCTTGTTGTTTGCTGATGATTTTTTCATAACCCCGATATAACTGCCATAGCTTGGAATGCGACATGATTTCGCCGCTTACAAACTATTCTTAGCCCCGAGATTACAATCTCTCAAGTCTCTTTTGCGCTTGACGAGTCTGAAGTGATATCTTCAGGTGATGTTTTGATGAAAAGCCTGCCAGCCACGCGCAGGTCTATCACCCGCACATCGCGGTCGAGAAGCTGCTGCTTGTCATGCAATTTAGCAAGCGACTCCCATGCCTTAGCGGCATCCTGCTCTGGCAGCTTCACCTGTGTGCCGTCTTTCAAATGTATATTCCACCTGCGACTGCTGATGCGAACCGCTGCTGAAAACCGGCCGGCCAGTTCTTTGCTGGCATGCAGCAATGCAAGAACCTCACCCACCTGTGTAGGTGCATCCTTACCAACGATAAGCGGCAGGTGCCTGTAGGCTGCGAGATTCACATCAGGCATCGCCACACCGTTATCATCCACCAGTACAAGCTTGCCCTGATTCTGCCAGATGGCAACCGGCTCACGCTCGACAATGCGTATCACCAGCCTGTCGGGCAATTCACGCTCGACCGCTGCCGTCTGAATACTGCCTACCGATTCCAGCCTGCCTTTGAGATCCTGTAAGGAGAACCGCAATATAGGCTCGCCTTTGTTCAGGCCTAATGCTTTGTTGATTTCTGTCATGGGTGTGCGGCTGCGGCCTTCGAGATAGAGTGTATCAAGCCTGAAGCCAGCCCGTGCCGTCATGGCATACATACCATCGGAAACTGACTGTGCCGCTTTGCTGAACATGCTGTTCTTCCACAGCCAGAAACCACCGCCAGCCACCATGATTGCAAGGCAGGCAATGGATGCAATTTTTGTTTTGCGCATGATGGCCTGACGCTTTTTGCGCGCCGATTTCTCGCGCATGATGCGCTGCGATTCCCGCTGCCTGAGTGTGAGGTTATCCTGCTTTTTTCTGGCCATGCCGCACCATGCGACCTTTACTATTGTCCCAACCGCGCATCTTCTACCAAGAGTCTTACCAATTCATTAAAGCTGATGCCAACATGCGCGGCGATCTCCGGCGACAGCGACAAGGCTGTCATACCTGGCTGCGTGTTGACTTCAAGCAGGTAGAACGCACCATCACCCTTCGTGTCATCATAGCGGAAATCCGAGCGCGACAGGCCGCGGCACCCCAACGCCTCATGAGCCATGAGAGCCAGTTTCATTGCCTCATCATAGGCATTTTTAGGCAGCGGTGCCGGGCAGAGATGCTCGGTTTTGCCATCGGTATATTTATTCGTGTAATCATAAAAACCGCTTATGGGACGGATCTCGGTGACGCCAAGCGGCTTGCCATTTAACACCGCCACCGTTATCTCGCGGCCAGGGATGTATTCTTCCACCAGATAACGTGTTTTGTTATCGGCACCTGCCATAATCACAGAAAGCGGGCGGTTATCGTTTTCCTGCGCGATATATACACCCACGCTTGAGCCTTCATCAGCGGGCTTTACCACAAATGGGCGAGGCATCGGGTCTTTCTTGACCAATTGGTCAAGCAACAGCACAACACCCTTCGGGCAATGCAGGCCAGCCGCCGCAAAAACACGCTTTGCCATAGGCTTATCCATGGCGATGCTGGAGGCCAGCACGCCTGAATGGGTATATGGAATACCCATGACTTCCAGCAAGCCCTGCACACAACCATCCTCCCCAAAGCGGCCATGCAGCGCATTGAACACTACATCCGGTTTGGTTGCTGCAAGATCGCTCGCGATGTTTCGGGTTACGTCCAGCTCGGTCACTTTATAACCCAGCTCGCGCAGTGCCTTCGCACAGGCTGCGCCACTATTCAGCGACACTTCACGCTCTGCCGACCAACCACCCTTGAGTACTGCAACGTGCTTCATGCTTTGCCTATCCTTTTAATTTCCCACTCCAGCGTGATGCCGGTTTTATCTTTCACGCGTTTTATCACTTCCTCACCCAGCTTTTCTAGATCAGAGGCAGTTGCTTCGCCAGTGTTAATGAGGAAATTACAGTGCTTTTCGGAAACCTGCGCACCACCCACCATCAATCCGCGGCACCCAGCGCGATCGATCAGCTCCCATGCCTTGTGGCCTTCGGGGTTTTTGAAGGTGCTGCCTCCCGTGCGCGTGCGGATGGGCTGTGTGGCTTCACGCGAATCGCTGATCTCCTGCATGCGCGTACGGATCTGTTCACTGTCACCTTTGGTGCCTTTGAAAATGGCGCGCGTAACGATGGCACCATCCGGCAGCTTGCTATTTCTATACACAAAGCCAAGTTCTTTATTGGTAAGTGTACGGATGGTGCCATCACGCTCAACAATGTCTGCTTCCACCAATACCTGCGAAGTATCCGCGCCATACGCACCGGCATTCATGCGCACCGCGCCGCCAATGGTGCCTGGAACACCGCAGAGAAATTCCAATCCGGCTATGCCATTGTCGCGCGCTGTAGCTGCAACATGGATGTCGAGCGCGCCACCACCGGCAATGACCGTATCGCCTTTTACTTCGATATCCACAAAGCCGCGGCCAAGTTTTATCACTACGCCATCAATGCCGCCATCACGCACGATGAGGTTTGAACCAACACCCAGCGCCGTGACAGGAACGGACCCAGGCAATGCTTTCAGGAATGCTGAAAGATCTTCCGCACTTTCCGGCTTGAATAAATATTGTGCTGGCCCGCCGACGCGAAACCAGTTGGTTTTGGAGAGATCCGCATTCTCGCGGATGCGATCCTTGAACGAATCGGGAATCGGGAATTGAGAACTGGGAATTGGCAACTGGGAATTAGGAATTGGGGACATTACTATCTCGATTCTCTTTTCCCGATTCTCAATTCTAATTTCTCAAGCTGCTCCGGCAAGGCATAGGCCCATTTGGTGATGGAGCCTGCGCCCAGACACACCACCATATCCCCCGCCTGCGCGATTGATTTTACCTGCGCGGCAAGCGCATCTTCCGATTCCAGCTTTATCACCTGCTTGTGGCCGGCACTGCGCAGGCCATCCACCAGCGCATCGGCATGCATGCCATCTATCGGTTCTTCGCCAGCGGAATAGACATCAGCAACGATGACGGCATCGGCATCATTGAAGCAGGTGCAGAAATCCTTGAACAGATCACGCAGGCGCGTGTAACGGTGTGGTTGCACCACAGCGATGACGCGGCCACCGGCAGCATCCTGCGCAGCGCGCGCGGCTTTCAGTGTTGCAGAAATCTCCACCGGATGGTGGCCATAATCATCGATGATGGTTATGCCGAGCGCTTCACCGGTTTTGGTGAAGCGGCGTTTGACGCCTTCAAAATCGGTAAAGGCATCACGGATAATATCATCAGAAATTTTGAGCTCATGCGCAATGGCAATGGAGGCCAGCGAGTTGCTCACATTGTGCTGGCCGTGCATGGGGAGCATGATATCGCGTATCTGTCGCGTCTCACCATCACGCAGCGTGATATCTACATCGAAGAGCTGGCCTTCCGGTTTGATGCGGATATTGTGGCCGCGCACCACAGCCTGCGGATTGAAACCATAAGTGATAATGCGGCGATCCGACACTCTGGAAAAGAGTGCCTGCACTTCCGGATGATCGATACACAGCACGCCAAAACCATAAAACGGAATGTTGGTGAGGAAGATGTGGAAGGCGGCCTTTAGCTGCTCGAACGAGCCATAATGATCCAGATGTTCCGGATCTATATTGGTGATGACGGCGATGGAAGCAGGGAGTTTGATGAAGCTGCCATCCGATTCATCGGCTTCCACCACCATCCACTCGCCTTCGCCCAGATACGCATTGGTGCCGCGCGAATTGATGATGCCACCATTGATGACGGTTGGCTTGAGCTTCGCTGACTCCAGCATGGCGGCGGTCATGGCAGTGGTGGTGGTTTTGCCGTGCGTGCCGGCAACGGCAATGGCAATCTTGAGGCGCATGAGCTCGGCGAGCATTTCGGCACGGCGCACAATGGGTAGGCGTGCTGCGCGTGCCGCCTGCATCTCGGGATTTTCCGGTTTGATGGCTGATGAGATCACCACCACCGAAGCATCCGCCACATGCTCTGCCTTATGGCCAATGAACACATTGATGCCGAGTTTTTTGAGACGCTGGGTGTTGTAACTATCCGAAGCATCGGAGCCCTGTACCCTATAGCCAAGATTGTGCAGCACTTCGGCAATGCCGCTCATGCCGATGCCGCCAATACCAACAAAATGCAGCGTGCCAACCGAAAGCGGCATGCGATGTGCGATGGGAAGTGATTTGATCATGCGGCGAGTCCTTGTGACAATGGTGTAGGAAGTGTACGGGTGCGTGCAACATGCACTCGGGATTTTCCGGTTTGATGGCTGATGAGATCACCACCACCGAAGCATCCGCC
>CAZAQK010000025.1:0-1284 GCA_964487265.1 uncultured Rickettsiales bacterium | reverse complement strand
GCGGCGAGTCCTTGTGACAATGGTGTAGGAAGTGTACGGGTGCGTGCAACATGCAGCACAGCATCCGCCAGTTTTTCAGCAGCGTTTTCGAAGCCCAGCTTCGTAGCGTTCTGCGCGGCCTTCTGCAACACATCCGGCGAGGTGAGGAATGCTTCAAGCCGTGCGGAAAGCGAAGCAGGTGTAAAACCATCCTGCGCCATGATCCAACCGCCGCCTGCCTCTTCGAATGAATCGGCGTTGTAATACTGGTGATTATCCATGGAGGTGGGAAGCGGCACCAGTATGGCAGGCCTGCCTGCAACCGCGAGTTCAGAAACTGTAGAAGCACCGGAACGCGCCACCACCAGATGCGTGGCGGCAAGGCGCGCTGGAATATCCACGAAGAAGGTGGCGAGATCAGCACTGACATCAAGGTCGCGATACGCTTCACGCGCCGCATCAATTTCGGTTTGCCGGCATTGCTGGTCAATGCGCACACGGGCGCGCAGTGCAGCAGGCAGCATGGCAACCGCGGCAGGCACCACCTGGCTGAAAATGGCAGCACCCTGCGAACCACCGGTGACAAGAATGCGCATTTTGCCATCCTCTGTGAGGGTGGAATATGGCACGCCGCGAATGGCACGCACGGCAGCACGCACGGGATTTCCCGTCATGATGATCTTATGCAGGTTATTGTTGCCCAGCATCTGCGTGGCAGGAAAAGATGTTGCCACACAATCAACACGGCTGATGAGGATGCGGTTGGCGCGGCCAAGCACGGAGTTCTGCTCATGAATGATGGTGGGAATGCCGCTCATGGTTGCGGCAAACACCGTGGGGAATGATGGATAACCACCAAAGCCTACCACCACTTTTGGTTTCAGGCGGCGCAGCACCAGCCATGCCTGCATGATGCCAAGGCACAGACCCGCTGCACCACGGATTCGTTTCACCAGCGAACCACCCACTGTCCCGGCATGGATGGTTTGTTTTTCAATGCGCGAAAGCGCGCCGCTTTGGAAATTGGCAAAGCGTTTATCGGTGACGAGCACCACGCGCTCACCGCGCGCAAGGAGTGCTTCCGCTAATGCTTCCGCCGGAAATATATGGCCACCAGTGCCACCGGCAGCAAGCACCACGGGGGATATATAATGATTATCTGTCATGGGTTTATACCTGCGCGCAGTGTAGCGCAACGAATGCGGGCTTCAAGCTATATTAATAGTGTTTTCCGAAGCGTGTGCGCGTGAGTGCCAGCATGATGCCCATGCCCAGTGCCACCGCCAGCACGGACGAGCCGCCATA
>CAZAQK010000024.1:0-17022 GCA_964487265.1 uncultured Rickettsiales bacterium | reverse complement strand
AGTGGCAGCACTCATGTCTGCCGATGCGTATAAGGATCTGGCGGCATAATGCGTTACCTTCCACTCACTGCCAAAGACCGCGCCGATATGCTTGCTGCTGTTGGCGTAAAATCCATTGATGATCTCTATGCCTGCGTGCCAGCGGCAGCACGCCACTCCGAGCGCATCAAGCTGCCTGCACATCAGGGCGAGCTGGAAGTGGAACGCGCCATCACCAGCATGGCGAAAAAAAACCTGCCCGCCAGCGAAGTGCCGTTCTTCCTTGGTGCGGGTTGTTATTTCCACCATATCCCTGCAACGGTTGATCATATCATCCAGCGTTCAGAATTCCTGACGTCTTACACACCGTACCAGCCGGAAATTTCGCAAGGCACACTCACGGTAATTTTCGAATTCCAGACGATGATCGCCAATTTAACCGGCATGGATGTAGCAAACGCCTCCATGTACGATGGCGCAACGGCCACCGCCGAAGCAGTGCTGATGGCCAAGCGCATCACCAAGCGGCCGAACATCATTATCCATGGTGCGCTACATCCTGAATATCGTGAGGTCGTGGATACGTATATCGGTAATTATCCGGATATGAAGATCGTAAGCGGTGAGCCGGATGCACAAACATCTTGCGTAATTGTGCAGACACCCGATTTCCACGGCATGCCTCACAAGCTTGATATACTCCGTAAGAAATGTGATGCGGCTGGTGCTCTGCTGGTTGTTGTCATCAACGAAATATTATCGCTCGGTTTGCTGCCTGCGCCAAGCGTTGCCGATATCGTGGTCGGCGAAGCGCAATCGATTGGTGTGCCGATGAGCTTCGGTGGTCCGCATCTTGGCTTCTTTGCCTGCCGCAAGGATTATCTGCGCCAGATGCCCGGAAGGCTCTGCGGCCAGACGGTCGATAAAGATGGCCGCCGTTCCTTCGTGCTCACACTCAATACGCGTGAGCAGCATATTCGCCGCGAGAAAGCTACCTCGAACATCTGCACCAATCAGGGCTTGTTTGCACTTGCCTTCACCATCCATATGAGTTTGCTGGGCGAAATCGGTTTTAAACAACTGGCACGACTCAACCACGAGCGCGCCTGCATGATGACCGACCGCTTAGGCAAAGTAAAAAATATCAAAATTCTGAATGATACTTTCTTCAATGAATTCGTGATTGAGTTACCTATTGATGCAAAAGCAACCGTGCAGAAGCTTACATCCTCCGGCATCATTGCAGGTTATCCGCTGGAAGGCGGCAAGCTCTTGGTATGTGCGACTGAGATGACCACCGAAGCCGATATCGAAGCCCTTGCAAGCGCGCTGGAAAAAGCCTGCGCCTCTGCCAAGGCAAAGGAGGTTGCATGATACAGGATCTCGATAAAGGCCGTGGGTTAAACGTGGAAGAAAACCTGCTCTATGAAAAAAGCGCGACTGGCGCGTGTGGTGTGGATTTACCTATACCGAAAAATATTAAATTACGCACAGGCATGGATGCACGCGAGTATGTGGGGCTGCCGGAAGTAAGCGAACCGCAGGTAATGCGCCATTTCGTCCGCCTTTCCAAACTCAACTATGCGATCGATTCCGGATTATATCCGCTGGGATCCTGCACCATGAAGCATAACCCGCGCCTCAATGAAAAAGTGGCGCGCCATGCCGGATTTGCACAGATTCACCCGATGCAGCCGGACAGCACCATTCAAGGTGCGCTGGAAGTGATTTACACTGTGGAGCGCTGGCTTGCTGAACTTTCCGGCCTGCCGCATGTGACACTCAACCCTGCCGCCGGAGCACACGGGGAATTCGCTGGCATCATGGTGATACATGCCGCACACGCCGCCAAAGGCAAGCCACGCAAAGTGGTGCTTATTCCAGATAGCGCGCATGGCACCAATCCGGCAACCGCTGCTGCCTGCGGCTATGAAACACGCACCATTCCTTCTACTAAAGAAGGTACAGTGGATGTTGAAGCGTTCAAAGGAATGCTCAATGAAGACGTTGCTGCCATCATGCTTACCAACCCGAATACGTGCGGATTATTCGAGCCGCGTGCTGGTGAGATTGCTGATGCGCTGCATAAGGCCGGTGCGTATTTTTATTGCGATGGTGCAAATTTCAACGCGCTGGTTGGCCGTGTGCGCCCTGCTGATTTCGGCGTCGATGTGATGCATTTCAATTTGCACAAAACCTTCTCCACACCGCATGGCGGCGGTGGCCCGGGCTGCGGGCCGATTGCCGTTTCCGAAGAATTGGGCCGCTTCCTGCCGGTGCCAAGAATCGTGAAAGATGGCAACACATTCAAACGCATCATGGATGACAAGGATAGTATCGGCCGCCTCAAAGGCTTCAACGGCCAGTTCGGCATGGCCGTGCGCGCGCTTGCCTACATGATGTCGCACGGTGGCGATGGGCTGAAGCAGGTGGCAGAAGATGCGGTACTCAATGCCAACTACATATTGAGCCAGTTGAAGAATGAATATCATGTGCCTTTCCCCGGCACCTGCATGCATGAATGCCTACTCACCGATAAATTGCAGAAGGAAAAAGGCATCAGCACCATGGAGATCGCCAAAACGCTGATTGAGCATGGCATACATCCGATGACGGTGTATTTCCCGCTGGTGGTGCAAGGCGCGATGCTTATTGAACCAACGGAAACGGAAACCCGCGCATCGCTCGACCATTTCATCCAGATCATGAAGATGATCGCAAAGAAAACCGCAGAAGGCGATGTGGCAGAGCTGCAAGCCAACCCCGTAAGCACACCGCGCAAACGGCTTGATGAAGTGCAGGCCGCGCGCAACCCGGTACTCAAATGGACAAAAAACCAGTAAAGCACATCCTCCCCAAGATCGTCCGCCAGTTCATTGAAACAGAATCGGCGAGCGGGATCGTGATGCTGGTATTTGCCGCACTTGCACTCATCGCTGCCAATTCAGCATTTTACGATTCCTATAAAAACTTCATCTCTGCCGATATCACCTTTGGCTTTGCCGATTACTCAGCAACCCATGCACTGAAAGAATGGGTGAAAGACATTCTCATGGTGTTCTTCTTCCTCGTGGTGGGTCTGGAACTCAAGCGCGAAATGCGTGAAGGGTTCCTCACCGAAAAAAGCCAGATACTGCTGCCACTTGCCGCTGCTGCAGGCGGCATGATCGTCCCTGCCCTTGTCTATCTTGGACTGAATATGAATGTACCAGAGAATCATGCTGGCTGGGCAATTCCTTCCGCCACTGATATTGCCTTTGCGCTATGTGTACTGATGCTGGTGGGGAAAGGCATTCCATCATCTGTCAAAGTTTTCCTGCTCGCCATTGCGATATTTGATGATCTGGGGGCGATACTCATCATTGCTGCATTTTATAATACCTCCCTTTCCATGCTTCCGCTGCTGATGGCACTGGCTGGCATCATCGGGCTTTGGTTGCTGAACCGAGCTAATATCACGAGAATAACGCCTTATGCCCTCCTTGGCATCTATCTGTGGTTCTGTTTTTACCACTCAGGTATTCACACCACGGTCGCTGGTGTTGCAGTGGGTATGGCTATCCCAATGCGTAATAAGCGCAACCTTCGGCACTCGCCGGTGAATGGCGCGATACATTTCCTGCATCCATGGGTGAGTTTTCTGGTGCTGCCCATATTCGCTTTCACCAGTGCCGGAATCAACTTTGCTAATATTGCTATAGAAGATCTGTTAAATCCACTCCCGCTTGGCATTGCACTTGGCCTGTTTATCGGCAAGCAAATTGGCATCTTTGGCACGACGTGGGCACTGATAAAATTAAAACTTGCCCATAAGCCGGAAGGTGCAAACTGGCTTCACATCTATGGTGTATCCATCATCGCGGGGATCGGATTCACCATGAGCCTGTTCATAGGCATCCTTGCTTTCCCAAATGAGGAGATGCAGGAATTCGTGAAGATCGGCGTCATCGGCGGTTCACTGCTTTCTACAATCTGGGGATTTGCCGTGCTGCGTGCTGCTGCAAAACCGCACGTATAAATCCCTGATTGCAAACCTCTCATTTTGCCGTAGCATACCCGCATGGCATTTCATTTGCGCCCATCAGATTATATTCCTGAATTGCTGACGCACCAGCGTGCTATCAGCATGAAAGCCTTCATGAACGAAACGGATGCCGTGCAGCATATGCTGCCGGAGTTAGCCTTTCTTGAAGCACTTGAGCCGCGCGTATATGAAGCCTCCAACGAACTCATCCGTCACATACGTGAAAGTGGCAATAAGCAGGGTATCGAAGTATTCCTGCAGGAATACGGGCTGGATAGTGAAGAAGGCATTGCCATCATGTGCCTTGCTGAAGCACTCCTTCGTATCCCCGACGCCACCACCGCCGACAGGCTGATACAGGCAACCTTTGATGAAACACAGTGGGAAAAGCATTTAGGTCATAGCGATTCATGGATGGTGAACGCCTCCAGCTGGGGACTTTTGCTCACCGGAAAAGTAGTGCAGTTCTCGCAGGCAGAAGGCAGCCCCACCCACATCCTTTTAAAGCTTGTTGGCAAAGTAGGCGAACCAGTGATACGCGAAGCACTGAAAGCCGCCATGCGCCATATCGGCGGGCAATTCGTGATCGGCGAGACGATCGAGGCCGCTCTCAAGAACTCCAGTAACGCAGAGCTGCAGGGCTTCTGCTTTTCCTATGACATGCTGGGCGAAGGCGCACGCACACAGGCACAAGCCGAGCATTACCTGCATGCCTATCTGAGAGCGGTAGAGCATATTGCTTCCCATACTAAAAAACGTCCCGGCATCGCAGCACCAAGCCTTTCGGTAAAGCTCTCTGGCCTGCACCCGCGCTACCAGCTTTTGCAGCATACGCGTGTGATGGATGAATTGCTGCCGCGCCTGAAGCAGATTGTACAGCTGGCGATGAAACATAACGTGCCGGTTTCGATTGATGCCGAAGAATCCACACGGGCGGATATCAACCTGCTGGTGTTTACCAAACTATTTGCTGACCCGGATTTTGCAGGCTGGGACGGCATCGGCTTTGTACTTCAAGCCTATCAAAAACGTGCTTTCTATACGATAGACTATCTGGCGGAACTGGCACGCGGATACAACAAACGTATGCCCATCCGGCTAGTGAAAGGTGCGTATTGGGATTCTGAAATCAAGGCAGCGCAACTGGCAGGACTTCCTGATTATCCGGTATTCACCCGTAAGGAGCATACGGATGTATCTTATCTCGCCTGCGCAGGAAAAATATTGTCGGCTGGTTGTTTTTACCCACAATTTGCCACGCATAATGTCCGCACCGTCTGCGCCATCACCACTATGGCGCGGCATTACGGTATTGCCACTGATGCATTCGAATTCCAGCGGCTGCATGGTATGGGCGAAGATCTATACAACCAGATCGTGCAGAATTATCGCTGCCGTATTTACGCACCGGTCGGTGAACATAAGGATCTGCTGGCATACCTCATCCGCCGCCTGCTGGAAAACGGCGCGAATACTTCTTTTGTGCATCTCTTGATGGATGATGCCACACCGATCGAAAAATTACTTGAAGACCCTATCACGAAAAGCCGCGCGCTGGAATGCACGCCCAACCCGCTGATTCCCCTGCCCGCAAAATTATATGGGGCAAGCAGACTTAACTCAGCAGGTGTTGATTTTGGCAACCTCGCCATGTGCAAAGATTTATCCGATGCGGTAACCAATAATTCTTACAAGCTAGCTGCTGTTTCACCAACCCCCGCACATTCCATCAACGCATTATTTGCATCTGCTGCGAATAATTTTGATGCATGGAGCACTACATCGCTTTCAGCACGTTGTAACATACTGGAATCCGTTGCAGACAGATTATCAGCGCAGCGCAATATTTTGATTCAGATACTCACGCATGAAGGCAGGAAAACCATTGCCGATGCCGTGGCTGAAGTGCGTGAAGCAATCGATTTCTGCCGGTATTACGCCGCACACGCACATACCACCCTGCGTCCGGAAACACTGCAAGGCGCAACCGGTGAGAGTAATATACTCTCGTTGCACCCGCGCGGCACCTTCATCTGCATCAGCCCATGGAATTTTCCGCTCGCCATTTTCACCGGTCAGGTAGCCGCTGCGCTCGTTGCCGGAAATAGTGTGATTGCTAAACCTGCCGAGCAGACCCCTGCTATTGCGGCGTTCGCCATAAAAATTTTTCATGAGGCAGGCGTTCCTCCGCACGTATTGCAATTAGCCATTGGCGACGGCACGTTAGGTGCAACACTCATACAGCACCCGCACGTGGCGGGTGTGTGCTTTACCGGCTCGACGGAAGTGGCACAGTATATCAACCGTGCACTCGCAGCGCGTGACGGCAGCATTGTGCCGTTCATCACCGAGACCGGCGGGCAGAACTGCATGGTGGTGGATAGCTCGGCACTGCTGGAAGCAGCGGTGGATGATATTGTGCTTTCAGCGTTTGGAAGTGCCGGCCAGCGTTGCTCGGCACTACGTGTGCTGTACGTGCAGGAGGACGTTGCCGATGCGCTTATCACACTCCTGCAAGGCGCAATGGCAGAGCTTGTGGTGAGCACACCGGAATCCTTTGCGACTGATATACCGCCGGTCATTGATGCAGAAGCTTGCGATACTCTGCTTGCGCACATTGAACATATGAAAAAAGAAGCAACGCTATTGGCCGCTGCACCAATTACTCAAGATGATGAGCATATGATAGCACCGCATGCGTTTGAGATACGCTCCATCCACCAACTGAAAAAAGAAACCTTTGGGCCGATACTGCATATCATCCGTTTTAAGGCGGAAGAGATGCATGCTGTGGTCGATGCCATTAACAGCACGGGCTATGGCCTCACTTTCGGCATACACAGCCGAATTGATGATACCATTGAATTTTTTGCTAACCGTATCCGTGCAGGGAATATCTATATCAACCGCAGCATGATCGGAGCAACGGTAGGTGTGCAGCCCTTCGGCGGTGAAGGCCTATCGGGAACCGGCCCCAAAGCAGGCGGCCCGCACTACCTGCTGCGCTTCGTAACGGAACGCACGATAAGCACCAACACCGCCGCCATTGGCGGCAATGTTGGTTTACTTACAGGCAAATAGCTATTTCTTTTTCAAGATATCGCGGATTTCTTCCAGCAGCACTTCCTGGCGTGGTGGCATGCTTGGTGCCGCTTCCTGTTTTTTCTGGAAACGGTTCACCTGCTTCACCAGCATGAATACCGCAAAGCCAACGATCATGAAATTCACGACCTGGTTCAGGAACACGCCATAATTGATGGTCGCAGCACCGGCAGCTTTCGCCGCCGCAAGCGTTGCATATTCACCACCGGAGAGGTTGAAGAAGTAATCCTTGAAATCAATACCACCCATAATCACTCCGATTGGCGGCATAATAATATCAGCAACCAGCGAGCTTACGATACCGGTAAACGCCGCGCCTAGGATAATCCCTACCGCAAGGTCAACCACATTGCCGCGGGAAATAAACTGTTTGAATTCATTCAGCATCGCCATCTAATTACTCCTTCTGCTCATCAATGATAACGAAGCCCTGCTTCGCATAATTCTTCACGCAGTCACCATCATTGCCTTTTTGCACATGGTAACCGATAACGCCACCGACCATAGAACCGGTGGCACTGCCACCACAGGTAACCACCTGTTCTGTCTTTGGGTGCTTCAGTGTTGTCATGGGTGTTGTGCAGGCTGTCACAATAAGCAACATTGGCAGTAAAAATCTTTTCATAGCATCTCCCTTACGATTTTTTATAGCTATAGCATGTTCAGGAATTCGGGCAAGATATTGATTATGCCAATGAAACCAACACTCCTTTAAGGTATTCACTCTGCGGCAGCTGCGGGTGGCGGGGATGGTCGGGGCTTGCCCCCGTCTGCTTCAGTATTTCCGCCTGCCTGCCCGCTTTCTTTACCCCGTCTGTCACTGCTTTATTAAAAGCCGAGCGCGTAGCATGGTGCGAGCAGGATGCCACGAATAAATACCCATCTGCCTTCACCAATGGAGCAGCCAAGCGCGCCAGTTTTTCATACCCCTTCATGCCGGAGACGAAATCTTTCTTGCTTTTGATGTAAGCTGGTGGATCCACCAGCACCACATCGAACTGCCTGCCTTGCTTATGCAATGCCTGCATTACTTCCGCCGCATCACCTTTCAGATATTCACATTTCTCTTCCACAGCATTAAGTGCTGCTGCCTGCTTCGCAAGATCCAGTGCAAGCTGCGAACTATCCACCAACGTCACCGCACTCGCCCCTTCCTTTGCCGCAAGCAGCGCAAACCCCCCGGAATGGGAAAATACATCCAGCACAGTTTTTCCTTTGGATAGTTCCGCAATCATTTTGCGGTTGTCGCGCTGGTCATAGAACCAGCCGGTTTTCTGGCCTTTGAACAGATCCGCCAGATAGATGCAGTAATTTTCATGCAATTGCACTAATGATGGCACATCGCCTTTGACCAGTTTTACTTCCTGCACCAATCCTTCCAGTTTGCGGGCTGAGGTATCATTCCGGAAAATGATTACTGCCGGATGTATCAGGCTTTCCAATGCCTCCATCCAAAGTGCCTGCAAGGCTTCCATGCCTGCGGTGCCCACCTGTACCACCAGCACATCACCAAAACGGTCAACCAGCAGACCTGGCAAGCCATCGGCTTCTGAATGGATCAGGCGATAATACGGCACATCAATTTTTTTTGCGCGTGCTGCCAATGCTTTTTCAATGCGCGCTTTGAAAAACGCTGCATCAATTACTTCATCACGCAAGCTCAACACACGGCAGCTAATGGGGGATGCGTTATTGAAATACCCAATGCCTACGAATTGCCCCTTGGCATTTTCCACGCGTACCAAGCTTCCCGCCGGAATATGCAGATGCTCGGAGGACTCGATGATATCGCCCGCATAAAGCCACGGCATACCGGCACGTATCGCGGCTTCTGATTCTTTCTTCAGGCGAATGGGCGAAAGCCCCATTATGCGGCCTTGGTTGTTAAGTGAATAAAAATATCTTCTAAATCCGCTTCTTTTGTGGAAATATCCTGCACCACCACACCAGCAGATTTCACTGCATCCAGAATATCACCAATCGCTGCTTTGCTTGGCTTGTAGCTGATAAGTAGCCTGCCTTCATCATCCAGATGCGCAGACAATGATTGGAGTGCAGCAGGCACCGCAGGAAGTTTCTGCACGGGTGTTATCACCAGTTGTTTACTGTCAAACGAGCGCAGCAGGTTCGCTTTTTTATCACACGCCACCACATCACCATGGTTGATGACGGCGATCTCATCACAAAGTTCCTCCGCTTCTTCGAGATAATGCGTTGTAAGCAGCACTGTTGTGCCAGCCTTGTTCAGCTTGCGCACATAATCCCACAGCTGGGTGCGCAGCTCCACATCCACACCGGCAGTCGGTTCATCTAAAATCAGCACAGGCGGTGTGTGCACCAATGCTTTCGCAATAAGCAGCCTGCGGCGCATACCGCCGGAAAGCCGGCGCGAATGGATGTCCGCTTTGTCAGATAATCCCATCGCATCGATAATTTCCTGTGTGCGGCGTTTTTCTTTCGGCACGCCGTAATACCCCGCATGGATATCAAGTGCTTGCCGCACAGTGAAAAACGTATCGAGTACCAGCTCCTGCGGTACCACACCAAGTGACACGCGCGCCTGCCTCATATCCTTTTCAATATCAAATCCGCAGATTTTTGCCTCGCCGCTGGTTTTGCGCACCAGTCCGGCGAGAATGTTTATCATGGTGGATTTGCCCGCCCCATTCGGGCCAAGCAAGCCGAAGAACGCCCCGCGCGGCACCGTTAGGTCAATGCCCTTCAGTGCCACCTTATGCTGGTTCTTCTTCCCATCCATATAGGTTTTCTGCAACTGGCGTATCTCAATAGCCGGAGTCATAGATTATAAGCCCTTGATAAATATAATCATAATAATGAAAAAACATTAACAGAACTGTCACACATGATAAACCCAGCCTGTTTTATAATGTCCTTATGACAGAAACCCACTCATTCTACAACCCAAGACCCAAGGTAGAGCTCACGAAAGACCGCAGGGAACTGGCTGAAGGCATACTGAAAAGCCGCCAGTTGGGTGTACGCCTCATCGACCTTCGTTCTGACGGACATTTCGGTAGCGATGAGGTCAAAAGCAATTTTGCTGTATACCGCCCCGCCAACCCAACAGGAAGCCGCGTATTCATCCACGGGCGTGATATATTTTCTAAGCCTGTTGCTGATTTTTATTTTTCCGGGTCGGTCAATGCCGCCCATATGCCCTATAGCATGTTCGGTGACGGTGCAAAGGGCAAAGTCCGGCGCGCGCTATCACCCGAGGGATTATTTGAACGCATCGATGATTACAAGCTGCCGAAAAGCGATGTGGAATATGTCCGCCAGAAAGTGACTAGCAACGGTGGCGATGCGACAGTCGTCACGGAAAAAACTGCTTATGCCATACATGAAGCCCTGATGAAGAAACTGGAAGAGCAAGGGCATGACCACCGAGCATATATTCATATGTCGGAGCAGGAATTTGGAAAAGCCATTAAGAAATTACGCCCAGCGACATGTAAATTTATGCAGGATACACTGATGCAATTGCGCGCCAGGGGTGCAGCTGATATCAGCTACCATTACGAAGGGGCACTTACCGACTATATCAAAACGCACCAGTGGGATCCTGAGATTGTACGTAATTTTGCACAAGGTGTTACAACTTTGAATGATCATGAGTTCCCACCACTTGAAGCTGTCATCAAAGCCGGTCTTGAAAAAAGGGTGGAGCAGGAGCTGCGCCAGCTCGTAGACCAGGTGAGTAATCCATACACTCCAGAGATCATGGCTAAGGAAAAAGAAGCAGCCGAGCTCCTTGCCAAACACATGCAGCCGCGCCTGCTGGAAAATGCATTACGCACCAATACCGCCATCATTCTCACCAATGATTCAAGACTTGGTGAATTCGCTGATATACTAGGATATACTAGTGAAGACTGGAGCACATCCGCCGGGGTATTCAGTGCGGCGTCGCCTGTGAAAAAGAGGCACCCCGTAGCGAACAATTTTATCATAATAGGTGGTGGAAACACGATCGATACATTCGATGTTCAGGCCATCCGCCGTTATGGCCGCCATGAATTAGAGCATCACCGCGACCTGATTCAGGATGAGGACTTCCTCCGTTTTTATGATAAGCAGACCATTGAAGACGCTATAATGCGCGATAGGGCACATTTTAAAACCGTAGACGAACTGCTGAAACGTACCTATGGCGGCACAGCACTCAAGCCTAAGGAAGAAAGCATATTAAGGAAGGCCGTGCCTGCGCTTGCTATGATCGATGCCAGCGATCCACATGCTGCAGCATCCGAGCGCAATGCTATACTGCATAAATACCGCATAAGTGTTATGCCGGATGCACGCAACCGATGTTCGGTATTCTTCAATGATGGCGACTCCAGTGGCCATTACGCCACCAAGGCAAAGCAGAAGGTCGAGATACCTGCTATTATAGCAGAGCTTTCTGCCCTGCACGGCTCAGCTGAGATCAAAGCCCTGCTGCCGAACCTCACCAAACTTTACCGCGAACACCGCCTGCAGAATGCGGGACTGCGCAACGACAGCCAGGGGATACTGCGCTAGTCTTCTTTCTTTCCCTGATACGGATTCTTGTTTTTGCGTATCTTGATGCGGATAGGCACACCATGCAAATCAAACCGCTCACGCATGCCATTCACCAGATAGCGCAGGTAACTCTCGGGAATGTCCGACAGGTTGGAGAATAAAATAAAGCTCGGCGGACGCGATGATTTCTGCGTCATGTAGCGTATCTTGATACGGCGGCCATTGATCAGCGGTGGTGTGTGCGATTCCAACATCGCTTCCAGCCAGCGGTTCAGCTCACCGGTGCCAATATGCGTATTCCACGTTTCATACACCTCAAAACACGCTGCAAGCAGCTTGTTCATATTATAGCCTGTCTTGGCGGAAACCGGGATCACCGGCACGCCGCGCACCTGCGGCAGCACCTTGTCCAGCCGTTGATACAGTGCTTTTAGCCACGCCTGCGCGTCTGTTACTTCATCCCATTTATTGACAGCAAGCACTAGCGCACGTCCTTCCTGCTCGATGAGCGAGGCGATGTTATTATCCTGTTTCTCCAGCGGCTGGTTGGCATCCACCATCCAGATCACCACATGCGCGTATTTAAGTGTTTCAATAGTGTCAGCAACAGCCAACTTTTCTACCTTCTCCACCACGCCGGATTTGCGGCGCATACCTGCGGTATCCACAAGCTTGAGTTTCTTGCCCTGAAATTCGCATTCCACTGCGATCGCATCACGTGTAATGCCGGCTTCCGGGCCGGTAAGCGTGCGTTCTTCACCGAGAATACGGTTGAACATGGTGGATTTTCCCACATTCGGCCGGCCAATGATAGCGAGAGAAAGAACATCTGGTTTAGCAGTTGGCTCTGCTGAATCTTCTTCAATCTCTATTTCATCTTCACTTTCAGTTTCCGGGTCAAATTTTGCCAGTGCTTCGTAGAGATCTGCCATGCCTTCACCATGCTCGGCAGAAATGGCAACCGGCTCGCCAAAGCCCAACCGGTAAGCATCGCTTAAGGCCGATTGCGCACCTTTGCTTTCGGCTTTGTTGGCAACGAGTATTACCTTTGCATGTTTACGGCGTATCACTTTGGCAAAATGCTCATCCGTTGGTGTGATGCCTGCCTTGGCATCCACAATCAATAGTGTCACATCCGCCTGCTCAATGGCTTTTTCACTTTGCGCGCTCATGCGGGCGGCAAGCGTTTCATCATCGGCATTTTCAAGCCCTGCCGTATCCACCACGGTAAATTCCAGGTTGCCGAGCGTTCCTTTGCCCTCCCTGCGATCACGCGTCACGCCCGGCTGGTCATCCACCAGCGCGCGCCGCTTGCCTGTTAAACGGTTGAACAGGGTGGATTTACCAACATTCGGTCGGCCTGCAATGGCAACGGTAAATGACATATCATTACTTCAGTGAATGCAACCTGGCATCTTTGGTCACGAAATAAAGTGCACCACCGGCAATCACCGGCGAGCCAAATACTTCGTCAGGAATGGATTTGGTATCAACCAGCTTGCCATCTGCCGCCGAGATAATGCGCATCTCCCCGCGCGAACCAGCAAGCAACAGATTACCACCGGCTACAATTGGTGCTGACCAGCTGATTGAGCGTTTTTTATCTTCTTCATTCTCAAAGCTTGGCAGCTGCGAAACCCAGCGCACACGGCCACTATATTTCACGAAACAGATGAGCGTGTTTTCAGAGCTGAGCACAAACAAATAATCACCCGCTATCCACGGCGTGCTGACTGATGCCACCTGCCTGTCCCATATTTTCTGGCCATTGAACAGCCCGCTTACAGACAACATGCCGCCGGAGCTGATGGCAAACACCACATCGCCATCCACCACCGGATCCCCACCAATGCCGGAAAAAATAGAAGTAGCCTGCGTCCTCGCCGTGGCACTCAGCGACTGCTGCCATATCTCCTGCCCATCGGCAACCGATAGCGCGTAAAGTTCGCCGGAAGCATACGGCACAATCACCCCGCCACCAGCCACCACCGGCGAAACCGAACGCTGGATACGCGCCGTTTCATTGATACCGCGATGGCTCCACAATACTTCGCCATTATTAGTATTGAGCGCATAAAGCTGGCTGTCGATACTGAGCACATAAAGCCTGCCGCCATCCACTTTTGGCGCAGAGCGGAATGGAATAGTCGTTGCACGACGCCACAGTTCCTTGCCGGTTGCCGCATCGAGTGCCACCACCAACCCACGGCCGGAGCTCACATACAGCTTGCCCTGATCATAGGCAAGACCGCCACCGAATATCTGCGGCTCATCTTCTTCCATCACGCCGTCAGCTTTCCAGCGCACGCTGGAAATATCCGCGACATCATGCGCCGATACGTAACCTACCGCATCCATCGCAAACACCATGCCGCCACCCACTACTGGCCGCGGTATCATTGTGTGTTCAAAACTTTCACCATCACCTGCTGATGCACTGCGGTCATCACCCAGCGCACCTGCAAGCGCAAGGTTTCCATTGCTGGCATTCAGCATGCCGGTATGTTGTGGCCAGTCGGCATTGGCATAAGCCGGCGGCAATGCAACTGCAAGGCTCGCAAGGTCGGCATCGGCTGTCAGATCACTTTTGATCGGCAGCACGGTGATGCGCTCACCCGGCAGGCGCGCGATCTCTTTTTCTTCGCCGCCCATCCATGTCGGCACATATTCGCACGATGACAATACAACCATCGTTGCAAGCCCCGCCGCTATGACAAACAGTTTACTCTCCATCGTTCTTACCTTCCGGTGCTTTTGGCAGGAGTTTTTCCGGTGCCAGCAATTGCAGTGCTTCGGCGGCACGGCCTTTCACGCCCTGCGGCGTATCGATATCATCATTAAGCGATAGTAAAATGCCAATCGCTTCTTCTTTTTTACCTGATTCCAGAAGCTGCCACGCTTTCCATTCCATCTGTGAATGATAAAAAGGCTGGCCTTTTTCCGGCTCAATAACTTCTTTGGAATCCTGCGCCGCCATGATACGCGCGATGGATGCAAATGCTGCCACATCACCACCGCCTGATGCAGCAAGTGTTTTGTAGGTTTCCTGCGCCGCAGCTTCATCACCGCTTTGCTTCTGTGCGTGTGCTTTCGAAAGCATGGCAATACCATAGGCACCACCGCTGGATTTTTCAGCAGCATCACCAAAAACAGATGCAGCTCCCTTATAATCACCGGCATCGATGCGCTCAAACCCTGCAATCAGCGCAGCAGTTTGCTTTTCAGACTGGCCACCCTTGTAATGTTTCCATATGACGCCGCCGATCGTGCCCACAACAATGGCGACACTGATCCACACCATCTGCTTGCCAAAATTTTTCCAGAACTGCTCGCTCTTTTCTCGGCGCATGTCATCCTGGAATTCTCTGAGTAAATCGCTCATGGTATCACTCCCATTCAATCGTGCCGGGTGGCTTGCTGGTTATATCATATACCACACGGTTGATGCCTTTGACCTCATTGATGATGCGTGAAGATACACGCCCTAAAAATTCATGGTTGAACGGATAATAATCCGCGGTCATACCGTCGGTGGATGTCACGGCACGGATCGCGCATACATAATCATAACTACGTGAATCACCCATCACACCTACTGTACGCACCGGCAGCAACACGGCAAATGCCTGCCAGATTTCCTTGTAAAGCCCTGCCTTGCGTATCTCATCGATATACACCGTATCGGCTTTGCGCAGGATATTGATCTTTTCCTGTGTGATCTCACCCGGAATGCGGATGGCAAGTCCCGGACCCGGGAACGGATGCCTGCCCACCATATTCTCCGGCATGCCGAGTTCTTTGCCAAGTACGCGTACTTCATCCTTGAAGAGTTCACGCAGCGGTTCCACCAGTGCCATCTTCATGCGCTCCGGCAAGCCACCCACATTATGATGTGATTTAATGGTCACGCTCGGGCCACCGATGAACGATATCGATTCAATCACATCGGGATACAGCGTTCCCTGCGCAAGGAAATCAGCACCACCCACCTGCGCTGCTTCCTGTTCGAACACTTCGATGAAAGTCTGGCCGATGATCTTACGCTTTTGCTCTGGATCCTTCACACCGCTCAGCTTGCCAAGGAATACTGCGCTGGCATCCACATGGATAAGCGGAATATGGAAATGGCTTTTGAATAATTGCTCAACCTGCTCCGGCTCATTCTCGCGCAGCAGGCCGGTATTGATGAAAATGCAGATAAGCTGGTCGCCAATGGCTTCATGCAGGAGAGCCGCAACCACCGAAGAATCCACACCGCCAGACACCGCGCAAAGCACGCGCTTGCTGCCAACTTTAGCACGCACGCGCTGTATCTCCGCCTGGCGGAAAGCCGCCATCGTCCAACTGCCGGTGCAGCCGCAGATGCTGTGCGTAAAATTCTTAAGCAGTTTGCTGCCATCAGGTGTATGCACCACTTCTGGGTGGAACTGCACGCCATAAACACGTTTGCGTTCATCCGAGATGGCAGCAAACGGCGCGGAATCGGTTTTGGCTATTACTTCAAAACCAGCTGGTATCGCCGTCACGCGGTCGCCGTGGCTCATCCACACTTGTTTTTGTTCGCCTTTATTCCACACGCCGCGAAAGAGTGCGCTTTCACCCACCACATCTACGAAGGCACGGCCGAATTCGCGGTGAGTGGAAGGCTCCACCTTGCCACCAAGCTGCTGGCACATGAGCTGCTGGCCATAACAGATGCCGAGCACCGGCACGCCCAGATTGAATACGATATTGCTCACTTTGGGTGCGAAATCCTCATGCACGGAGGCCGGGCCGCCGGAAAGAATAATACCTTTAGCGCCAAAGCCTTGGATCTCACTGTCTGGGATGTTGAATGGGCGTATCTCGCAATACACACCGTTTTCGCGCACGCGCCTTGCAATAAGCTGGGTTACCTGGGAGCCAAAATCGAGAATTAAAATACGGTCGGTCATGAGGTGGTTGCTGGTCTTTAGTTTCTGGTTGCTAGTGTTTAGCCAAATTATAACCCGCTGGCAACCAAACAAGCGATTTTACTGTAAAATCTCGCTGCGGCGTGGAAAGCGCGCGAAGCCGATACGCGCAGAAACTTGAGCGTACACGACAGTACGTGAGTTTCGAGCATATCGGCGACAAGCAGATTTTCCGCCGCAGATAGAGATTAGGCTATTCGTTGAGCAGGATTTCTACCCGTTGATTTGCCGGTTCATCAATACCATCAGCCGTCTTAACCGGCGGATCAGACTCACCAAATGCGAATATCTTGATGTCCTCTGCATTTACGCCGCCACGCACCAGCTCCTCACGCACGATACGGGCACGTTCTTCGGTAAGTTTCTGGTTCTCCATATCATGACCAGATCTATCCGTATGAGAATTAAGAATAAATGTATATTTTCCACCTGTCTTCACCA
>CAZAQK010000023.1:7340-17234 GCA_964487265.1 uncultured Rickettsiales bacterium | reverse complement strand
GGGCAATCATGATTGGTGTGGGTGCAACTCTGGTCGCTCAATTCAGCTGGATTCTCTATATATTCGCTGCATTCCTCATCGCAACCGGCATTAAGATGCTTTATATCGGAGACAAATTGCCAAGCATTGAGGATAATCCGCTTCTGAAATTCCTGCGCAATAACATGCGCGTAACCAACCAGTTACACGGCCATAAATTCACCGTACGGCTGGTAGATCAGAATACTGGGAAAAAAACGACTTACATGACGCCACTTATGGTGGCACTGATCCTCATCGAGTTTGTGGACCTGATCTTTGCTGTAGATAGTGTTCCTGCTATATTCACCATCACGCTGGATCCGTACATTGTTTATACCAGTAATATCTTTGCCATTCTTGGGCTCCGTGCACTGTATTTTGCGTTGGCTGCAATTATCCACCGCTTCAAATACTTAAAGCCAGCACTGGCATGGGTGCTGATATTCATCGGCTCTAAAACTTTTATTGCCGATGCGCTGGATATGGAAAAGTTTCCGGCCAGTATTTCGCTAGGGGTGACCTTCGCCATCATCCTCGCAGGTGTTCTTGTATCACTCTACAAAACACGCGACGAAAAACAAACTTCACATTAACCAATACAAGGAGAAACTTATGTTAGACGCTAAAAACCTGCTCGCCAATATTGACTCCAACGGACTGGTTGGCAAAATGCTTGGCGGCATGGCCACCAAGAACTTCGCTGCCGGATTACTGACTGGTGGGGTGGCAACTTCCTTACTTGGCGGCGGGAAAGACACTGTGGAAACCGTTGCAAAAGTTGGCGGACTGGCTTTGCTTGGTACACTTGCATATAAAGCCTTCGGCAATTACCAGCAGCAAAAAGCGGCTGGTGGTAACGCCAGCGTAGTCGATGCTGTCAAAACTTCAGCAACAGGCATGGCAACACAGGCGAGTGGTATCATTGCCGGCCTGCTTGCAGGCAATCCCCCCTCCGTAACAACACTGCCTCCAGCAAGCACGGCTAATACCGATCTGCCGCTAGCCATTATCCGTGCCATGATTGCTGCAGCTAAAGCGGACGGACATATGGATGCAGCAGAAAGCAGTAAAATCATAGGTCAGCTTGAGTCAGCCGGGGTGGGCACTCAGGAGAAAGCACTGCTGATGCAGGAAATGGCTAACACGCAGGATGTAGATATTATCGCGGCGGCGGCTAAAACACCTCAAGAATCTGCGCAGATTTACCTTGCGGCCTTGCTGGTATGCGATAGCCAATGCGCAAAAGAGCAGGAATATCTTGTATCCCTTGCCAATGCCTTGAAACTGGAACCGGCATTTACCCATAGCCTCCAGCAGGAACTACTGTCCATGTCGCAGCAGAAAGCTGCATAGCGAATGAGGCGGCCTTACCTCAAAGCATGTGTCGAGGCACCATGGTTCACACGGGCGATAATGGTGCTGATAATCATCAATGCCATGATTCTCGGGATGGAAACCTATCCGGGTATCATGGCGGAATATGGCACCGCACTCAAAGCGATTGATCATGTCATTCTCTGGATATTCGTAATTGAGCTTGGCCTCAGGTTTGCCGCGCACGGACTGCGATTCTTCCGCGATCCATGGAGCCTGTTCGATACGGCGGTAGTAGCCATTGCTTTTATTCCTGCTAATGAGGCATTTGGCGTATTACGAGCTGTGAGGGTTTTAAGGGTATTACGCCTCATCTCGATTTTTCCGCGCCTGAGGAGAGTTCTTGGGGGGCTTGTTGTGGCTATTCCTGGTATCGGTTCTATCGGCGCGATTCTTGCAATTATCTTTTATGTCTTCGCCGTCATGTCGACAAAGCTCTTTGGTGCTGATCACCCAGAGTTATTTGGTTCACTGGAAGCGTCCATGTTCAGTTTATTCCAGATCATGACATTGGAAGGATGGGGGGACATGGTGCGTGAAGTGGCAGAAACTCACGCCTTCGCTAAAATTTATTTCGTTATCTACATCCTGATTGCCACATTTACCGTACTCAACCTGTTTATTGCCGTGATCGTGGATGCGATGCAGCGTGAAAATCTGGAAGAAGAGAAAGAAGAGCAAGACGCTATAAAACGCATTGAGGCGCAGTTGATAAGCCTTCACCAGAAAATTGATATCATGGCAGAGGCTGTAAATCGGACTCGTTAGCCCTGAACTGCACTATATTCATATTAAGCATTTAGAGAGAATCCCTATGCGGGATGATCACAATTAATCAAAAAGTTCATAAGCACAGAAAAGCACATCATAAACAATAGGTTAATTTTGGCTGGGGCGCCAGGGATCGAACCTGGGAATGGTGGAATCAAAATCCACTGCCTTACCGCTTGGCTACGCCCCAACAGGAAAAGCGGCCCGCGTCAGGCCACCTCGTCTCTTATCCATTGGATAAATGGCGGGAAACCCGCCTCAATTGGGCTCGCAATAATGCACGGCAGCTCATAAGAATGCAAGTGCTTTACTTCTGCCATGGCCGCCTCCAGCTTTTCGGCCGTGGTTTTAGCCGAAAGCACCACTTCCTGCTCGCGGGCAGTCTGGCCCTCCCAGCGGTAAAATGAGGTAACCCCGCCATGTACGTTCACGCAGGCCACCAGCCGCTTTTCCACGAGGCTTTCAGCCACAGAAAACGCTTCGTGCTCGGAGCCGAAGGTGCTATAGATTACATAGGTTTTTGACATTTTATCCCCTTTGCCTGGACATTATGAACATTCGTGTTGCCCTCATCATTATCGCCCTGCTCGCTCCTGTTGCCGTGCTTTCTGTTCTGGCACAACAGGCAGGCCACGAGCCAGAGGCCAAACCTCCGGAACAGGTGAATAATAAACCGCCTTCCGGCCCAAAGTCCACACCTGCACAGGCATCGGCCGATGCCGATGCCTGGAAACAGCCTGCAAACGTTCAGGAAGCGCGGGAACGTGCCCGCCGCCGCTTGGCACAGCTCGAGAAAATGACCGAAGAACAATGGCAGGCGGAACAACGGCAAAAACAGGAAGCCGCCCAGAAGGTTTTACAGCAGCATCAAAACCAAAAGCCGCCAGCTAAACAGGCCAAGCGCGGCAAATGGGACAAAATGACGCCTGAACAGAAAATTGATACGGTCTTGCGCAAGCAGCAAAAGATCGATGGCGGCCGGGCAGCTGAGATCACCCCGATACCTGCCAGCCCACCGGGCGATCTGGCTCCGGCAGCAAACCGCTAGCTGGTTTTCCTGCGCGCATTAAGCCGTGTGCGAAACCCTATGACGTCAAGCGCATAAGCCAGCGTGAAATACGCTGCCGCACCGCAACCCACAAATATAATGAGTGCCAATGCGCGGATGATTTCACCGTGCTGCAGGTAAGGCAGCACGTGCTGCTCAGTTGCAAACAATGTTGCAACCATGGCGATCACCGCAACAACCACCTTGCCCATTTCGCGCGCCAGCCGCGCTTCCAGCGAAAGCCAGTTGCGCTGCACCAGCATGGTGACCAGCAACAGGGCGTTGACCCAGCCGGAGATCGCGGTGGCCATCGCCATCCCCACATATTTGAACGTGCCCATGAACAGCAGGCTGAGCACGACATTCAGCACAATGCAGAAGGTCGCGATCTTGAATGGCGTTTTGGTGTCTTCATTGGCAAAGAAGCCAGGAGCAAGAATTTTGATCATCACAAAAGCGGGAAGCCCGCAGGCAAATGCCATCAGCACGCGGCTGGTTTCTTCCATATCAAACACGCTGAATTCACCGCGCAGATACATCACACGGATCACCGGCTCCGCCACCAGCGCAAGCCCCACCGCCGCAGGAATACTCAGGAACAATGCCAGCTCAATGGCGCGGTTATGCGCGTGGTTGGCTTCGTCTTTTTTGCCTTCGCGCACCTTGCGTGACAGCATGGGCAGAATCGCCGTGCCCACAGCAATGCCGATCACCGCAAGCGGCAGCTCATTGATGCGGTCAGCATAATATAAATACGACACACCGCTTTCAAACTGCGATGCAATGATGATGTCAATGAACAGGTTTATCTGTGCCACCCCTGCTCCCAGTGCCGCCGGTGCGATCAAAAGCAGCAGTTTCTTCACCTCCGGTGACAGGCGCGGCCGCACAAAGCGTGGCAGCATCTCCTGCCTTCGGCAGAACCACACCAGCCACAGCCACTGCGCAATGCCGGAAATAAACACGGCAACAGCCAGCCCATGCGCGAGCGTCGGCGTTACATCTTCGATCAGCCACGGTATGCAGATAAGGCACAGATTCATGATGATGGGCGTGGCCGCAACGGCTGCAAACTTATCCGAGCTGTTGAGTATCCCGCCCAGCAGCGACACCAGCGAAATAAAAATGATGTACGGCATGGTGATGCGCGTCAGCAGAATGGTCAGCTCGAATTTGGTGGGGTCATCCACAAATCCGGGTGCCAGTATATGCATCAGCCACGGCATGATGAGGATGAACACACCGGTCACAACCAGCAGAACCATCAGCAGGAATGACATGGCCTGCGAGGCAAAATCCCGCGCCTTTTCCTTGCCATCCACCGCCAGCATTCCCGAAAACATCGGCACGAACGCCGAGTTAAATGCACCTTCCGCAAATAACCGGCGCAGGAAATTCGGCAGTTTGAACGCCACGAAGAACGCATCGGAGAGATAGCTCGCACCAATACCTGAGGCGATCGTCATGTCGCGGATGAAGCCCATCACGCGTGAAATGAGCGTGTAGCCGCCGATCGTTGCTGTGGATTTGATAAGGGACATTGAGTTAGTTGCCAGTTGTTGGTTGTTAGTTGCTAGTCATACACCAGCAACTAACAACCAACAACTGGCAACTATTTAAGCAATACATCCCTTGCTTCGTTGATCTTGGCAGCGAGATACTGGCTGCCGCCGCGGTCCGGATGATTGCGGCTGATGAGTGCGCGGTGCGCTTCTTTCACTTCCTGTTCGCTCGCGCCTTCACGTACACCAAGGATGAGCCCTGCTTCCTTGCGCGTCATGTTGCCTGTAGGTTGCGCTGGTTGCTGCGCCTCCCCCGCTGCACGCCGGAAGGATGGGATCACAAATGGCAAATAATAAAGGAGCGTGGCCAGCGGCACACAAAACAGGCGGGAGATCAGGATAAGAAGCCCCAACACACCGCCAGCCTTAAGCCAGCCGGATTTTTCCGTACGCGGCATAAGCAGCAGCACGATTAAAACTATTATTATGATTATGAGAAAAATAATGCGGAACATTGGCTATAAACTTGTCATCCTGAGCGAGCGCAGCGAGCCGAAGGATCTTGTGCTTTTCTTTAAGATCCTTCGGCTGCGGCCTTACGGCCTGCGCTCAGGATGACAAAATTCTAAGAAGCCAGCTCTACCAGTTCTTTTTCTTCGCGTTTCTCGGAAGAAAGCACAGGCTCACGGCGTGGTTCATCTTGCTTTGCCTCTTCCTTCACGGCATCAGCCTTTTCCTCAGCTTTAACTTCGGCTTTGGCTTCAACAGCATTTTCTACCTTGGCTTCTTCTTCCGCTTTTGCTTCTGCCTTCGCTGCGGCTTTGGCTTCTGCTTTTGCCGCTGCTGCAGATTTTTCCGCCTGTGCCGCCTGGTTCAGGCGTTCATCAATGATCGGCAGTTGCAGGGTTTTCAGCAGGTCACGCACTTCCTGACGCGCCGCAATGTGCGACATGGACACGCTGTTTGAACCCACCTGCTCCATAATATCGAGCACGGTAAGGCCCTGCAGGAACATTTCACGGAAGATCACGCGCTCGGAGAAACCCGGAGCCACACGGAAACCAATGCGGCGGGAAAGTTCGGTCGTCACCTGTGTCATGAAGCGTTTGTTTTTCGCATCGATGTTGGAGAGGCGGTTGCGCATCACGATCCATTCGATCGAGCCGCCATCGCGCTTGGCGCGCTGGAGTTTCTGTTCCCACATCATTTCGCTATAGATACTTGGCTTGATGATCTTCATCGTCTGGCCATCGACATTCGCCAGCACATCCAGATCCACGAAGCTATCATTGATCGGGGTGATCACCGTATTAGCGTGGCTATGCGCCAGACGCGCAAGGTATGTATCACTGCCGGGACTATCGATAATGATGAAATCATTGGCGGCTTTCAGGCGGTTCAGTGCCTGCGAGAAACGCTCATTTTCATCTTCTTCCGCTTCCTGCACGATGTTGAACGGGCTGCGCGTGATGACCACATGTTGTGGCTGCGGCAGCGTAACCCCTTCTTTCAGTGCGGTCTGGCGGCGATTTTCAAGATAGCGCGAAAGCGAACGCTGGCGGGCATCGATATCAATGCTTCCCACCACAAAGCCAAGGCGCATGAGAGACACCATCAGGTGCATGGCGGTGGTCGTTTTACCGCAGCCACCCTTCTCATTGCCCAGCACAATCACATGGCCGTTTTTTGCTGCCGGATTGTCGCTGCTTTCTAAGGATGGAAACTTCGTATCGCTCATAATGCCTGCCCTGCTTTAAGCATATTTTTTATTTTGTGAATTGATTATAGCCAGCGCAAGCTGCGACTCAATGGTTTTTTCACACACGGCCTAGAAATCTTTTGCAAAAAAATATCCGGTCATCACAAAGCCGATGACGCATACCACAAAACGTACTTTTTCCGGCGAAATCTTCAGTGCGAAACGCGCACCGAAATAGCCGCCTGCCAATGCACCGGCGATCATCACGCAAGCCACACCCCATATGACTTTGCCTGAGAACAGGAACACGCCGAACGCCACGGCGTTGATGGTGCTGCCCAGTATGGTTTTCAGCGCATTCATCTGGTGAATATGGCTAAACCCCATGATCTGCAGCATGGCCAGCATCAATATGCCAATGCCCGCGCCGAAATACCCGCCATACACCGCAATAGCGAATTGCAGCAAAAATCCCAGCCACGCACCGTGATGGCTGCCGGATGCGGGCAGCTTCAGGTTACGCCCGAACGTAAAAAGCAAGGTAGCGAATAGCAAAAGCCATGGCACCAGGCCTTCAAATGTCTGCTCCGGCGTGAGAAGCAGCGTAGTAGTCCCCGCTACACTGCCTAAGATACTGATAATGATAAATCGGGTGAGTTGCTTCCTGTCGATATTGCGTTCATTCTTATAGGCCAGCGCGCTCGCCACACTGCCCGGCCACAGCGCGATCGTGCTCATGATATTGGCCTGCAGGGCACTCATCCCGTTCAGGATAAGCAGCGGAAAGGTAAGGAATGTGCCGCCTCCGGCCACCGAGTTGATAGCACTACCCACAAAACCCGCAGCAAAGTAGATACAAATATCGAGCAAAGTCATGAATTTGCTAGTTTCTTATTGCGCCAGAGTGCCTAACATGGCAGAAAGACTCACTATATATAGTGTGTGCCCTGCCTTTCGCTGGGTATATCCGGTTAAATAGAGCCAGTCAACGAACCATGATTACAAAAAACGTAAGTATCGCAAGTGACCATGCGGGAGTCGAACTCAAGGAAGTCCTGAAGCAGGAACTTTCCGCGCTCGGCTGCAATGTTTCTGACCTCGGCCCAAATGATACGGCTTCTGTCGATTATCCAGACTATGCAACAAAGCTCACGGACTGGATAAAAAATAATCCTGACGCAGCGGGTGTGCTCATCTGCGGTTCTGGCATCGGCATGTCGATCGCTGCCAACCGCCACAAACATATCCGCGCCGCACTGGTATCAACACCCGAACAGGCCGCACTCGCACGCCAGCATAACAATGCTAATGTAATTTGTGTCGGCGCGCGCCAGATCTCCGAGCAAAACGCCCGCGCCTGCATCAAAACATTCTTCACCACTGCATTTGAAGGCGGCCGCCATGCTGGCCGCGTCGATAAGTTAGGATAACGTCATCCTCGGCGGTGCGTAAGCACCGTCCGGGGATCCATATTGGACATGATGGAAACAAAAAGAGGTTATGTATACATTGTAACAAATAAACAAAACGGCACACTATATATCGGTGTCACATCTGCTTTGGTAAAACGTATTTATGAACACAAACACAAACTCGTAGATGGATTTACCAAGAAGTATGACCTTACCATACTGGTGTATTATGAAATATATGATTCCGTCATCGATGCGATAGAAAGAGAAAAGAAGCTTAAAAAATATAAGAGAGAATACAAAATAAATCTTATCAATAAAATGAATCCTGAATGGAACGATTTGTACAACACTGTAATTTAATGGATGCCCGGATCGCACATACGTGCGCCCGAGCATGACGAGTTAGGAAAAAATATGACCGCACAACGCAAACTTTCTGAAAGCAACACCATGAACCCATTCTTCGATGCTGATATTTCCACCGCTGATCCTGCTGTATTCGCAACACTGGAAGAAGAGTTACATCGCCAACAAACGCAGATCGAACTCATCGCATCGGAAAACATCGTAAGCCGCGCCGTGCTTGCCGCGCAGGGTTCTGTACTCACCAACAAATATGCGGAAGGCTACCCGGGCAAACGTTATTACGGCGGCTGCGAAGCGGTCGATAAAACGGAAGCACTCGCCATCGAGCGCGCCTGCAAACTCTTTGGCTGTTCGTATGCCAACGTGCAACCCAATTCCGGTTCACAGGCAAATCAGGGTGTGTTCAATGCGCTATTGCAGCCAGGCGATACCATTCTTGGCATGTCACTGGCCGCAGGTGGCCATCTCACACACGGTGCAACCGTGAACCAGTCCGGCAAATGGTTCAAGGCGGTGGCGTATGGTGTAAAAGAATCCGACCTCACGCTTGATTATGACGCCATGGAACAAATGGCGCGTGAGCACAAACCGAAGCTCATCATTGCTGGTTATTCTGCATACCCACGCGTGATTGATTTCGCACGCTTCCGCAAGATCGCCGATGAAGTGGGCGCGTACCTCATGGTGGATATGGCGCATTTTGCTGGCCTTGTTGCGGCAGGCCTTTATCCGAACCCGCTGCCACATGCGCATGTTGTTACCACTACCACGCATAAAACACTGCGTGGCCCACGCGGTGGCATGATCTTAGCAAACGATGCTGACCTCGGCAAAAAATTCAACTCCGCCATTTTCCCGGGCATTCAGGGTGGCCCGCTCATGCATGTGATCGCCGGTAAAGCGGTTGCCTTCGGTGAAGCACTGAAGCCTGAATTCAAGGAATACGGTAAAAAGATTGTGGAGAACGCACAGGCACTCGCCAAAACATTGGTAAGTCGCGGCGTTGCCATCACCACTGGCGGCACCGACAATCACCTCATGCTGGTTGACCTCCGCCCGAAAGGCGTAACCGGCAAAGCCGCCGAAGAAAGCCTTGAGCGCGCTGGCCTCACCTGCAACAAGAACGCCATTCCGTTCGATACGGAAAAACCATTCATCACCTCCGGTATTCGCCTTGGCACACCAGCAGGCACCACACGTGGTTTCGGCGTAAGCGAATTCCAGCAGATCGGCAATTTAATTGGCGATGTACTCGATGGCCTTGCAAAAGGTGGCGATAACAGCGCGGTTGAAAAACAGGTACGCACCAAAGTGGAAGCGTTGTGCAAACAATTCCCGATCTATTCAGGGTTAGACCAGAGGTAACCATGACTGCTCTTAGAAATTCATTTTTGATGAGTCGATTGGTAGGCGGCGCAGCTGTGAGCGACGCAGCGTACAAAACAGTACGTGAGGATGCGAACAGCAAGCCAACGCCGCAAGCGGCCATCAAAAAGGATTTATAGGAGTAGTCATATGAAGTGTCCATTCTGCGGCCATGCCGACACACAGGTGAAGGACTCAAGGCCAAGTGAAGATGGCCTGACCATCCGCCGCCGCCGCTATTGCCCGGAATGCAATTCACGCTTCACCACCTTTGAGCGCGTGCAGCTACGCGAACTTACCGTGCTTAAAAAGAATGGCGAGCACCGCATGTTC
>CAZAQK010000023.1:0-7330 GCA_964487265.1 uncultured Rickettsiales bacterium | reverse complement strand
AACTGGCACGCTCCATCAACCTTGCACTGCGCAAACGTCCGGTCGCCCCGGAGCAGATAGAGCAGATCATCACCCGTATCACCCAGAAACTTGAAAGCTCTGGCGATAGCGAGATAGCCAGTGAAAATATCGGCAAGGCCGTAATGGAAGAGCTGAAAAAAGTGGATACGGTTGCTTATATCCGCTTTGCTTCGGTATACCGCGATTTCCGTGAAGCCAAGGATTTTGAGGATATCGTTGATGAGCTGGGTGGCAAAGGTGAATAGCCTGCGTAACATGGTAGTTCTGTCTGCAAGCTGCCTGTTGCTTGGCAGCTGCCAGACCATCTCTCGTTGGGCAGATGGCGCCGGCAGTTACATGCCGGTCATTGGTGATCGTTGCGAACACTGGCAATGCTTTACCAGTGAAGGGCAAGCGATAAGCAACGCTAAAAAACGCCAACAGGCAGATGCAGACGGCACGGCTAAAACTGAAAATGAAACAGGCGAAGATGAGGAAGGCGAATCCGATACACCATCTTCTTCCGATGCAAAACGTCCTAATGTGTATACCGAAGAACGCCCGCCGATCATTCCGCCATCTACCGACTCCGGCATTCCCGAAGTCGAGCAACGTGGCTCACGCAAACCATTTCCCCGTCAATTCTGAGTAAGCCAATGGCTAATGCGGATATAGCCACCATGCAGCAGGCACTCGCACTTGCCAAAACCAATCTTGGCCAGACATGGCCGAACCCAGTAGTGGGTGCTATCATTGTTAAGAACAACGCTGTCATTGGGCAGGGCTGCACCGCGCGCGGTGGCCGCCCGCACGCCGAAACCGAAGCACTGGCGCAGGCAGGAAATAATGCACAGGGTGCAACGCTTTATGTCACGCTTGAGCCCTGCTCGCACCACGGCAAAACGCCTCCCTGCGTCGATGCCATCATTGCCTCAGGCATTACCCGTTGCGTCATTGCCTGCCGTGACCCACATCCGAATGTGAACGGTGCCGGCATCACCAAACTGAAAGCCGCTGGTATTGAAGTGGTAGAAAATATCTGCGCCGCAGAAGCACGTGAAATAAACCGTGGTTTCTTCTCGATCGTGGAAAAAAAACGCCCCTACATCGTACTCAAGATCGCCACCTCCGCCGATGGCAAGATCGCCTACCCCGCAGGCAGCGAAAAAAAATGGATAACCGGTGAAACAGCCCGCAAGGAAGTCCACCGCCTGCGCAGCGAGTTTGATGCGGTGCTTACTGGCATCGGTACCGTGCTGGCCGATGACCCGCTCCTCACCGTGCGCCTGCCCGGCCTTGAGCATAAATCACCCGTCCGCATCGTGCTCGACCGCCATCATCGGCTGCCTGCCGCGTCACACGTCGCGACTTCCCGGGACTCCGTACCTACCTGGATCGTCAACGCACCGACCATTGAAGAAAGCCTGCGGGTACTAACCGAAAAGGGCATCACAAGGGTGATGGTAGAGGCTGGACAAAAGATTAATAGTGCTTTTATAAACAGTGGCTTAGTCGATAGGCTCTATTGGTTTAAGGCTCCGTTTGAAATAGGAAGCGATGGCCTTCCCGCATTCAGTGAAGAAAGCCTGTTCAAGCGACTGGAAGAATGGAAAAAACTCGACTACATTGCCTTCCCTCCTGACCAACTGGAAGTTCTAGAGCCATGTTCACCGGCATCATAACACATACGGGTACGATAACCGACGTTACCAAGCATGGCGACGTGCGCATCACCATTGCCTGCCCGTTCGCGGATGAATTGCGTATTGGTGATTCAGTTGCAGTAAACGGCTGCTGCCTCACCGTCACCGAAAAAAATCCTGAAGCTTTTCATGCCGACCTTTCGGACGAAACGCTTTCGCGCACTTCACCACGCTGGAAAAAGAGCGATACCGTAAATTTAGAGCGTTCGCTGAAACTTGGGGATTCGTTGGATGGCCATTTGGTCACCGGCCATGTCGATGGCATAGCAATTATTTCCAATGTTTCTGAATCCGGCGGCTCGCACCTACTCACGCTCGATGCCCCTGCCACCCTCTCCCGCTTCATTGCCGCCAAAGGTTCGGTAACGCTCGATGGCATATCACTCACCGTGAATAAAGTGGAAGGCAACCGCTTCTGGGTGAATATCATCCCGCACACATGGGAACATACGACCCTCAAACATCGCAAAACCGGCGATACTCTGAATCTCGAGATCGACCTCATGGCGCGCTACGCGGAAAGGCTGCTTAGAGCATGAGCTTATCCCCCATCGAAGATATCATTGAAGACGCCAAACATGGCCGCATGTTCATCCTGGTCGATGATGAAGACCGTGAAAATGAAGGCGACCTCGTGATTCCCGCGCAATTCGCAAATGCCGAAGCGGTGAATTTCATGGCCAAGCATGGCCGTGGCCTCATCTGTTTAACTCTCACGGCAGAGCGCACGAAGCAACTTGGCCTCAACCTCATGTCACCGGAAAACCAGTCACGCCACCAGACGGCGTTCACCGTTTCCATCGAAGCACGCGAAGGCGTAACCACCGGCATCTCCGCCGCCGACCGCGCGCAGACCATCAAAATCGCGATCGATGCCACGAAAAATGCCCGCGATATCGCCTCCCCGGGTCATGTATTTCCGCTGATCGCCAAGGATGGCGGCGTGCTAGTGCGCGCGGGGCATACGGAAGCTGCAGTGGATATCGCCCGCCTTGCCGGCCTCAACCCATCCGGCGTCATTTGTGAGATCATGAATGATGACGGCTCGATGGCGCGCCTGCCTGACCTCATCGAATTTGCCAAACAGCACAATATCAAAATTGCCACCATCGCGGATCTGATCGCCTACCGCCGCCGTTCGGAAAAACTGGTGAAGCGCGTGGTGGAAACACCGTTCAACAGCAAATACGGTGGTGATTTCACCATGATGATCTACACCAACACGCTGCATTATGCTGAGCATGTGGCGTTGGTGAAAGGTGATATCAAACCGGATAAACCAACACTCGTGCGCGTCCACAAGCTCGATGTACTACGCGATGTGCTAGGCGATACGGAATCCGGCAGCAGCAAGCAAAAATCACTGGAGATCATTGGCAAAGAAGGTGGCGTGCTGCTCCTCATCCGCGAACCCAGTGCCACCAGCTTATCTGACAGCGTCAAACGCCGCATGGATGCCCGCGAAAAAGGCGAAGGCTACGTGCCAAGCGACCTGCGCGATTACGGCATTGGCGCGCAAATCCTGCTCGACCTCGGTGTGCGTGACATGGTACTACTTTCCAACTCTGATCGCCCCATCGTAGGCCTTGAAGGTTACGGCCTGCGCGTCACCGGCAAACGGAAACTGGTATAATTATGGCACATATACTCATCGTCACTTCCCCCTACTATGCTGAGATCGCAAGCGAACTCACCAAGGGTGCCAAAGCAACGCTGGACGCTGTTGGTGCCACCTATGAAGTCATCAACGTGCCGGGTGCTTTTGAAATTCCTGCCGCCATCCGCTTTGCGCTGGAGAGTAATAGATATGATGGGTATATTGCGCTGGGCTGCGTCATTCGCGGGGAAACCACGCACTATGATTACGTCTGCACGGAAAGCGCACGTGGCATCATGGATCTGTCCCTTAAACATAAAGTACCGGTGGGCTACGGCATCCTCACCGTGGAAAATATGGAGCAGGCCTTCGTGCGCGCCAGCATCCAGCAGGGCAATAAGGGCAAAGATGCCGCCGATGCCTGCCTGCGCTTAATCGAACTGAAGAAACATTATGCAGCCTAAACAAAACCCATCACTTCAGAAAAAGTCCGCAGCCCGCATGGCCGCCGTGCAGGCCTTATACCAGCACGCCATCACCGGTGATGCCAAAGATGCGGCAAAGCAGGTTGCATCCCTCAAAGCACAGCTCACCAATAACAAAAGCGAACAGAAGCTGCTGGTCGGCATGCCGCTGGAGCCGAATTACCCCATGGTGGAAGCACTCCTTTCCGGCATTGCCGCGCGCATGGATGAAGTGAATGTGCGTCTTGATGAAGTACTCACCAGCGACTGGAAGCGCGAGCGTATGAGCCACCTGCTCGTTGCCCTGCTGCAATGCGCGATCTACGAAATGTTCTTCCACAAGGAAATTAAATCCACCATCGTGATTGATGAATATACGCGCATGGCGCGCAGCTTCTTCTCCGACAAAGAAGTGGATTTTGTGCATGGCGCGCTTTCCACATTAGCGGCTACCTATGGATGAGTTCGGCCTCATCCGAACCTATTTCTCCCCGCTTGCCTCAGGATTTCCCGGCAGCCTGAATTTAAGCGATGATGCCGCACTCATCGATGTGCCCGCTGGCAAACAGCTCGTCATCACCAAGGATACCATCAATGAAGGTGTGCATTTTCTGGGCACGGAAGAACCAGCCCTCATTGCCAAAAAACTCCTGCGCGTAAACCTCTCCGACCTCGCTGGCAAAGGCGCAACACCGCTGTGCTACCTGCTTGCAGCAAGTTTGCCGCAGGAAATTGATGAGCAATGGATAGCAGCATTTGCAGAAGGGCTTAAGCAGGATCAGCAGGCATTTGCCATTCACCTGGCCGGTGGCGACACCACCAAAACACTTGGTATGCTGAGTCTCTCACTCACCGCATTGGGGTTAGTCGATACGGGAAAAATCCTGAAGCGCAGCGGCGCACAAATCGGCGATGATGTGTATGTCTCCGGCACAGTGGGTGATTCTGCGCTAGGGCTTATGTCATTAAACGGCGAGCTTAATCCCAATTTCGAACGCGATGATGAGCTTGAGCAACGCTACTTCCTGCCGCAGCCACGTGTGGAGCTTGGACAGAAACTGGCTGGCATCGCGCATGCCTCCATGGATAGCTCCGATGGGCTGGTGCAGGATCTAGGCCATATATGCGCCACATCAGGGGTGGGAGCAACCATTGAACTGCCTTTGGTACCGCTTTCACGGTCTGCCCTTGAACTTGTCAGCCGTTATCCCAAATTGTGGGAACGCATTATCACCGGCGGTGATGATTACGAGCTGCTTTTTACCGCCCCCGCTTCCGCTGGAACAGCCATTACCAAACTCGCAGCCACATTAAACCTGCCGATTACCAGAATTGGTTCTGTTACCAAAGGCAGTGGCGTTATCGTGCTGGATGCCAAGGGCCAACCCATGTCACTGGAAAAAACTGGCTATAAGCATTTTTAAACTGTCATTGCGAGCGTAGCGAAGCAATCCAATCTTTATCTGTCATCCTGAGCGAGCGAATGCGAGTCGAAGGATCTTAAAGATTCTTCGACTTCGGCCTACGGCCTTCGCTCAGAATGACAAATTAAAATTTCCCCCTTCCGTGACATCCGCGCGCATGCCATCCTGACCATCCAATCGATTGACTGTACGGCGAACTAATGCAGCGAAGGACAGCCAGGGGCCTCATCCTGCATATCGTCGGCTTTTATAAGTACTGCCTGGCATGTTTCGCACAGCCAAAGTGTGCGGGTGCCGCTTCCGCGCCAAACTCGTGAGTAGGAAGCAACCGTATGACCGGTCATACACCTTTATGAACCAGACGAAAGGCTAGAATTTCCCGAATAATTGCTGCGAAAGCTCAAACTGCAATCCACCATCTTTGACGGAATAGAGGCAGGCAATATCGCCCGCCACATCACCAGCCTTGACCGGCAGGGTGAATGCCACGCCGCGGTCGGAATGGTTCCAGAACACGGTTTTATAGACCTGCCGTGAAATAAGATCGCTGTAAGCCGCTGTCCCGAGCGGCTCTATCGCCTTTTTCTTCTTGTCTGAAAAATCTTTCAGGCAGTGCTTGCCCAGTTCCGGCGTGAACTCTGAGATCGCCTTCGCACGGTCTTTGGCATACTGGTTCTGGGTTTCGGAAATATCGGCATAAGCAGGAAACGCCGCAACCAGCGCTGCTGCAAATAATACGCGCATATGCATCTCCCTACTTGCCTAAACCAACAGTGGCAGCCGGACGCTGCGCCGCTTCCGCAAAATTTGCCGCCGGCGCATTCGCATATTTTTCCGCCATGCTGATAACTTTTGCAGCCGTGGCCTTCACCACCAGCGCATCGATATTGGCAGTGGCTTTAGCTTCCTTCTCACGCAGGAATGCCGCGCTTTTCTCAACCAGTGCACTGGCGGCACGTTCGGCTTCATTTTTATCCATCATGAGCGGGATCTTGTTTTTTTCCATCATGGCAGAAAGATGTTCACGCAGTTTCTGCATGCGCGCATCATCCTTGCCTGCGCCCTCGCCCAGGAAATGATAAGCAAGCGACATGGTGGCAGACTGGTATTCCCTCACCAGCGGCTTCACCTGTGTCAGCGCATCAGCCAGCTGTTCGATCGGCGGCTTGCTGGTTCCATCCGCGTCACGCGTATGTTGTGTAAGCTCATGCAGATGCGCGGAAAGCATGGTTTTCAGTGCCTGCACGCGTGCCAGTTCCGGTGTGGCATCATCAAAGATTCTTACCTGCTCGATCGCCGTTGTGGTCACTGCCGTATCGGTGGCTTTTGCCATGATGTTGGCACGGTAACGGTCCGGAAAACGCTTGTTGATGGCAAGGTCGGCATCCGAAGTACTCATCACTTCTTCCGCCACATGCAGCATGGAATGTGCCGCCGCATTGGCCAGCGCATCATCCACCATATCCATCGCCACTGCCTTATCACCTTTGACCATGCCCGCTTCAATAGCAAGGCGGCCGATCGGCAGGTATTTGCCAGCAGCCAGTGCTTCCGGATGTTCGCGGACGGCTTTATTTAGCACTTCGGGATTGGCCTGGTTATAGGCGCGGTCTTTTCTATATTTATTGATTTTTCCTTCGGCGCGTTTGCGGGTAGCGTTAAATTCCTCCGTGCTCAGCGTGCTTGGCAGTGCATCAAGCTCTGCGATGGTTTTTTCTGCCTGCGCAATACGTGCAGCATACACACCATCCACCAGTTTGAATACCGGGCTCTCCACGCCACCTTCGGTAAGCTTTGACATATCCTGCTGGGTCGTCATTGCCGTGCGGAATTGTTCCTGCAGCTGCGGAATATTACCGGTTTTTTCATCGGCAAATGCAGCATGGTTTGCAGCTTTCAAATAATTCAGTGTCGTTACATCCTCATTCGAGCTATCGATAAGCCCCGCATATTGCAGGTATTGCACGGCGCGTTGCTCTTTATCAAAAAGATTAACATCAAGCACGTTTGCTTGCGATGCGGTTTCTACTGGGGCAGCAGTAGCAGATTGGTCTAATTCATTAGGCATAGATACACTCCAAAAGTTACGTTATGCATCGCTACAACGGCACACTGCCCTTTAAGGAAAAAACACCCCTTCCC
>CAZAQK010000022.1:11301-17741 GCA_964487265.1 uncultured Rickettsiales bacterium | reverse complement strand
AAAATGGATAATATGGAAGCAAGTGCTATTTAGCACTAATACTAATATGGGACAAATACTTATGAGGCATTTATTGCTGCATTGCAGCGTTCTTGTCATACCGGCGAAAGCCGGTATCCAGTTTCTATATATGTATACAAAATATCTTCTGATATTTTGTATCGTCTGGATCCCGTGCTCGTATGTCTACTGACATACTCCACGGGATGACAAATTCTTACTTAGCTTCCTGATTCAGGAAGATAACCCGCTCATCTTTGCCGGTATAGCCCAGCACGATACGGGCGCGCTCATCGAGCATATCGAGGTCGAGCGATTGGTTGCTGATAAGCCGGGCGCGTGTTTCCAGTGCCTGCCGCTTGGCCGATACTTCAGCCAATTTTATTTTCAGCGTCTCCAGCTCATGGCTAGCCTTGATCAGGGCGAAAACACCGCGGTCACCGCTGGTAGTATGGAAGGCAAGGTAGAACAGCACCAGCACGCCAAACAGCGAGCCAGCCGCCTTGCGCGTGAACATATTGCCGGATGAAAATACGGTCTGGTACCTGCTCATAAACTCCGAGTGTAGCGAAACCGCACAAATTTGTGAAGCAAATTCAACAACCTCTACACAAAGAATAAAGCATTAAATTAATTTTTGAAGTTTACGCATATACTAAAAATGTCACCCCCGCGAAGGCGGGGGTCTTAATTATCAACTCGCAAGCATTGAGATGAGATTCCCGCCTACGCGGGAATGACTTAACCCTAAATCATTTAGTTATTTGAATGCAGCCTTGCCAGCATAGCGCGCAACCGAGCCCAGCTCTTCTTCAATTCGCAGTAATTCATTGTACTTCGCAAGCCTGTCCGTGCGAGAGAGAGAGCCGGTTTTGATCTGCCCGCAACCGGTGGCCACTGCCAGATGCGCGATGGTGGTATCTTCCGTTTCGCCGGAGCGGTGCGAGAGAATTGCTTTATAACCCGCGCGGTGCGCAAGGGTCACGGCGTTCAGTGTTTCCGTGAGCGTACCGATCTGGTTCACTTTCACGAGCAGCGCGTTGGCAAGGCCTTTGTCGATACCTTCTGCGAGGATTGCCGGATTAGTGACAAAAAGGTCATCCCCCACCAGCTGCACCTTATCGCCTAGCAGGTCGGTGATTTCCTTCCAGCCCGTGTGGTCTTTTTCCGCCATGGCATCTTCAATGGAGATGATGGGATATTTTTTCACCAAGCCTTCGTAATATTGCAGGAGCTTGCCGAAATCGAGGCTCTTGCCCTCGCCTTCCAAAACGTATTTATTGTCGTGGTAAAATTCGGTGGCAGCTGCATCGAGCGCCAGCATCACATCCTTACCGGGCTTGTAACCCGCCGCTTCAATGGCCTGCATGATGTAATCGAGCGCCTCAACCGCCGTGCCGATCTTTGGCGCAAAGCCACCTTCATCACCAATGCTGGTATTGTGCCCGTCATCACTTAAAATGCGTTTCAGGCTGTGGAAAATTTCAGCACCCGTGCGCACCGCATCATGAATCGACTCTGCCGACACCGGCATGATCATGAATTCCTGGATATCAAGTTTGTTATCGGCATGCTGGCCACCGTTGATGATATTCATCATCGGCACCGGCAGCACATGCGCATTCGTTCCTCCTACGTAACGATAAAGCGGCACCGCCATGGAATCCGCCGCCGCCTTGGCCACCGCCAGCGACACGCCGAGGATGGCATTCGCGCCAAGTCGGGATTTATTCTCCGTACCGTCAAGATCGAGCATGATGCTATCGATCTTGATCTGCTCTTCCGCGTCCATGCCCATCAGCGCGTCGGCGAGCTCATTATTCACATGTGCAACAGCCTTGGTGACGCCTTTGCCGAGATAGCGTTTCTTGTCGCCATCGCGCAGTTCCAGTGCTTCCAGCGAACCGGTGGATGCGCCGGATGGCACAGCCGCACGGCCAAACGCGCCATCTTCCAGCGCAACATCCACCTCAACTGTGGGATTACCACGGCTATCGATAATTTCGCGTGCATGAATATGGGTAATGGCAGTCACGGTTAGCTCCTTCAAAAACAAGCCACTTATGTATGCACTGGTGATAGGAATAAATTGCCATAATTGCAAGGTGAAAGCGGCAAAAACTATTATTTCTGGCATTCCAGCATAAGTTGCACTATACTGGTCTTCAGTGTCCAAATGGCTGAATCAGGAGGACGTAATGGCCGGTTCCAACCGCAGTAAACTTAGCCCACAGGCCGCATCTGAGGATGCTACAGGCGGGCAGGTTGTTTTTGAGCAAGCATTGATCGATCTGGAAACGGTATGCGCCCGCATACTGGATACGCGTTTTGCCGATGCCCATGATTATGATGAGCGTCTGCGCATCCAGCAGCATTTCAAGAATATCGTAACGCCTGTGTCGCTTGCACTTGCTGAATGCAAGGGTCCGCGTCAATTCCACAATCATTTCAAACATGCCGACAATGTGGAAGCATTGCTGGTGCCCGCTGAGAACCCACCGCCGCTCGATATACTGGCAGATGCCTGTGCTGATGCACTCAGGCAATGCCAGAAGAAACTGGTGGGGCTGCATGATGCCGATTTACTGACCAACCAGCAGCATCTGGAGCACGCGCTTCGCGCGTTTTTATTGCGCCATGGGAATTTTAAGGTCAAACAAAAAGAATTGATAGACTAAGCTGCGCCGCGGCCTGACTTGTCGTTCTGCTTCGCCTGCTGCTGCGCGCGCACGCGCTCCTGCCATGTTGGCGCAATGGCACTGATGGCCGTTTCCCTGAGCGATTCCGAAATACGCGGATGTTTGGCGACATACTGCTCGCTTTCCTGCACAAGATTTTGCAGCAATTTGCCGGAAAGTTCACTGGCACCAAATTCCGGGTGCCACTGCACTCCCATCACGAACTGGTCACCGAACACTTTGGAGTCACCTTCAATGGCTTCAATGATATTATTCTTAGGGTCTGCCTCGCGTGAACGCGCCGAAACGATGAGGCCATTGCCCACCTTGTCGACCGCCTGATGATGAAAACTGTTTTCCATCGTCACACTCGCCGGCACATCATGCGATGGCGTGTATACACCCTTGCCGCCTGCCATTGCCGCAAGCTTCGTATTTGCTTCGGTTTCCACATAAATCACCGGCACGAACGGTGCCATATTCTGCTTATCCTGCTGGTGCGATTCATTGCCAAGGATATCCGGCACATGCTGGTGCAGCGATCCACCGAGCAACACGTTCAGGCGTTGCATACCACCGCACACGGTAAGCAGCGGCTTTTTGCAATTCAGCGTTTCCGCGAGCAGGTTATATTCATAGGCAGCGCGCACCGCACCTTCCAATGTGTCGCGCTCTGATTTGGTGGCAGCGTGTTTGGTTGCTGATTTATAATCCTTGGGGTCGATGTCGGCATTATTGCCCATCACCAGCACGCCATCCGCTTTTGAAAGATCGGCGATAGCAGCTTCCTTGATGGTATTCGTATCGGTTTTTCCCATCAGCCTTGCCGCATGATTAGCGATAAGCATCGGCTCCGCACCGGCGGCACGTACGGATGCAACAGCGGCAGTCACCGATTTGGTGTCGGTGTTCATCGCGCTGATGAGGATGATAGGCTTATGCTTTTCTTCAGACATAACAGCAGTGTAACACAGGAAACGGCTTATTGTGTGACAGTTTCATTAAACGCGCATGGCCAGAATTGCTATTTAATTACAATGCCTTGGAAAGCTTATCGAATTCCTTGCCACCCCGCACTTGTTGCGGGGTCCGGTTATAACCCGAGACCAGACCCCGCAATGCCCCCGTGACAAGCACGGGTTTATGCGGGGCTTAGAGTGCCTTGGAAAGCTTATCGAATTCCTTGAGCTGTACCAGCAGGCCTTCCATATCGGAAAGCTTCACCATGTTGGGGCCGTCGGACGGTGCATGGTCGGGGTCTTCATGCGTTTCCATGAACACACCGGCAACACCCACGGCAATCGCTGCGCGCGCAAGCGGCGGCACAAAACTGCGGTCACCCCCTGATGCGGTCCCCTGCCCGCCCGGCTGCTGCACACTGTGCGTGGCATCAAACACGATCGGGCACCCGGTCTGCGCCATGATCGGCAGCGCGCGGAAATCATTGACCAGCGTATTATAGCCAAAGCTCGCGCCACGCTCGGTGAGAATGACATTCGGGTTTCCGGCATAATCCATTTTATCAACCACGTTCTTCATGTCCCACGGTGCAAGGAACTGGCCTTTTTTGATATTCACCACTTTGCCGGTTTTCGCCGCTGCAAGCAGCATATCGGTCTGGCGGCAGAGGAATGCCGGTATCTGCAGCACATCCACATGCTGACCCACCACTTCGCATTGTTCTTCCGTGTGCACGTCGGTGAGCACGGGGCAACCCAGCTCTGTACGAATCTCATCAAATATGGGCATGGTGGCAACAAGCCCTGCGCCACGCTTACCGCTGATGCTGGTGCGGTTCGCCTTGTCATACGATGATTTATAAATGAACGGGATGTTCAGCTTGTTGGTGAGCTTGATAAGGCTGTCTGCCATGAACAGCGCGTGGTCGCGCGATTCCACCTGGCACGGGCCCGCGATCAACACAAACGGCAAATCATTGCCGATTTTGACGTTACCTATCTGGATGTGGCGAATACTCATGCCGCTTTTTTCTGCTTCTTGCTGTCAACGAGTGCCGCTTTGATGAATGCAGCAAATAGCGGGTGCGGCGCGAACGGGCGGCTCTTAAGTTCAGGGTGGAATTGCACCCCAACGAACCATGGATGGTCTTTCAACTCGGCAATCTCCGGCAGTTTGCCACCGGGCGATGTACCGGAAAATACCATGCCAACTTTTTCAAACGCATCGCGATACGCCATGTTTACCTCATAGCGGTGGCGATGACGCTCGCTGATTTTCGCTGACTCATAAGCTTTATATGCGGTGCTTCCCTTGGCAATCTCGCAATCATACGCACCAAGGCGCATGGTGCCGCCGAGGTCGCTGCCTTCTTTGCGGGTTTCTAGCACGTTGCCGCGCATCCATTCCGTCATCAGGCCAACGAGCGGGCCAACGCCGTCTTTATCGCTGTGCGTGCCAAACTCGGTAGAGGTGGCATCTTTCATGCCCAGCACATTGCGGGCAAATTCAATCACCGCCAGCTGCATGCCGAAGCAAATGCCAAGGTATGGTTTTTTGTGCTCACGCGCATAGTTGATGGCGGCAAGTTTGCCATTCACACCGCGTTCACCAAAACCGCCCGGCACCAAAATAGCATCGACATCGGCGAGTGCTTTGCTCACATCTTTTTTCTCGAAATCCGATGCATCGACCCAGCGGATCTTCACCTTCGCACGGTTTGCAATGCCTGCATGATCGAGAGCTTCGGAGAGCGATTTATACGCATCACCAATGCCGGTATATTTGCCAACGATGGCAACGGTTGCCTCCGCCGAAGGGTTCTGCACACGGTCGAGTATCTCATCCCATTTCGTGAGGTCTGGCTTGCCTTTTTCCTTGATGCCGAACATCTTCAGCACCTGCGCGTCAAAGCCCTGCTCGCTATAGCGCTTAGGCACTTCATAAATAGATGAAACATCGAGCGCCTGTATCACCGCTTCTTCGCGGATGTTACAGAACAGTGCGATCTTGCGACGGTCAGACAATGGAATTTCACGGTCCGCACGGCAGAGCAGGATATCCGGCTGGATACCGATCATCCGCAGTTCTTTCACGCTGTGCTGTGTAGGTTTCGTTTTGAGTTCTTTGGCTGCCGCGATATAGGGCACGAGCGTAAGATGCACATACATCACGCGCTCGCGGCCAAGCTCCCAGCCCAGCTGACGAATAGCTTCCAAAAATGGCTGGCCTTCAATGTCACCCACCGTGCCGCCAATTTCGCACAGGATGAAATCTTCACCATCCGTATCTTTCAGGATGAATTCCTTGATGAGGTCGGTCACATGCGGAATCACCTGCACGGTTCCGCCCAGGTAATCGCCGCGGCGTTCCTTGGTGAGCAATGTGGAATAGATCTGACCAGTGGTGACAGAATCAGAACGGCGTGCATTCACACCGGTAAAACGTTCGTAATGGCCAAGGTCTAAATCTGTTTCCGCGCCGTCATCAGTAACAAACACTTCGCCGTGCTGTGTGGGGTTCATGGTGCCCGGATCAACGTTCAGGTACGGGTCAAGCTTACGCAGGCGAACTTTATATCCACGCGCCTGAAGCAGCGCACCAAGTGAAGCAGAGGCAAGCCCTTTACCTAAAGAACTTACCACCCCACCGGTTATGAATATAAAACGTGTCGTCATCCTTGCTTACTCTGGCTTTGGAGCAACAGGTTCTGGTGCTGCAGGTTTTTCTGCGGCAGGTTTGGAATCCGTTGTTGCAGCATCCATAGCGGCCGGTGCAGCATCAATGGAATCGATCAGTGAGCCT
>CAZAQK010000022.1:217-11201 GCA_964487265.1 uncultured Rickettsiales bacterium | reverse complement strand
CCTGAAACTCCCTCGGTTGCCAGGATATTACCTGCATTCTGGGCCTTCACCGAACCACCGTATAGAACGGCTGGTTGCACCCCATACTTGTCAGCAACCACGCGTGTAATATGGCTGTGCATTTGCTGGATATCAACAGCTGTCGGCGTCTTGCCTGAACCAATAGCCCAAACCGGCTCATATGCAAGCAGAAAATCGCCTTTTTGGGCAGGAATGGACTCCAGCAATTGCTTTTCAACAACTGCCTCTGCAGTGCCTGCCTCACGTTCACCTGCCGTTTCCCCTATACAGATGATGGGGATAAGGCCAGCCGCCTGTGCCTGCGCGGCTTTCTGCGCCACATCTATATTTGTTTCCAGGTGATACTGGCGGCGTTCCGAATGCCCGACGATCACATGGCTGCAACCGGCCTGTTTCAGCATCGGCGCACTGATATTGCCGGTGAACGCCCCTTCCGGCTGGCTGTGGCAATCCTGCCCGCCCACCTGCACCTTGGTTCCTTTGAGTGTGCCTACCGCAGCCGGTATCAGAATCGCCGGCGGGCACACTATAACCTCTATGCCATCCTTATCACTGACAGAGGCAATGGCGGCCAGCAGACCCTCGTTTATTTCGAGGTGGCCATACATTTTCCAGTTGCCGACAATGATTGTCTTATCAGTTTCCATAGCCGCTTTCTAATCCATGAAAAACTGTTTTACAATGGTCATTTGTGGTGTAAACCATGAAAAAACAAATTAGAAATCCATATGCTCAGCACCCTCCACTCCATTGCCAAAGGCTTCGCAGCCAAGCTGCTTCTTGCCCTCCTCGTACTCAGCTTTGCCATCTGGGGCATCGGTGATATGATAAACGCCCCCAGCCGTGACCGTGCGGTTGCCACCGTCGGCAAAGACACCATCACGCAGGAAGCATTCCGGCGCACGCTTACCCGCGAAGTGGAAAAGATCCGCAATGTCATGGGCGAAAGCTATTCGCCCGATATGCTGGCCCAGCTTAAGCTGCCTCAGCAGATCATCAAAATGATGGTGGGGCAGTCACTCATCCGCCAGGAAGTTATAGAACTTGGGCTCAAAGTGCCAGATGAATCACTGACCACTATTATTCGCAATAACCCTGCATTTCAGGACGGCAAGGGTAACTTCAACAAGGAAATGCTGCGCCAGCGGCTTGCTTCTGCAGGTATCACAGAAGCCGCCTTCCTTGACCAGATGCGCAATCAGGAAGCCGCCAGACTGGTGCTGGACAGCTTTGCCTTTGAAACTGCCGTGCATGAAGAAGCAGTCAAAACCCTTTATCTGAGCCGCAACCAGAAGCGCAGCATCAGCCTCTATACCGCCGATGCGTCGATCGTGAAAGATGTGCCAAAACCAAGCAAAGAAGCAGTTGAAACATTCTATAAAAATAATGCCCCGCTATTCCGTGTGCCTGAATTCCGCACGCTGAGCTACACCACCTTCACGGCCGACAACATTAAAAAAGGCATCAAAATATTAGACGAAGAGCTGCAAGCCGCTTACGAAGACAGGCAGGATGAATTCCGCCATGAAGAAAAACGCGTAGTCGAACAACTGCTTTATTCTTCTGAAGATAAAGCGAAAGAAGCAGCCGCAATGGCCAAGGATGGGAAATCATTCGCAGACATTGCCGAAGCAACGAATGCCACCAACAAAAAATCACTTTCCATGGGTTCCGTCACTGAGAAATCCATGTTCGAGGGTGCCGGTGCAGCCGTGTTCGCCCTGCCGGAAAAAGGCGTCAGCGATCCGGTGCAAAGCCCGTTCGGCTGGCATGTGTTCCGTGTAGCAGCTATTGAACCTGCCAGTATTGAGCCCTTCGAGAAAGTGAAAGACAGGCTCAGCAAAGACCTGCTTGCGCAGAAACAGGAAGAAGCCGTAGGCAAGTTCGCCAACACGCTGGAAGACACATTTGCAGCCGGCAATGATCTGCACAACGTGGCAAAGGAGCACGATCTTAGCGTGCACACATTGCCTGCCATGAATGCTGATGGCAAAACAGCTGATGGAAAAGAAGCGACTCTTCCCAAGCTCGATAAGTTCCTTGCGGTCGCATTTAAACTCGATGAGAAAACTGAATCAGCCGTAACCTTCTCAAAAGGTGGCACGTATTACATCGTACGCGCTGACAAAATTGAGACCGAGCGCACGCGCCCGCTGGAAGACGTCATGGATAAGGCCGAACAACTGGCCACTCTTGCCGCGCGTCAGGAAAAACTTATCACAGTCATGGAAGCCGTTGCAAAAGACTTTGCGGATACCAGCAAACGTAGCAGCATCGTCGCACGTCACGGCCTTTCCGCCATAACGGTTGATGATGTGAAACGTACCGACAGCAAAATAGCAGACCATGCACTGCCGCCTGCGATGATAGCCGATATGTTCGTGCGCAGATCGGGTGATGCCACTGAAGCGTACCAGCTGGCGGATGGCTCGTTTGTCATCGCAGTGGTGAACAGCATCACGCCGGCGAAACTTCCGGAAGATGGCACCGCGCTTGCAGCACTTCGTAAGGAAATGCAAACTGCATTCCATAATGAAATCATGGACGAATATATGAATTACCTCGCAACCAAGCACACCGTGAATGTGAAGGCAGATGCTGTCAGTGCTGTCCAGCCCAACTAATGTCACCGGTCGGCACGATGCATCTATCGCCTGACAAGGCAGGCTTTACTGCGCATTACCGGCGCAACCTGCCACAGCTGGTATGGGTAAAATGCACAGCCGACCTTGATACGCCGGTTGCCGCCATGCTCCGCCTCAAGAGTGATACTTCGCCCTGCTTCCTTTTAGAATCCGTTGAAAAGGGCGAGATACGCGGCCGTTATTCCGTCATCGGTTTGCAACCAGATATCATCTGGCGTTGTCATGGCGATAAGGCCGAGGTCAGCGAAGGCAGCAATATCGAAGCAGGCGTTTTCGTCCCCTGCAAAAAGCCAAGCCTTGATGCGCTGCATGAGCTGTACCAGTCCTGCAAAATAGATATTCCTGAAGGCCTGCCACCTATGGCTTCCGGCCTTGTCGGCTATATGGCCTATGATATGGTGCGGCTGGTGGAAAACCTGCCGGACAGCAAACCGGATGCGCTGAATATCCCCGATAGCATGTTCATGCGCCCGCGCGTGATGGTGATCTTCGATGCGGTGACGGATAGCAAATATATCATCACCAGCGTGTGGCCGGATGCGGCGGTGAATGCAGAGAAAGCTTATCAGCAGGCAGAGGCACGCATCCGCGAAACGCTAGCGAAGCTTGATGCAGCGATACCTGCCAGCACTGACAATAGCACCGCCGCGATTGATGCTTCCGATTTCAAACCCCATACCACACGTGCTGAATATGATGACATGGTGGCAGGCGCACGCGAGCATATTGCGGCAGGTGATATTTTTCAGGTGGTGCTGTCGCAGCGTTTTTCTGCGCCGTTCAAACTGCCGCCTTTTGCTCTATATCGTGCATTGCGTCAGCTGAATCCTTCCCCGTTCCTTTTCTACCTGCATATGGGCAGCTTCACGCTGGTGGGTTCAAGCCCTGAAATTCTGGTGCGGCTGCGCGATGGTGAAGTGACTATTCGACCGATAGCAGGCACGCGCAAACGTGGCCGCGATCATAAAGAAGATATGGAACTGGCGGCAGATTTGCTTTCCGACCCCAAGGAAATTTCCGAGCATCTGATGCTGCTTGATCTAGGCCGCAATGATGTGAGCCGTGTGGCACGCGTCGGCACAGTGCGCACCACACAGAAAATGATCATCGAAAACTATTCGCACGTGATGCATATCGTCTCCAACGTGGTGGGTGAGATCGACACGAAATATGATGCGCTTTCCGCGCTCATGGCAGGATTTCCGGCTGGCACAGTGAGTGGCGCACCGAAAGTACGCGCCATGGAGATCATCAATGATCTGGAAAAAACCCGCCGCAGTTTTTATGGTGGCTGCATCGGCTATTTCTCCGGCAATGGCAACATGGATACCTGTATTGCGCTGCGCACCGGCCTCATCAAAGATGGCATGCTGCACGTGCAGGCAGGCGGCGGCATTGTGGCGGAAAGTGATACGGAGGCAGAATATCAGGAATGCGTGAATAAATCCCGCGCATTGATACGCGCCGCCGAGGAGGCTATAAAGTTCACATGAAGATCATCCTCCTCGATAACTATGACAGCTTTACCTATAATTTGCTGCACTATATCGGCGAATTAAAGGCGGATGTGACTGTCTATCGCAATGATGCGATAACGGCAGATGCACTTATTGCAAAAAAGCCGGATGGTATCGTCATTTCCCCCGGCCCGGGAAACCCTGCCGAATCCGGCATCTGCCTTGAGCTGGTGAAAAAAGCCTCCGGCAATATTCCTATACTAGGTGTGTGCCTTGGCCATCAGGCCATTGGCGAGGCCTTCGGCGGCAAAGTAGTGCGTGCACCCAAGCCCATGCACGGCAAGATCAGTGAAATTTATCACGAAGGCCAGAGCGTATTCAAAGGCTTGCCCATTCCGTTCAAAGCCACGCGTTATCACTCATTAGTGGTGGACCGCGCATCGCTGCCCGCCTGCCTTGAAGTCACCGCCATCACTGCTGATGATGGCCTCATCATGGGGCTTTCGCACAAAGAGCACAACACGCACGGTGTGCAATTCCACCCCGAATCCATTGCCTCCGAACATGGGCATGAATTAATTAAAAATTTTCTTGATGGAATAAAACGGTGACCACCAACGCCATACATACCGTGCTTGCGCTGCTGGCGGATAAAAAAAACCTGCCGCTGGATAATGCCACGCGCGCCTTCCAGATCATTATGAATGGCGGGGCAACCCCTGCACAGATGGCAGCATTCCTCACCGCCCTCAGGCTCAAAGGCGAAACGGTGGAAGAGATCACCGCTGGCGCGTTCGCTTTGCGTGCTAAATGCACTAAGTTCAATGCGCCAGATGGTGCCATTGATCCATGCGGTACCGGCGGCGATGCAAAAGGTACGTATAACATCTCAACCGCTGTTGCGTTTGTGCTGGCTGCCTGCGGCGTGCCGGTTGCCAAGGCGGGTAACCGCGCGGTTTCTTCGGCGTCCGGCTCTGCTGATGTGCTGAAAACACTCGGTGTGAATGTGGATGCTGAGCCGGAAGTGATGGAACGCTGCATCCGCGAACTGAACATCGCCTTCCTGCTTGCGCCGAAATACCACCCCGCGGTGCGGCATGTGTCGCCCGTGCGGCAGGAACTGGGTTTCCGCACCATCTTCAATTTGCTCGGCCCGATCTCCAACCCCGCCAACCTCACCTACCAACTCATGGGTGTGTATGACAAAAAATGGCTGGAGCCACTTGCTCACGCGCTGAAGGAAATTGGTTTGAAACGTGCATGGATAGTGCATGGCAATGATGGTTTGGATGAGTTGACACTTTCCGGCGCATCCACCGTGGCTGAACTGAAAGATGGCAGCGTGCGCCTGTTTGAAGTAACGCCCGAAGAAGCAGGCCTGCAAGGCGCATCGCTGGATGAACTACGCGGTGGCGATGCCGAGCATAATGCACAGGCATTGAAATCTGCCATTTCCGGTATGGAATCCGCTTATCGCCGCTCGGTGCTGCTCAATGCCGCTGGCGCGCTGGTGGTGGCTGAAAAAGTGCAGACACTGAAAGATGGCGTGGCGATGGCGGCACAGGCAATCGATTCCGGCAAAGCGCATCAGGTGCTGATGAAATTTGTCGATATGAGCCACACCAAAGCATGACCGACATCCTCACCGAGATCTGCGACAGAAAGAAGCTGGATGTTTCCAATCGAAAAACATCCATCAGCCAGGGAGTTTTGCAGCAGGAAATAAAATCCGTTGATGCCCCGCGCGGTTTCATCCGCACACTGAAAAATAAAGCTGCAACTGGCCAGCCAGCCTTAATTGCCGAGATCAAAAAAGCCTCCCCCAGCGCAGGTATCATCCGCAAGGATTTCGACCCGGAAACCCTTGCAAAAGCCTATGATGCCGGCGGTGCCGCGTGCCTTTCGGTGCTCACCGATGAGCCGTATTTCCAAGGGCATGATGATTATCTCGGACAGGCAAAAAACGCATGTCCACTGCCTGCACTGCGCAAGGATTTCATGATTGATGCATATCAGGTTTATGAATCGCGCGCACTTGGCGCGGATTGTATTTTACTGATTATGGCTGCACTTTCTAACGCACAGGCGAACGAAATGTATCAGCTTGCCACAGTGCTTGGCATGGACACGCTCTTTGAAGTGCATGACCTGCATGAGCTGGAACGCACGCTGGCACTTGCCCCGCAGATGATAGGCATCAACAACCGCAACTTGAAAACCATGAAAGTTGACCTTGCCACATCGGAAACACTTGCAAAGCATATTCCGGATACTATCCTTACGGTATGTGAAAGCGGCATCCGCACGCATGACGATATCAACCGCATGCAGAATGCAGGTATTTCCTGCTTCCTCGTGGGAGAATCGCTGATGAGGGAAACGGATGTAACAATGGCAACTCGCCGATTATTGGGAAAGTGATATGGACGATTTTCTTTCGTGGTTCAGCCTGCATGATTTGATCGCGCTGGTGTTTTTCATCGCCTGCTGGTTTGGCTATGCCAGCTATGCTGAGCATGAGGAGCGCCCGAACCTTGTTTCCGCAACAAACAAATACCGACTGCAATGGATGCGCGAAATGGTGGCGCGTGAGAATCGCTCGCTCGATGCCATTATGGTCGGCAACCTCGCCCGCAGCTTCACATTCTTTGCCAGCACCACAATCTTCATTCTGGCCGCGCTTGTATCCATGCTGGGATACCGCGAACGCATGAACGAAATCCTCTCGCACCTGCCACACACCACGCTCAATGATCCCGTACTCTGGCAGATAAAAATTTTCCTGCTCATCATCATCTTCATCTATGCATTCTTCAAATACACTTGGTCGATGCGGCAATATAACTATGTGAGCATCTTCATTGCAGCCGCACCCGATTATCGTGTGCGGAAAGATGAGCATGAAGCCATTGCGCAACTGGGTGCGCAGCTTACCGGCAATGCCGCCAAACATTTCAATAATGGCTTGCGTGCCTATTATTTCGGGCTTGCCGCGCTGGGCTGGTGCATCAACCCTTATATCTTCATGATCGCTACACTCTGGGTTGTGCTCGTCACGTACCGCCGTGAATACCGCTCGCATACCCTTAAAACCCTTGCCCAGAAATGAGCAAGCGTCCGTGGAGTGATTTTGCGGACTGTGTAACGGCAACGTTCGTTCAGGATCTGGTTGCAGCCCCGCTGAATATTTCCCCTGACCTGTTGTGTGATATGCGGGTACACCGCAAAGCAGAACGCATGTCTGCCTGCGGCGGCAATGACCCCATCCGCGTGCTGGTTGCCTATGCGCAGGACCATCTGGCCTATGATGATAATGGCAATGTTTACGCCGCTGATGATGCTGTATATGCCAAATTGCCGCGTGAAAAACGCCTGAATAAGTTTGGCCTCGCCTACCGTCATGATGCAAAACTTTACCTGCATAAAACCCTCGCCGATATCATGGTGGGTGCAGCCATCCATTTATATAACGCGCATGGCTGGCGCACCGTGATTTATGATGGGCTGCGCACCATGGAAGGTGCTTATAAACTCTATTGCTATGCACCGGAAAGCGATATCACGAACGGCCTCCTCGCGCTGCCCGGCCAGAGCGCGCATAATAAAGGCCTGGCCGTTGACAGCATGATGGAAGATGTAAGCGGCCGTGAAATAGAAATGGGCGGGCATTTCGACCATCTGGATATGGATTCCAACAGCCGCGTTTATACTGGCTATGCCATTTCAATCGATGCGAAGAAAAATCGCCTCATCCGTGAAGCTGCATTCCTGCGCAGTGCTTTCAAACAGAGCCTGCTGGTTGCGCCGCTGCGCTCCGAATTCTGGGATGACCGCCTGCCGGAAAACCGCGAGGATCTCTGGCGTGTGCTGGATTCCGCCGCCCGCTGCCTTGGCATCACACTACTTACGCCAGATGATATCAAGCTGCGCAAAACGGACCACAAAGCCTTCCACCAGAAATGGGAAAGCTGGAAATATTCAGATTTCCTTGCGAAATGGCGGGAAGTCTTCAAAGGACGTGAGACAGAGTTGCTGCAACAATTCGGCATTGCCATGCCGCCTGTGCAGGAACGCACGGAATTTTATCATGGCAATTACCAGCCGATTTATGATCGCAGGCTCAAAGCCAGCGGGAAAAATCTTACGGACTAACTTTCTGTCATCCCCGCGAAGGCGGGGATCTCAGCTAGCCACTCGCGAGGATTGAAATGAGATTCCTGCCTTCGCAGGAATGACAATATTAAATAATAGCGCGGATTTTTTCAGCAATCCGCTGCATTTCATCCCCGGCATTATAGCTCCACCTATCCCATGAACCAGTCCAGAGCCGTGCCACGCCTGAGGTAATAAGACCATCAGCAAAGCGCGCAGGCTTGGTATTTGCATGCCCGGCAAATGGCAGGATAAAAAGTGGTTTGCCGGTGGCGGCGGCCTCGCTCATCATATTCACGGAATCGTTGGTGACAAAAATACTCTCGGCAAGTGCAAGCATTCCCATGTATGGGTTCTCGCCAAGCCCGTCATAAATATGCACACGCCGGTTATCGCCAAATACATCCTTGAGGATGCGTGTGTTTATATCGCCCGTACGGCCAGAAATGGTAATGAGAAGCGTACCTGCTGCCTTGGCCTGAACCAATCTCAGCCTGCTGATGAGATCCTGCATAGCCGATAGTGTAAGTTTGTATTTATTAGTTGAACCACCCAGCAGCACCGCGATATAGGGCTTTGGGTAACTCGCGAATATCGGCTGGAATTTCTGCTGCGCTGCCCAGAGTTTCTCCTGCGTAATGGTATGCAGCGCATACTGCGCCTTGATAACATTACTGCCCTCTATGCGGTCATGATTCATAGCCACCACCGCATCAAAATTCGCAGGGGAAACATGCGGATCTTGAATATGGATGAATTTAGTTTTTTTGTTATTCTGAGGCGAAGCCGAAGAATCTAGATCCTTCGCTCCGCTCAGGATGACATGTTTCAGGCCCATCGCGATCATCGCAGGCCTTCTGCCACAGCTTATCACCACATCCGGCCACGGTGCGTGCATCGCATCGCTATCTTCCGTCAGGAAATGCGGAATGACAAGGCGGCTTAGCCCAGCGGCATATAAACTGTTGGGCAACCACACGAACGGGGGCTTTACCTGCACATCCTTTATCTGCACATCCATGCCGAGTGATTCCGCAAGCGCGCGCACCTGCATTGACATCCCCGTGCTTGCGGCAAATCCCCAGCATGTCGCCATTACATCAGCCCTTTCGAGCGGAAGGAGAAATGTTTCTTCGCCCCGATGATAACATGGTCATGCACCTCGATGCCCAGCGGCTGCGACGCCTGCACTATCTGGGCGGTGACCTCAATATCGGATTTGCTCGGGTTCACATCCCCGCTGGGGTGGTTGTGCACCAGAATCATACTGGATGCCCCGATCTCCAGCGCGCGTTTCACCACCTCACGCGGATAAACCGGCGTGTGGTTCACGGTGCCTTTCTGCTGGCGTTCATCCGCCATCAGTTCCAGCTTGTGGTTTAAAAACAGCACATGAAACTCCTCATGCGCCAGATGCCCGAAATGCAGGCGGCAATAATCCAGCAGTTGCGTCCAGCTTTTTACCACTGGCTTATCCGCCACTTCTTCGCGCAGCAGCCGCTCAGCTGCAGCCTTTGCCACTTTGATGGCAACCACCGCTGCCTCACCAATGCCTTCCACCTTCATCAGCTCCAGCGGCTCGGCATGCAGCACTTTGCCGAAACTGCCGAAATGCGCAAGCAGTGCCTTTGCCAGCGGCTTCACATCGCCCATTGGTTTGGCGGGGAACAAGATCATTTCAAGCAGTTCATAATCTGCCAGCGCATTCGCGCCATTCTGCAGGAAGCGTTCCCGCAACCTTTTGCGGTGGCCGATATGGTGGGGTTTCTTCTCGTCATTCCGGCGAAGGCCGGAATCCATGTCTTCCTTGTCTATTAATTCAATAGAATCTTTCTTCATCACAAATTCTATTCCCTTTACAGATAAGCGTGGATCACGGCCTTCGCCGGGATGACATTAGACGTAAGGCGGTTGGTTCTTGCCGGTTGGGGAGGTAGTGAAAATCTCATAGCCCTTGGCGGTTACGGCAATGGTATGCTCGAACTGCGCGGAGAGCGATTTATCACGCGTCGTCACCGTCCAGCCATCATGGCGGCTCAGATGCGTTGCCCAGTGGCCGGCATTTATCATCGGCTCAACGGTGAAGAACATGCCTTCCCTGAGCACTTCGCCCTCACCCGGCATACCATAATGCAGAATGTTTGGCGCGGTGTGGAACACTTTGCCGATGCCATGCCCGCAATAATCACGCACCACCGAGTATCCATGTTTTTCTGCATATTGCTGGATGGCGTAGCCGATATGCCCCACCGTATTGCCCGGCTTTACCTGCTCGATACCCAGCATGGTTGCTTCATACGTCACCTGCGTGAGGCGTTTGGCTTTGATCGATGGCTCGCCTGCCCAGTACATGCGCGAGGTATCGCCATACCAGCCATCAACGATCACCGTCACATCGACATTGACGATATCGCCTTTTTTCAGGCGCAAATCGCCCGGAATGCCATGGCACACCACATGGTTCACCGATGTGCAGATGGATTTCGGGAAGCCTCGGTAATTCAGCGGCGCAGGAATCGCCCCACGCGCAATAATCATCTCATGGCACAGATCGTTCAGTTCACCGGTTGTTATATCCGGTGCCACATGCCCCGCCACCATGTCGAGCACCTCGGCAGCCAGCCTGCCTGCCGCACGCATGCCTTCCATGTCTTTTTCCGTATGAATCTTTATGGGTCTTGTATCTTCGAGCACGCTCATCCTATCCTT